>JAOUIL010000003.1 GCA_029883975.1 Betaproteobacteria bacterium
GATCAGCGCGCGCAAGCTGCAGGCTAGGGTCGGAAAGACAATGCAGGTGCTGGTCGACGCACCGGGCGTCGGCCGCTGCGCTGCGGACGCGCCCGAGATCGACGGCACGGTGCGCTTTCGCGGCGGCAAGGCGGGAGAATTCAGGAACGTCGTGATCGAGCGCGCGAGCGCCCACGACCTACACGGGAGACTGGCATGAGCACGAGAGAAGTGGTGGTGGTGGGTGGTGCGCGCACCGCGATCGGCGACTACGGCGGCGCGCTCAAGGACTGCGCGCCGACGAAGCTGGGCTCGATCGCCATCAAGGAGGCGCTCGCGCGCGCCAAGGTCGATCCGGCGGGCGTCGGGCACGTGGTGATGGGCAGCGTCATCCACGGCGAGGCGCGCGACATGTACCTGTCGCGCGTCGCCGCGCTCGACGCGGGGTTGCCGGTGGGCACGCCCTGCCTGACGGTCAACCGGCTGTGCGGCTCGGGATTGCAGGCGATCGTCTCGGCGGCGCAGCACATCCTGCTCGGCGACACCGACACGGTGGTGGGCGGCGGGGCGGAGAGCATGAGCCGCGCGGCCTATTTCCTGCCGGCGGGCCGCTGGGGCCAGAGGATGGGCGACGCGGCCGTGGTGGACGCGATGACCGCCGCGCTGCACGACCCCTTCGGCCACGGCCACATGGGCGTCACCGCGGAGAACATCGCCGCGAAGTACGGTTTCACCCGCGAGCAGCAGGACGCCTTCGCGCTCGAATCGCACCGGCGCGCGGCGAGCGCGCTGGACAAGGGCCACTTCAAGAGCCAGATCGTGCCGGTCGAGGTGAAGTCGAAGAAGGGCGTCGAGCAGTACGCGCTCGACGAGCACGTGCGTCCGGGCGCGAAGGCCGAGGACTTCGCCAAGCTGAAGACGGTGTTCAAGAAGGACGGCACCGTCACCGCGGGCAATGCCTCGGGCATCAACGACGCGGGCGCCGCCATCGTCATGATGGAAGCGGGCGCGGCGGCGAAGAAGGGCGCGAAGCCGATGGCGCGCCTCGTGGCGTATGCGCATGCGGGGGTCGAGCCGCAGGTCATGGGCCTCGGGCCCATTCCGGCGGTGAAGAAGGTCTTCGAGAAGTCCGGTCTCAAGCCCGCCGACATGGACGTGGTGGAATCGAACGAGGCCTTCGCCGTGCAGGCGATGGCGGTGACCAAGGACCTCGGCCTGGATCCGGCGAAGGTCAATCCCAACGGCGGCGCGGTCGCGCTCGGCCACCCGATCGGCGCCACCGGCGCGATCCTCACCGTGAAAGCGTTGTACGAGCTCGAGCGCACGCAGAAGCGCTACGCGCTGGTGACCATGTGCATCGGCGGCGGACAGGGGATTGCGGCGATCTTCGAGAGGGTCTGAGCAGGCGACGTCGCATGCGGTACCGCGACGTCTTTGCAGTTAAATCGATCTCCTGTTTTTCGGCCGGAAGATTCACCCGGCCGAAAAACAGGAGACCATAGAGAACCGGTCGTAGGCTCCGACGCGTAAGCGTCGCCTGCGCCCTGCGGTCATGTCGAACCCACGCAAACCGATCATCGGCCTCGCCCTCGGCGCCGGCGGCGCGCGTGGCTGGGCGCACCTCGGCGTGATCCGCGCGCTCGGCGACGCGGGCATCCGCGCCGACGTCGTGTGCGGCACGTCCATGGGCTCGCTGGTCGGCGCGGCCTACGCCGCGGGCGAGGTCGAGCGCCTCGAGGACTGGGCGCTGTCGCTCGGCTGGCGCGAGGTGTTCGGCCTGATGGACTTCACCTGGCGCGGCGGGCTGATCCGCGGCAAGAAGCTGTTCGAGTTCATGCGCTTGCGCTTCGGGTTGCAGGACATCGCCGCGCTGCCCATGCCCTACGGCGCGGTGGCCACCGAGCTCGACACGGGGCGCGAGGTCTGGCTGCGCGAGGGTCACGTGCTCGACGCGGTGCGCGCCTCGATCGCCATCCCCGGCGTGTTCGCGCCGGTGCTGCGCGACGGCGAGCTGCTGGTGGACGGCGGCCTGGTCAATCCCGTGCCGGTATCGATGTGCCGCGCGCTCGGCGCCGACCTGGTCATCGCGGTGGACCTCGGCTGGGCGAAGCTCGGCCACTACCGCGAGCGCGAGCGCGGCCGGCCGGCGCAGCGCGACGACGGCAGGCCCGCGTGGCTGGAGCGGTTCCTTCCGACGCGCGCCGGCAGCGCCGCGGGCACGGATGCGGGCATGCCCTCGCCGCTCGGCGTGTTCTTCACCAGCTTCGACATCATGCAGGTGCGCGTCGCCCGCAGCCGGCTCGCCGGCGACCCGGCCGACGTGCTGATCACGCCCATCCTGCCGGACTTCGCCATGATGGATTTCGACCGGGCGCGCGAGGCGATCGACGAGGGGCGCGCGGCGACCGAGCGGGCACGGCCGGTGCTCGAGCACTTGCTGGGCAGCTGAATGCAGCGCCGCGAGGAAGACGCGTTCGTCTGGCCGCGCGTGAAGCTGCTCGCGCCCGGCGCGTTGCGCCGCTGGTTCGCCGCGGGCTGGGCCGATCTCGCCGCGGCGCCGGGGCCGAGCCTGTTCTACGGCGCGACGCTCGCGCTGATGGGATTCCTGCTCACGCAGCACTTCGGCGGCGCGGTCGGCATCGCGCTCACCACCGGCTTCCTGCTGGTGGGGCCGTTCGTCGCCATCGGCCTGTACGAGCTCAGCCGCCGGCGCGAGCGCCACGAGCCGGCGCGCCTCGCGCCGTCGCTCGTCGCCTGGAGGGCGAATCTTCCGGCGATCGGCTTCTATGCGCTCGTGCTCACGCTGATGCTCGCGGCCTGGATCCGCGTCTCGGTCGTGGTCGTGGCGCTGTTCTTTCCCGGGGGACGCATCGACTGGGCCGCGCCCGACACCTGGGCGTTCGCCGCCGCCTACGCGGCGGCGGGCGGCGCGCTCGCGCTGTTCGTGTTCGCCACGTCGTCGCTGTCGCTGCCGCTGCTGCTCGACCGTCGCGACATGGACACCATCACCGCGGCGATCGTCAGCTTCAACGCGCTGCGCGCGAACTTCGCGACCATGCTCGTCTGGGCCGCGTGCATCGTCGCGCTCACGGCGGCCGGCTTCGCGACGTACTACGTGGGCCTGGTCGTCGCGCTGCCGCTCATCGGCCACATGACCTGGCACGCGTACCGCGAGTCGGTCGCGCCGCACGGCTGAGTCATGCGCGCAGCGCCACCAGCCCTGCCAGCACGACGAGCGTCGCGCCCACGCGGCGCGCGGTGAACGGCTCGCGGAGAAACAGCGCGCCGAGCACGGCGGCGAAGACCACCGACGTCTCGCGCAGCGCGGCGACGAGCGCGACCGGCGCCTGCGTCATCGCCCAGAGCGCGGTGCCGTAGGCGAGGACGGCGCCGGCGCCGCCCACGAACGTCAGGCGCCAGCGGCGCAGCAGGTGGCGCGGGGCGTCCAGCCCGCGCTGCAGGCAGCCCAGCGCGAGCATCACGCACCCGTTGGCGACGAAGAACCACAGGGCGTAGGCGACCGGCGCGCCCGAGACGCGCGCGCCCTTGGCGTCGATCAGCGTGTAGGCGGCGATGACGCAGGCGTTGGCGAGCGCGAAGGCGAGCGACTTGCGCGTCGCCGCCGGGTCGGGCGCGCGGTGCGTCGCGAAGGCGAGGATGCCCGCGCTGATCAGCAGCACGCCCGCGGTCTGCGCCCACGGCAGCACCTCGCCGAACGCGACGACGCCCGCAACCGCGACGAGGAGCGGGCCGCCGCCGCGCATGACGGGGTAGGTGAACGACAGGTCGCCCCACCGGTACGCGCCGGCGAGCAGCTGGAAGTAGGCGATGTGCACCACGGCGGAGGCCGCGAGCCACGGCCAGGAGGCGCTCCCGGGCAGCCCTGCGAAAGGCGCGACGGCGAGCGCCACGGCGCCGCTGCCCACGGCAATGCCGATCGAATCCAGCTGCTTGTCCGCGCCCGACTTCAGGTACGCGTTCCAGCCGGCATGCAGCAGCGCGGCGCCGAGCACGGCGAGCGCGACGGGGAGGGAGATTTCCACTACTCAAATAGGGACAGTCCCCATTTAGCTCTCGCGCCGCTTGGCTAAACGGGGACAGTCCCTATTCCGGCCTCATGTGGGGAAACAGGATCACGTCCCTGATGGATGCGCTGTCGGTGAGCAGCATCACCAGGCGGTCGACGCCGAGGCCCGCGCCCGCGGTCGGCGGCAGACCGACCTCGAGCGCGCGGATGTAGTCGGCATCGTAGTACATGGCCTCCTGGTCGCCCGACTCCTTCTTCGCCGCCTGCTCGCGAAAGCGCTCGGCCTGGTCCTCGGGATCGTTCAGCTCGGAAAAGCCGTTGGCGATCTCCTTGGTGTCGACGAACAGCTCGAAGCGATCGGTCAGGCCCGGATCGGCGTCCTTGCGCCGCGCGAGCGGCGACACCTCGGCCGGGAAATCGAGCACGAAGGTGGGCGCGACCAGGTGCTTCTCCGCCACCGTCTCGAACAGCATGAGCTGCAGCGAGCCCCAGCCCTGGTCGGCCTTGTGCTCTACCCCGAGCTCGGTGAGCTTGCGGGACAGGAACGCGCGGTCGCGCAGGTCGCCCGCGATGCCCTGCCGGCGGATGGCCTCGGGGATCGGCAGGCGTGCGAAGGGCTGGCCGAAATCGATCGCATTGCCCTGGTAGGTCACCTTGTCCGCGCCGCGCGCGGCCCGGGCCGCATTGCGCACCAGCGTCTCGGTGAGCTCGACCATGTACTCGAAGTCGCGGTACGCGCAGTACCACTCGAGCATCGTGAACTCGGGATTGTGCTTGGTGGAGATGCCCTCGTTCCTGAAGTTGCGGTTGATCTCGAACACGCGCTCCATGCCGCCCACCACCAGGCGCTTCAGGTACAGCTCGGGCGCAATCCTCAGGTACAGATCCATGCCGAGCGCGTTGTGGTGCGTGCGGAACGGCCGCGCCACCGCGCCGCCGGGGATCGGCTGCATCATCGGCGTCTCGACCTCGAGGTAGCCCTCGGCGACCAGCGTCTCGCGCAGCGACTGCACGATCCTCGAGCGCGCGGCGAACACCTCGCGCACCTCGGGGTTCACCACCAGGTCGACGTAGCGCTGGCGGTAGCGCATCTCCTGGTCGGTGAGGCCGTGGAACTTCTCGGGCAGCGGCCGCAGCGCCTTGACCAGCAGCCGCAGCGTCCTGGCGTTGACCGTCAGCTCGCCCTTGTTGGTCTTGAACAGCGTGCCTTCCACGCCGACGATGTCGCCGAGGTCCCAGTGCTTGAAGGCCTCGTGCGCGGCCTCGCCGGCGACGTCGTTGGCCACGTACACCTGCAGGCGCCCGGTCGAGTCCTGCAGCGTGGCGAAGCTCGCCTTGCCCATGACGCGCTTGAGCATCATGCGTCCGGCGATCCTGACCTTGGCGCCCTCCTTCTCCAGCGCCGCCTTGTCCAGGCCGCCGTAGCGCTGCGCCAGCTGCGCGGCGTGGTGCGCGGGCCGCCAGTCGTTGGGGAAGGACTGCCCCTGCGCGCGCAGCGCCTTCAGCTTCGCCCTGCGCTCTTCGACGAGCTTGTTGTCTTCTTCCATGCCCGCGGTTCTCCCTATACGCCCCGCTTCAGGCTCGCCTCGATGAAATCGTCGAGGTCGCCGTCGAGCACCGCCTGCGTGGCGCCTTTCTCGACGCCGGTGCGCAGGTCCTTGATGCGCGACTGGTCCAGCACGTAGCTGCGGATCTGGTGGCCCCAGCCGATGTCGGTCTTCGACTCCTCCAGCTTTTGCCGCTCGGCCTCGCGCTTGCGCATCTCCAGCTCGAAGAGCTTGGACTTCAGCATCGCCAGGGCCTCGGCGCGGTTCCTGTGCTGCGAGCGGTCGTTCTGGCATTGGACGACGATGCCGCTGGGGATGTGCGTCATGCGGATCGCCGAGTCGGTCTTGTTCACGTGCTGCCCGCCGGCGCCCGAGGCGCGGTAGGTGTCGACGCGGATGTCGGCCGGGTTGAGCTCGATTGCCACCGTCTCGTCCACTTCCGGATAGACGAACACGCTCGCGAACGAGGTGTGCCGCCGCGCGTTGGCGTCGAACGGCGACTTCCTGACCAGCCGGTGCACGCCGGTCTCGGTGCGCAGCGTGCCGTAGGCGTAGTCGCCGCTGATCTTCAGCGAGGCGCTCTTGATGCCCGCCACTTCGCCCTCGGTCTGCTCGAGCACCTCCACCGCGTAGCCCTTGCGGTCGCAGAACTTGAGGTACATGCGCTCCAGCATCGAGGCCCAGTCCTGCGCCTCGGTGCCGCCCGAGCCCGCCTGGATGTCCATGAAGCAGCTGTTGGGGTCGAGCGGGTTGTTGAACATGCGCTGGAACTCGAGCTGCGCGACCTGCTTTTCCAGCCCCTGCACGTCGGCCTCGACGCCGAGGAGGGTGGCGTCGTCGTTCTCCGCCTTCGCCATGCCGAACAGCTCGCCCGAGTCGGCGAGTCCCGTGGCGATGGCGTCGAGCGTGGCGACGGTGCCTTCGAGGGACTTCTTCTCGCGCCCGAGCTCCTGGGCGCGCTTCTGGTCGGACCAGACGGCAGGGTCCTCGAGCTGCTGGTTGACCTCTATGAGGCGCGCCTGCTTGCCCTCGAAGTCAAAGGTACCTCCTCAGCTCCGCAGACCGTTTGTTCAGATCTTCGAGCTTGGCGGCGAGGGCGTTGAGGCGTTCGGCTTCCATGAGGGGGCGGATTATACCGGGTGGCGCCCCGTCACCCCCAGGTTCAGCCCGCTTGCGCCTCGACGATCAGCCCCTGCGCGTGCCCGCGGTAGGGGTTGCCTCCTCGGCTGGCGAGCATGGCAGCGACTTTGCCGATGACCAGCTCGAGCGCCACGCCTCTCTTCTCGATGAGCATAGAGCGCGGCGTGCCGCGGATCTGGCCGGTGGCGATGCGCTGCGGATCGGCCCCAGCGAAGGGGATGCGCCGGGTCTCGATGCGCACGTGTCGAAAATCCGCGCCCGCGAGCAGCTGCCGCAGCAGCGCAGGATCGTGCATCTCGTACGGGATCCTGAACCGCATCTCCGCATCCCCAGCGAACATGGCCTCGATGACTTCGGCGCCTGCCAGGGCGTGCGGATTCTCCTCGACGCGATCCCAGACGCTGAGCAGCAGGATGCCTCCCCGCACGAGAACGCGCCGCGCCTCCCTGAGCATCGCCTCGCGGTCCGGCACGAACATGATGCCGAAGCCGCACACCAGCGCGCCGAAGGCGCCGTCCGGGAAGGGGAGCTGAAGCGCGTCGGCTTCCCGCCATTCGATGCCGCTGTGCTGGCCAAGCTGCGCTTTCGCGTAGTCCAGCATTCCCGCGCTCAGGTCGGTGGCCGTGAGTCGTAACTCGGGGTCGAGGCGCTCGCGCAGCCTTCGGGTCACCAGCCCGGTGCCGCAGGCGACCTCGAGAACGTCTCCGGGCGGGCGCGGCGGCAGGCGCCGCGCGAGTTCCGCGGCGAAGGGGTCGAACTGGATCGGCCCCAGGTACTGGTCGTAGTACTGCTGGCCGGAGAACGTTGCGTATGCGCTGGCCATTGTGCTCCTTGGCTGCGTTGCCGCCGGCTTGGAGTTGGCCGGGTCACCTGCCGCCAGCCTGCGCGGCGGGGGGTGCGGGAAGGACAGTCTACTGCGCTGCGGGCCATGAGCGCCGCGACTGCGAATCTGCCCGCGCCGCGAGGCCCCGGGCAGGTGAAAATGCCGCCGATGACCCCGACCCTGCGCGGCGTCCTGTGGATGGGCGGCGCGGTGCTGTCCTTCTCCGCCATGGCGGTCGCCGCGCGCGAGCTGCTCGCGCACATGGGCGCGTTCCAGGTGCTGTTCGTGCGCAGCGTCATCATGCTGGCGATCGTGCTGCTGGTGATCGCGCAGGCGAGCGACGCGGTCACCAGCACGCGCCGCTTGCCGCTGCACCTGCTGAGGAACGTCATCCACTTCGCCGGGCAGTACTGCTGGGTGTTCGCCATCGGCGCGCTGCCGCTCGCCACGGTGTTCGCCATCGAGTTCACGATGCCGGTGTGGACGGCGATCCTCGCGGCGCTGCTGCTGAAGGAGCGCCTGTCGCGGCCGCGCGTCGTCATGCTCGCGCTCGGCCTGGCGGGCGTGCTGATCATCCTGCGCCCCGGGTTCGCCTTCTTCCACCCGGCGGCGCTGGTGGCGCTCGCGGCGTCGCTGTTCTACGCCGGCAACATGATCGCCACCAAGCGCCTGTCGTCCACCGACACGCCGCTCGCCATCCTGTTCTGGATGTCGGTGGTGCAGACGCCGCTCGCGCTGGCGACCGCGCTGCCGCAGTGGGTGGCGCCGCCGCCCTCGAGCCTGCCGTGGATGGCGGTGATGGGCGTGGGCAGCTACACGGCGCACTACTGCATGACGCGCGCCTTCAAGCTCGCCGACGCCACCATCGTGGTGCCGATCGACTTCACGCGGCTGCCGCTGATCGCGGTGGTCGGCGCGCTCTTCTACCGCGAGCCGGTCGACGCGCTGATCTTCGTCGGCGCGGCGGTGATCTTCGCCGGGACCTACTACTGCCTGAGCCGGGAGCGGCGCGCCTAGCGTCCCCCGGCCTGCGCGGCCACGCCGTCGTTGTCGACGCCCCGTTCCAACTGGTCGAGGCGGAAGGGCGCGCAGCGGCTCTCCCCGCCGTACGTGTCGGCCGCGCACAGCTCGATGCGCGTCTCGCCCCCGTTCTCCTCGATGCGCGCCGCGCTCAGCACCGGCAGCCGCTCGCAGTTGTCGCCGACGTGCACGCGCGACAGGACCAGCTTGCCGTCGCGCAGCAGGCTGACGATCGTGTCGGGGAAGGGCTCGCAGCGGCCGGAGTCGTACTCGATCAGGTCGACGAGCATCGTCCAGTGGGCGCCGTTGACGCGGCACTGCTGGAAGCCCCGGTCGCCGCTGAGGAGCAGCAGCTCGCGCTCGGTCACCTGCGCGACGGGCGGCCGGAACATCTCGAGGACCAGGCGCTTGCCCTCGGCGTCGCAGTCCCAGCGGATCATCGGGTCGTCGGTCGGCTCGGCGCCCGCGGCAGGCAGGGCGAGGAGGAAGGCGAGGAGCGCGGCGTTCATTGCGTCACGGCTTGTAGTAGAGCGCGTTGAGCACCGCGTTGGTGACCCTGACGTCGGACAGCGCCTCGTCGGAAACGCGCTGCAGCATGCGCGAGCGGATGCGCGTCAGCTCGGCAATGAGATAGTCCTTCGGCAGGCCGGAGGCGAGAATGGACTGCGGCCGGGTCCTTTCGTCGCTGCCATAGGTGCGGTACATGGCCTCCAGCCTCTGCTTCAGCTCGGCATCGGTGAGCGGGCCGCTGTCGGGAAACCTCGTGAACTGCTCGCGCAGCGACTCGTAGGTCGTTGCCTCGATCGGGCGCCGCACCCTGGCGTAGTACTCCTGCGTCCTGGCGTCGAAGTCCCGGATCGGCGCCGCGAGCAGCGCGGCGCGGCCGGCCGGGCCGCCCGCGGTCATCATGAAGGCCGTGGCCCGGGTGAACGCGCCGTAGTCGCGGCTTGCCAGCATCGCCGCGTTCACCTCGGGAACGCTTTCCGGCGAGCCGATCCAGACGAGGACCTCGATGATCCTCTGCACGGCCGCCCGGTCGGTGAGCTGGGTCCTGAGGTGGCGCTCCGCCCCCTCGCCGTAGGCACCATAGACAAAGACGCAGACCAGGGTCTCGTCCAGCGTGAGCGCGTGCTGCGGCACGACGGCGGTAACCGTGCCGCGCAGAAAGTGCCTGTCCAGGTAGGCGAGCGTGCGCGCGTCGCGGTCCGGGGCTACCGCGTGCGCATAATTGAAGAACTGCTGGCTGTTCCAGCGCACGATCTCGGCGTAGCCGTCCACCGCAAAGAAGGCCTGCCGGCCCAGCTCCTTGTCCGCGGGCGCGTCCTGCAGCCGGATGAAATAGCCGATGTCGAGCAGCACCAGCGGGTTCGGGCGCGGCTGGCGCATCTCCGCGGACAGTTCCTTGCGCAGGATCGGCAGCACCTCGGTCTTGTTGGCGCGGAAGAACTTCCAGGCGTCGTCCATCTGCTTGTTGTAGCGGTCCGTGTCCGCGACGGCGCCTTCGGCGCGGATGGCGCGCAGGACCTCGAGCCATTTCAGCGTTTCTTCCTCGACAGTGGCGGCGTGCGCCGCGCTCGCGCCGAGGATGATTAGGAGGGCGGCGAGGGCGCTGCGCAGGGCCGTGGTCGTCAGGCGGCGATGCCCTTGATCCTCGACAGCAGCGCCGTGGCCTCGGCATGGCGTGGCCCCGACGCGTCGGCGAGCAGGGGCCTCAGCAGGGCGCGCAGCTGCGGGAGCGCCTTCGGCGTGAAGACGGAGGATTCCAAGAGTTGCAGTGCGCATTTCACCAGCTCCAGCGTGTCGGCTTCGCTGCGGTCGGCGCGTGCCAGGAGCGCATCATACTGGCGATGCAGGGTGCGCAGCTTCCGCTCGTCCTTGCGGCAGGGCGGGCATTCGAGGCAGTCGGCCTCGAGCGGGAAGGCGAGCGCCTCGTACCAGTGCTTCTGCTCCTCGGCGAAGAACAGGAACGGGCGGCCGCACTTGCGGCAGGCGCGCTTCGCGTCGTAGTAGTGCGTTACCGGGATCGTCGCCGGCCGCCGGCGCGGAAGGTCCGCCGCGATGGCGGTGCCCGGCACGCGCACGCCGGGACCCGAGTGCCAGTGGAGGAACACCTTGCCGTCGGGCGTGCTTTCGACGTCGAGGCCGGAGCGCCGCGGGCCCTTGCCGAAGCGCGGGTGCTCGACGTAGCTCGCGAATGGGCCGGCGGGAAGCTTCAGCGTGCGGCCTGTACGCCGGGGCCCACCGGCGGATACTTCCGGAATGCCAGCAGCGATTCCATGCGTTGCGAAAGCCGGACCAGGAGCGGGTGCTTGTCTGCCGGAACGACCTTGCTCAGTTCGGATTGCGTGAACTGCCAGGCGACGGCAGCGGCGATGCTGGCATGGGTCACTCCGGCGAAGATCGAGCCGCGCTCGCCGATCTCCCGCTCCAACCCGGCGTATGCCGCCAACAGCTGACCGCGCACCCGCGCTAGCCAGGGCGCGTAGCGCGCGGATGCGGGCCGCAGGTTCACTTCGTAGACCATCTGGACGCTCTTCTCGCAGGCGGCGAGCGCCAGGCTTGCCGCGCGGAATGCATGCTGCAGATCCACCGGGTCCGGGGGCCAGAGGGAGCGGCCGCCCGTCTTCGTCGCCTCGACCAGTTGCAGGATCAGGCTGGAGTCCATGACGACTTCCCCGTCGTCGCAGATCAATGTCGGGGCTTTGACGACCGGGTTGACGCTCCGGAACTTCTCGAAGGTGCTGAAGACGGAAATCGCCTCGTGCTCGAAGGGAACGCCGAGGCATTCGAGAGCGACTGCCACTCGGCGCACGTACGGCGAGTCGAGCATGCCGATGAGCTTCATGGTGACCTTCCTCGGCCTGCCTACGCTGCGCCGCACCCTCGCGCGCCGAGGCAGCGGCAATGATCAGACCGCATGGGACAGGTCAGCCGCCTGCGATCGCCTGCCGCGCGGCCGAAGCCCAACGTTCCTCTTCCTCGATCGACGACGCGAAGCGCTTTGCGTGCTTGACCACGTCGTTGAACATCTCCATCGCGGCCTCGTGCTTGCCGAGGCGCAGAAGGAAGCTGCCATAGCGGTAGCGTGCCTCGAGCCCGACGAAGACTGGCGCAAGCTCGCGATACGCGGCCAGAGCGGCGTCGGTTTGCCCCTGGCCCTCCAGTACCCTGGCCTCCAGCAGCCGGGCTTCCAGCGGCCGGAACTTCGGTGCGTCGGACTTGAGCCGCGCGATGGCGGCGCCGGCCTTTCCCCAGTCGCTGGCCTCAATGCTCGCGCTTGCGAGCCCAAAGAGAATCGCGCCGTCGGATGCGTACGCGCCGGCGAGACAGCTCTCGTACAGCCTCATGGCTTCCAGGTACATCTGGTGATTCATGCACTCCGCGGCGAGCGCGAGCTTGTTGTCAAGGCTGCCGCAGATCTCCAGCTCCTCGGCCCGCTTCTTGAGGTCGGCGTCGGGCTGCAGAGCGCGCGCGAGGGCACGTGCGGCCTTGTTGGCGCTGCGCTGCTCGCGCGACCCGGGAAACACCTCCACAAAGTAGTAGATGATGCAGCCGGCCACAGGGAAGGCCATGATGACGAAGACCCACCAATAGGGCCGCCCGGTCTTCAGGGCGTGATATGCGAAGCAGAACTGGATGAAAAGAACGACCGCGCCAATGATCGGCATCTTTCTTCCTCCCTGGCCCTACATTCCGCGCCTGCAGCTCTCCACGTGATCCAGCCGCAGATGAGGCGAGCTCCATGCTACGCATAAGAATGCCCGGAATGCCCGAAACCTGCACATGCCGGGAGGCGCCCGGACATGGATTAACAGATCTGGACGCCTCGCGAACAGGGAAAATTCCGCGCGGCCGCCAAACGGTACCCCCACGCTCACGCGCGGAACAGGTGCAGCGCTTCCTCCCGGTCGATGAGCCAGGGGATGTACTTACCGGCCACGATCCAGCCCAGGCCAAACGCGCCGAGCGCAATTGCTTCGGCCCAGTAGGTCACGCGGAGCGCTTTCAGGGTCTCCGGCGGCAGCGCGAAGTTGGCGACGAGCGCAGCCAGCATGCACGCGACCATGATCAGGCCGCAGACGAAGTAGATCTTGCTGCGCCGGCCCTTCTTCCCGGGCATGCCCTTGGTCTTCATGCGGAAGTAGACGAAGCAGAAGTAGGCGAGGATGGAGAAGAGCACCCCCGCCGCGACGTAGTGGGTCACAGATACGGCGGTCGTCGGGCAGGTGTCGCATGCCGTAGGCAAGAGCGCCACGGCGATTGCCGCGACGGACGCGGTCTTGCTCCAGCGGCTCTCCGCCGGCGCATGGCCGTTGTAGGCCCACAGGAGCGCGGCGACGACGAACAGCAGGCCGACGAAGAAGTCGCGGCTCTCGGTATGGTAGGAAGCGCTGATGGACGACAGGGCCGTCGTGGAGATCGCGCTCACCACGATGGGGAGCGCCACGGCGATGATGCCCATCAGCAGGCGCAGCGCGCGGTAGTCGAAGACCGGTGTCATGACCGCCCTCCCCTCGACAGGCCGCAACGCGGCTAGCATGCGCCCGAACGCACGCGCTTGCGCGTGCCGTCAGGCCGTCACGGAATATCAGATAACCAGATATCTCGGCGGGCGCTATATGAGCCACCGCGCACCCCCCAGCCACGCCGCGCGGAAACTCGGACGTCAGCGGCAGGCAGCCAGGGTCGGCGGGTTCTGGCCTGAGCACGGGTGATCGACTTGGTCCGCGTAATTCCCGGACCGGTTCAGGCCATTTGCAGCCTGCGCAGCGCGTAGACGGCCATCGTGCCGGCAATTGGACTCTTCTCAAGTGTGAGTTCGAGGTGTCCACTTTATCGAATGAGGTTCCCCGTCCGCACCACTGCCAGGCTATGCTCGTTCCGATCCCACCTCTGGTCCGCAATCGAGTTGTTCATTCGACCCAGAACTTCGGGATGCCGTCTTCCACCGTGAAACCAAAAAAGCATGGCGCTGTTCACGTCTGTCATCACGAGCTGGTTCGGGGTCATGCGATTGCGCTGTAACCGGACGCTGGTGGTACCCGTCTCTCGCGTGAAGCACACTTGATCCTTGCCTTTGATTTCCCACATCCGCGGCTGAGGTTGTTTTCCCGGCTCGATGAAGATTCCTTTGCCATCGGCACGATAGTGCCCGACACGGCCGGCGCTGAATTTGAACGTCTTGTTGGAGAAAAGCTCGCGAAGTTCTTGCGGATTCCTGATGTCGATCCAGTCCTTTGGACTCTGCGCCACCGCGGGCGCACACAGCGCGCAAGTCAAAGCGGTTGCCAGATATGTGACGCGTCTCAATTTCATGGCGTTGCCTTCCAGGGCGTTAGATTAGGAATGATCAGGACTACGCCAGGGCCACAATATCGCGCGTCATGTGTCACCTCCTTTCGCTCGCCATCGGCAGTGAGCGAGCCTAACGTTCCGGTTCAGCTGCGGCGCGAAGCGCCGTCCGCTGCAACCGGTTGTTAGCTGTTCTGACGACCGATCAGGCTTGGATCAAGCCAACGCGCTATTGCAGCCGCTGCAACTGCGGCGGTGTCCACTTGCCATTCAAGGCCTCCTCTTTGGGCCAGTAGAGGCGAATAACAGGCATAAACCAGCCCTTGGGCGCCGGCAACCAGTTGGACTCTTTATCCTTACCGGGGGATTCGTTCTGGAAATACAGCGTCAACCCACCATCGGCGTCGTATTTGAACTGATCCAGCATCGTCGAATTGAGGAGGTAGCGGTTGATCGAATTATCAACCAGCAGGATCTCCGGCATGCGATACATGGTTATCGACCAGAACGCGTTCACCGGCGGCAGTTGGCCCTTTGCAAAGTGCAGCGTGTAACGTTTGCTGCCATCCAGCTTTTGTCCTTCGTTATCGAGAACCAATAACGGATAGATCGCTTCGGCGGCCGAGTTGCCATAGATGCCATTGACGGCGCCTCCCATGCGATAGAGGTAGTTGTTCTTCAGGTACTCGCGCGTGCCGAACATCTGGCCGGAAGTCACTTGTTTCGCATCGATCCGTTTCTGCAGCTGAGCAAACTCGGCCAGGGCATCGGCCATGCCTTGCTCAATGGCTTTACGCATTTCAGGCGAGAGCTTGCTCGCGTCGAAGGTCTTGCCCGCGCCAACGCCGATCCTGGCAAAGCGTGCCATCAGTTGCTTTTCGGAAGGAACCGTCGGGCAGAACTCAAGAACGAAATCCAGAACACTGAAAAACTCAGGTGACGTTCTCTGTGTTTCTGGCGTGAGCGGCTTGATGAAATCAATGGCTGGCGCCGCTATTGGAGCGGGCTGTCCCAGAAACGCGGACAGCGGTTGTGCCTTATAGCCGGCCTGTAATTTCTTTACGTTGTCGAGGTCGGCCGGATTGAAAAGCTGCGTGCGAAAAGCGCCAAAGACAAATTCGGTCTCCGACTGGATCACCTTCTTGATGCCTTTGGGTGCCTTGCCTTTCCAGTTTGGTCCGGCAATCAGGTAGCTGCCGCCGTCGTTGCCGGTGGTCCGGCTGCCGATATAGGCAAAATTATGGGTATAGGCATCGACGAGCTGGACGGAGAAATAGCGCTTCTTGTCTATCTTCGGCACGGTGAGCACAATGGGCTCGGCGCGCAAATCCATACCGATGAAAGAGTACGGTGTGTCCGAATTGGGTGTCTGGATGGCGGTGTCCTGCGGCGTGAAGACGCGAGGAACGTTGAGCAGTTGATTCCAGGGTGCTTTGTAATTGGGGTCTTTTTTCTCATGAAAGTAGGAGTACTGGATGCGGTAGTGGTCCACCATCGGGAAACCGTAAATGTAGGCCTCCTTGGCGATGGCGCGGGCTTCCGCGGGGGTGACGGATTGTGCAGCGTGCGCCGCCGGGAACACCCACGTGGCAAGCAACGCCATTGTGAAGGCGATGGCTTTTGCGCTTTTGGTTTTCATGTCTTCTGTTTCCAATTGCATTTCGATTATTTGACCAGCTCAAAATCACCGGGCTTCCAGGTCTTGTCGAACCAGGGCTGGAGCGGGCCGTACAGACGCAATAGCACGTTCCAGCCCTTGCCGGGCACAGTCTGCACCCAGTTGGACTCGTGACCCTTCGGTGCGGTCGGGCCGAACCAGACGTCCACCGAGGAGTCGGCATTGATGACGACACCTTTTCTCTGGCTGCTGATGCTCGGGAACTGATGGTCGGTCTGCAGCATCGAACGCGTCTGGTTGTCATAGACCACGATTGACCAGAAGTTCTTGGCCGGGATGTTGGGTGGCAGGTGAATCTTGTAGGTCTTGCTGCCATCCAGCGGCTTGCCCTCGGAATCGGTGGTCGCCGCGGCGTACTGAGAACCGACGCCGACGATCTTCATCGCCATGGCGGGGGTGATGCCGGTGGCGTAGTAGTGGAACAGGACGCGTCCATCGAGGTTGCGAACGCCGGGTTGCTTCAGGAACTCGTAGCTGCCGCCGGCGAAACTGGTGAACCACTTCCGATCTGGGTAGTAGTAGACGCCGTCGATGCGGGGACGAAACGTAAGGGCGCGCGAAGTCGCACTGGCCACTGCCGCCGCCTCGGTGAGGATCTTTTTCATGCGGGCATCGGGCGCGAAATTCTTGTCCTTCTCGATGCCGATGGCGGCGAGCAGGCCGAGCGTTTCCGGATTCAGCGCTTCGTTCGGTTCATACTGAACAATCGCGTTCACTTCCTCGTAGAAGTGGAAGTCGTTGGCATGAATCGTGTTGAATTCCTTGCCCGATACATTGATGAACTTCATCGGCGGCGGGTTCTTCGCATCGGAGAGCGAATAGACCTTGAAGAAGTTCTTGGTGTTGTCGAGGGACGTTTTCGTGCTGCCGTTGTCCAGGAAGCCACGATAGAACATCAGGTTGCCATAGGTTGGTGAGCGCATCACGACATAACCTTTCGGCACCTCACCCTTGTACCCCGGGGGCAGGAGCAGAAACTTGCCACCCTTGCCCTTATCCGGGCCAGCGTTTCCAAAGTCGCCCACATACTTGAACCAGTGGTCATCAACGATGCCGAGGACGTTCGGTGGCGTTTCGAGGACTAGCGGTCCCTTGCTGGTGTCCAGCCACGCCATGTGGTAGACGCTCTCGGTATTGGGTGTCAAGAAGAGCGACTTCGAGTCCATCAGGCGTTCCATGATGAGCAGGGTCTGGTTGTTCACCGCCCCCTGGCTGGCCCACCCAACACGGATAGCTTCAGCCGACGCACCCGGCATCGCGTTGAGAAAGGCCTCTACGCCGCGCATGAAGTCGAGGTTGTCATAGACCTTCTGCGTGGTGGCATCGTCAGGAAAACCATCGAAGAATTTCAACGTGCCGATGCGTGTCTCGACGCTGTCCGGCGTGGTGATGGCCTTGGGAATGTCCGTCGTCATCTTCATCTGCGGGGGCGCCGCCGCGAACGTGGCTGTTGCCAAGAAGAGCAGCGCGCCAAGAGTGCCGCTTACTTGGGCTGGAGTAATTTTCATGATTCGGCTTCCTCTTTGTCTATGTTTTGTGAGTTCTGCCTATGGGTAATACAGCTAACGTTCCGGCTTTGCCGCGCGGTGCGCAGCGCGCAGCGCCAAGCGTAACGCGTCGGTCAACAACCGGCTGTTAGATGGCACAAGGTAAAGACTCCGCATCGTTGGCCTATGGCATGTCCAGCCAATAGCAGAATCCAAGAAGGTACAGCAGCAAGTGAATAGCGAGAGCCGAGGCTAGAGCTACAGGCAGCAAGGCAGCAACGGCAATTCCGACGTTGTATCTTCTCGTTACCCATGTCGTGGCGCCCGCTTCTCCGAGGACGAACGCGGCAGACCAGATGCGGCAGTTATCGTGAAATGGAGTCGGAGCGCCATGGACTCCGATAGAACTGCACGAGAACTCGTAGGCGCAAAAGGGCAAGAAGAGGGGGTTAACGACATAGATCAGAGGCCAGGCGAGCACGAGCACCGCCACAGTGAGAATAGGCGGGATTGCTGCGATGCCAATCAGCCGCAGCGCTAATTGCGCCGTGTTGATTGCCTGTGCCATCTAACGTGCCCGGTAACCGGTGCGTGCCCGGTAGCCTAGGCGCATGGCGGCGCGTCCGCACGCGTCCGCGTTGACCGGGGGGTTAGGTAGCAGCCTTGTCATCGGGTATGAGTCGCTTTCCCAGGCTGACCGTTTGATCTTGTACATATCCCAGGCGCTCGTAGAACGCTAAGACGGCAGCATTCGTGGAGCGAATTTGCATGTTCAGCTTCGGACAGCCGATGGCTCTCAACATCTCTTCGACCCGGACCATAAGCGCCCGCCCTAGCCCGCGGCGCCTATACCGCTCTGCGACCGCTAGATAGTTGACCCAACCACGGTGGCCGTCGAACCCGGCCATTACCGACGCTATCACGCCGCCATCCAGCAGACCCACCAAGAACAGCTCGGGCTGGACGGTGAGCTTTCTTTGGATGTCCTTGCGAGGATCGTTCCAGGGCCTGACTAAGTCACATTCGTTCCACAGACGAACGACCGCCGCTTCATCGGCGTCCTGGTATCTCCGGATATCCACTGCTGCTACCTAACGTTCGCGTTTTGCCGCGCCGCACGGAGTGCGTAGCGCGGAGTAGTAGGCGTCGGTCAACAACGCGGTGTTAGGCCGCATGTTTGGCCTGACGGAAGAGAACCCACGCAGCAACCAATATCACCCACCCGATCAGAAAGACCGGTATGCCTATGCTCGATGTAAGCAAGACGGCGGTCAGAGAACCGCCGACGCAGATGCCACCGCCAATTGCGGATAACACATAGCTCTTGCGTAGGCGCGCGTTGCTATCGCTCGCGCGCTGTTCGCGGCGAGCTACGCTGCCGAATAGGGGCGCGATCAAGAGCGCCGCGACACCAATAGCCGCTCCTATCGCAGTAGGCACCCAAGGTGCGATCGTTTCTGAGCCTGGAAATCGAGACAGCGCGTACCCGAGCAAAGCACAGACCGCCACTACGCTGATCATCTGTAAGACATTGGCAGTTGCGCGATTCATGCGGCCTAACGTCTTGGTGTGCCGCGGGCCAGTGCGAGGCCTTGATACCGCGGTGCGCTGGCGGCCCGTCGGCACCACCTAAAGTTAGCGAGCACGGGTACGAGGGCGCCAGTAGAAGGGGCGTCGGGAATGATGCGCGATGGCGAATATGACGATGCCATCGGGCTCCGGGCGGTAGACCAGGGAGAATCGGAACCCCTTGACGATGACCCGGCGTGTATTGGCACGGGAAGGGGAGCCAGACTGAGGAAACGCAAGAGCGCGGGCTGCGGCCTCTTCCACAGCCGCGGTGAAGCGCTCGCCCAAGCCGGGTTGCGCTTCATTGTGATAGATGACTTCGGCGAGGAACTCTAGGCGCGCCGCGGCTATGAACCGCGCGCGCTTCACCGAGCGAGGCGTCTTGCCTCGGCAAATACGTCTTCGGCCGAGATCGTTGGCAGTTCACCGCGATCGTATGCGGCCGCGCGCTCTTCAATCTCGCGGTCCCATGCCGCTTCGATCTCCGCAAGCGGTGGATCCTGGATGGACTCCAACAGGAGCTCCGCCAGCTGCGCACGCTCGTCGGCCGTAAGAGATTTGGCCTGCTTTTCCAGTTCCTTAAGCGCGTTCGACATATCTAGGCCTCCGCGGGTCACGGTGATTCTACGCCTCCCTACGCCTGCCCTTATCGTGCACGCTAACTAGTGATTAGGCGACGACCCGCCGCCCAGGAAAGTATCCATTGGTTGAAGCATGCTCCCAATACTAGAAGCTTGTTAATGCCGATAGGTACCCAGATCTAGGATCACAAATCTAGATACGTCGAGAAACGGCCGAGCCCGAAAGCAACCGCCACACAGCACACCCCAGCGGGGCGCCAAGCGGCTATTCGTCCTGCTTCGCCTTCCCGCCGCCGGCCAGGTTGCCGATGAAGTAGCGCGTCAGCGCCACCCAGAACTCCTGCCCCGAATGCCTGGCCGAGAGGGCGGAGATGTCGCCGTAGCCCTTGTGCGCGATGGTCGACAACATGAGCACGAGGACAACGACGGCGGCCTTCTGCAGTAGCCCCGGCCAGAAGCCGTCCAGAGCCGCCCTCATTTCATCCGCCGCGCGAGCCCCAGCACGCCGCGCAGGATGTCGATCGGCGGCGGCGGACAGCCGGGCACCGCGAAGTCCACGGGAATGACGTTCGCTACCCGCCCGCAGCTCGCGTAGCTCTCGCCGAAGATGCCGCCGTCGCAGCCGCAATCGCCCACCGCCAGCACCAGCTTCGGATCGGGCGTCGCCTCGTAGGTGCGCTTCAGCGCCACTTCCATGTTGTGCGACACCGGGCCGGTCACCATCAGCAGGTCCGCATGGCGCGGGCTCGCGACGAACTTGATGCCGTAGCCCTCGAGGTTGTAGTAGGGATTGTTCAGCGCGTGGATCTCGAGCTCGCAGCCGTTGCACGAGCCCGCGTCCACCTGGCGGATGCACAGCGCGCGCCCGAGGATGTGCAGGATCTCGTGGTGGATGCGCGCCACCTCGGGCAGCTTGTCGAGGTTGTAGACCGGCTCGGTGAGGATGCCGGTGCGCAGGATCTTCCAGACGATGCGCTGCATCAGAGGTCGTGCCCGGAATAGGACAGGTTGAACGACTTGTTGATCAGCGGGAAGTCCGGGACGATGTTGTCCATCACCGCGTGCTCGAGCGCCGGCCAGTTCTGCCAGGAGGGGTCGTGCGCGTGGCAGCGGCGGATCGCGCCGCCCTCCAGCTCCAGCGCGCAGAACACTTCGCCGCGCCAGCCTTCCACCCAGCCGGCGCCATAGGCCTCGCCCGCGGGCACCTGCAGCTCGACGCGATGCTCGCCGCGCGGCGGCTTGTCGCAGATCTCGCCGATCAGGCGCAGCGACTCGAGCGTTTCGTCGAAGCGCACGCTGACGCGCGCGGCGACGTCGCCGTTGCGCTGCGTGGCCATGCGCACCTCGAGCGACTCGTAGGGCGCCCAGGCCTGGTCGCAGCGCAGGTCGATGGCGTGGCCGCTCGCGCGCGCGGCGAGCCCGGTGACGCCGAGGCGCGCCGCGAGCTCGGGACGCAGGCGGCCGGCACTTAGGAAGCGGTCCTGCAGGCCCGCGTGGCCGTCGAGGATGGCGCGCAGCGACTTCACTTCCTTCGCCAGGCGCTCGCCGTCCGCGCGCATGCGCTCGAGCATCGGTGGCGCAACGTCGGCCGCCGCGCCGCCCGGCACGACGCCGTCCATCATGAAGCGGTGGCCGAAGATCTCGCGCGAAGCGCGCTGCCAATCCTCGCGCAGGCGCGAGAACTGGGTGAGGCCGAAGGCGAGGCCGGCGTCGTTGGCGAGCGCGCCGAGGTCGCCGAGGTGGTTGGCGACGCGCTCGCGCTCCAGCATGAGGCCGCGCAGCCACGCGGCGCGCGGCGGCAGCTCGACGCCGGCGGCGTCCTCCAGCGCCATGCAGTACGCCCAGGCGTGCGCCACGGTCGAGTCGCCCGAAATGCGCCCGGCGAGGCGGTGCGCCTCCAGCGGCGCGAGCTGCGTGAAGCGCTTCTCGATGCCCTTGTGCACGTAGCCCAGGCGCGCTTCGAGCCGCAGCACCTTCTCGCCGACGATGGAGAAGCGGAAGTGCCCCGGCTCGATGATGCCGGCATGCACCGGGCCTACCGGGATCTCGTGCACGCCGTCGCCCTCGACGCGCACGAACGGGTAGTCGATCACCCCGCAGTCGGCGAAAGCCTCGCGGCCACTCGCCGCGCGCGCGAGCGGCTGGTAGGCGGCCGGCCAGGCGCCGTGGTTGAGCCACGGCCTGCGGTCGGCGGCATTCTCCACCGTCAGGCCGAGGAGGTCGCCGAGCGCGCGCTGCATGCGCCCCGCGAAGTGGAAGACCGGCGCCAGGTCGGGAAACGTCGCCTCGCCCGCGAGCGGCAGTTCGGCCCACTGCAGTCCTTCGGGCGTCGCGTAGGCGGCGCACAGCACGCGCCCTTCCGCGCGCTCGGTGCCCCACAGCGCGACCAGGCGGCCGCCGCGCGCGGCGAGCGCGCGCGCGTGCGTCACCCAGGCTTCGCGGCGCAGGCGCTCGCGCTTCATCCGGCCACCATGCGCGCGGCTTCGCGGTACCAGCTCTCGAGGTACGGCGGCACGTACAGGCCGAGCACCAGCGCGATCCCCAGGTGCACGAACACCGGCACGAGCGCGGGCTGGTGCGGCAGCGGCTTGAAGGAGGAATCGCCGAACACCATCGGCTGCACGCGCTGGAACACCGAGGCGAAGGCCACGCCCAGGCCGACGAGCAGGAACGGCGTCGCCCAGGGCTGCTCGCGCATCGCCGTGACGAGGATCAGGAACTCGCTCGCGAACACGCCGAAGGGCGGCATGCCGAGGATCGCCAGGGAGCCGATCATCAGGCCCCAGCCGACGGTGGGGCTCGAGCGGATCAGGCCGCGGATCTCGCTCATCGTCTGCGTGCCCGCCTGCTGCGCGGCGTGGCCGACCGCGAAGAAGATGGCGGACTTGACCAGGGAATGCACCGTCATGTGCAGCAGCCCGGCGAACGTGGCCACCGCGCCGCCCACGCCGAAGGCGAAGGTGATGAGGCCCATGTGCTCGATGGACGAGTAGGCGAACATGCGCTTCACGTCGCGCTGCCGCGACAGGAAGAAGGCCGCCACCAGCACGGACAGCAGGCCGAAGAACATCATCAGCTGGCCCGCGAGCGCGGTGCCCAGGGCGCCATCGGTCAGCACCTTGCAACGCAGCACCGCGTACAGTGCGACGTTGAGCAGCAGCCCCGAGAGCACCGCGGAGACCGGCGTCGGGCCTTCGGCGTGCGCGTCGGGCAGCCAGTTGTGCACCGGCACCAGGCCCACCTTGGTGCCGTAGCCGACGAACAGGAACGCGAACGCGAGTCCCATGATGCGTGGATCAAGGCTCGCCTTGATCGTCTCCAGCTCCGTCCAGTGCAGCGCGACCTCCGGGCCCGCGCCGGCGCGCTCGGCCGCCATGTAGAGCAGCACCGTGCCGAACAGCGCCTGCGCGATGCCCACGCCGCACAGGATGAAGTACTTCCACGCCGCCTCCAGGCTCGCCGCCGTGCGATAGACGCTCACCAGCAGCACCGTGGCGAGCGTCGCGGCCTCGGTCGCCACCCACAGGAAGCCCATGTTGTTGGTGGTGAGCGCGAGCAGCATCGTGAAGCTGAACAGCTGGTACATGCTGTGGTACAGGCGCAGGCGCCGCGGCGTCATCTTGCCGTGCGCCTGCTCGACGCGCATGTAGGGCCGCGAGAAGATCGCGGTGGTGAGCGCGACGAAGGCGGTGAGCGCCACCAGGAACACGTTCAGCGGGTCGATGAAGAACTCGCGCTGCAGCGCGAAGCGCGGGCCGGAGGCGATCACGTCGGCGGTGAGCGCCGCGGCCGCGCCGAAGGTGCCGGTGCTGAACGCGACGTTCAGCTCCGGCGCGAAGCGCCGGTGCCCGGCGAGGCCGAGCACCAGCGCGCCGGCGAGCGGCAAGCCCAGCAGGAACAGCAGCGGCTCGACGCTACTCATCCTTCAGCTTCTCCAGGTGGCGGATGTCCAGGCTGTCGAACTGCTGCCGGATCTGGAACAGGAACACGCCGAGGATCAGGATGCCGACCAGCACGTCGAGCGCGATGCCGAGCTCGACGACCATCGGCATGCCGTAGGTGGCCGCGGTCGCGGCGAAGAACAGGCCGTTCTCCAGCGCGAGGAAGCCGATCACCTGCGGCACGGCCTTGGAGCGCGTGATCATCATCATCAGCGACAGCAGCACGCAGGCGAGCGCGATGCCCAGCGTGCCGCGCGCGACGGACGCCGACAGCTCGGAGATCGGCTGCGCCAGGTTGAAGGCGAAGATGACCAGCACGATGCCGACGATCAGCGTGGTGGGAATGTTGATCAGCGTCTCGATGTCCCAGCGCACGTTCAGGCGGTCGATCACGCGGTGCAGCAGCCACGGAATGAGGAACACCTTGAGCGCGAGCGTCAGGCCCGCCGAGACGTACAGGTGCGGCTGGTGCGAGACGTAGCCCATCGCGGCCGTGGCGGCGACCAGCACCACGCCCTGCATCGTGTACAGGTGGATCAGCGACAGGATGCGCCGCTGCGCGAGCATGGCGAAGGCGAGCAGCAACAGCAGCGCCGCGAGCAGGTTGATGAACTGCAGCGCGAGGCCGCTCATCGGCCGGGCGCGCCGAGCAGCAGGTTCACCAGCATGGCGATCACCGCGAGCATGAAGGCCATGCCGAGGAACTCCGGCACGCGGAAGATGCGCATCTTGGCCGACAGCGTCTCCAGCAGCGCGAGCAGGAAGCCGCCCAGCGCCAGCTTGGCGAGCAGCAGCGGCAGCGCGGCGAGCAGCGCGAGCGGCGCGTGCGCCCCGGCCACGCCCCAGGGCACGAACAGCGCGATGCCGATGCAGGCGTAGGCGAACAGCTTCAGCGCGGCCGCCCATTCCATCAGCGCGAGGTGCCGCCCCGAGTACTCGAGCACCAGCGCCTCGTGGATCATGGTCAGCTCCAGGTGCGTGGCCGGGTTGTCCACCGGCACGCGCGCGTTCTCGGCCAGCGCCACCATGACCAGCGCCACGGCCGCGAGCGCGAGGCTGGGCTGGATGCCGACCTCGCGCGCCGAGAGCGTGCGCACGATGGTGGTGAGCGAGGTCGAGTCCGAGATCAGCGCGGTGGTGAACAGCACCATCAGCAGCGCCGGCTCGGCGAGGAAGCCCACCAGCATCTCGCGGCGCGCGCCGAGCGAGCCGAAGGCGGTGCCGATGTCCATCGCGGCGAGCGACACGAACACGCGCGCCAGCGCGAACAGGCCCACCAGCGCGATCGCGTCGGCCGCGGGCGAGAGCGGCAGCTCGGTGGACAGCGTCGGCACGATGCCGCAGGCGAGCGTCATGCAGCCGAACACGAGGTACGGTGCGGCGCGAAACAGCGGCGAGGCGCGCTCGGCGAGGACCGAATCCTTGTTGAACAGCTTGTGCAGCGTGCGGTAGGGCTGCAGCAGCCCGGGGCCGCGGCGACTCTGCAGCCAGGCGCGGCACTGGTTGACCCAGCCCAGGAACAGCGGCGCGAGCGCGAGCGCCGCGAGGATCTCGAGCAGCTGCGCGGCGAAGCCGAGCGCGCTCATCGCGTCACCCACACCAGCAACGCGATCACGGTGGCGAAGCTGTACAGCAGGTAGATGGCGATGCGCCCCTGCTGCAGCCGGCCGACGAAGCGCGCGGTCGCCTCCACCGCGCGCGCCGCCGGCAGGTAGAGCCAGTGCCAGAAATGGTCGCCCACCTCCACTGCGTAGCGCGGGCGCGCGTCGAAGGCGGTGGGCAGCTCGCGCTGCATGCGGAACAGCGGCTCGAAGATCTGCCGCACCGGCTGGCCGAAGCCCTCGGCGGTGTCCTGCATGCGCGCGTTCTGCCACGGGTGGCCGCAGTCCCAGGCCGGCGCGCGGCGCACGCGCCCGTGGTACAGCCGCCGCACGAGGAAGAACGCGAGCGCGAAGCTCGCCGCCACGCCCGCGAGGAAGAACAGCGGCGCGTAGCTGGCGCGCTCGATCGACACCGGCACGAGCAGCCAGTTGCCGCCGGCGAGCGTCGTCAGGCTCGCGTGCACGAGCATCGTGGTCACCGGCGCGAGCACGTCCAGGCCCTGCGCGGGCAGCAGGCCGAGCGCGACGCAGCCCGCCATCAGCCACAGCATGCCGGTGCGCTCCCAGGGCCCGGCGTCGTGCGCGCCGGCGAGCTTTTCCTCGCGGTGCTGGCCGAGGAACACCACGCCGTAGAACTTGACCATCACGTAGCCGGCGAGCGCGGCCACCAGCGCGATCAGCGCCGCCACCGCGGGCACCAGCATGTTGAGGAACGAGTTGGGCAGGTGCGGGGTAAAGAGGAAGCTCTGCAGCAGCAGCCACTCCGAGACGAAGCCGCCGAGCGGCGGCAGCCCCGCGCTCGCCAGCACGCCGAGCAGCGTCGCCCAGCCGACCCAGGGCATGACGCGCATCAGCCCGCCCAGCCGCCCGAGGCTGCGCTCGCTGGTCGCGTGCAGCACCGCGCCGGTGGCGATGAACAGCAGGCTCTTGAAGAACGCGTGGCTCGCCACGTGGTAGAGCGCCGCGGTGAGCGCGAGCGCCGCCACCGCGTCCATGCCGTAGGCGGCGAACAGCAGCGCGAGCCCGATGCCGGCGAAGATCAGCCCGATATTCTCGACCGAGGACCAGGCGAGCAGGCGCTTCATGTCGGACTGCACCGCCGCGAACACCACGCCGAACAGCGCGGTGACCAGGCCGATGGCCAGCACCAGCACGCCCCACCACCAGATCTGCGCGGGCAGCAGGTCGTAGGCGACGCGCAGGAAGCCGTACACCGCGGTCTTCAGCATCACGCCGCTCATCAGCGCCGAGACGGGCGAGGGCGCCGCCGGGTGCGCTTCCGGCAGCCACACGTGCAGCGGCACGAGGCCCGCCTTGGCGCCGAAGCCGACGAGCGCGAGCACGAACGCGATCGAGGCCCAGAAGGGCGGGAGATTCTGCAGGCGCATGTTGGCGAAGCTGTAGTCGCCGGTGTTCGCCTGCAGCACGCCGAAGCAGAGCAGGATCGCGATGGCGCCCAGGTGCGCGATCAGCAGGTACAGGTAGCCCGCGCGGCGGATCTCGGCGCTGCGGTGGTTCGCGGTGACGAGGAAGAACGAGGCGAGCGCCATCGTCTCCCACATCACCATGAAGGCGTAGGCGTCGTCGGCCAGCACCACCAGCGCCATCGCGGCGAGGAACACGTGGTACTGGAAGCACAGCAGCCCGGGAGGCGTTCCCTCCGCGCGGCGGAAATACCCGGCGGAGAACAGCGAAACGCCGGCGGCGGCGCCGCCGATCACCATCAGGAAGAGCGCGGAGAGCGCGTCCAGCCGGAAGTGGAAGGGCAGCCCGGGCAGGCCGATCGGCAGCACCGCGGTCTGCGGCGTGCCCCACACCGCGGGCAGCGCGACGACGACCAGCGCGATCGCCACTGCGGCGCCGGCGGGAAACAGCACGCGCGCCACGAGCACGAAGCGCTGCAGCGCGGCGAGCCCCGCCACGCCGAGCACGATCCAGGCCGCGGCGAGCGCGAGCGCCGCAGCGAGCTGCGGGGCGGCGCTTACTTGCCCTCCCGGCACTCGTGCAGCTGGCGGTACACGTGCCCGTTCCTGCCGGAGACGAACGCGTACACGAAGTCGGCGCCGCCCGCGGCGCGGCCGCGCGCGCCGTAGCGCACGAACACGCAGTCGCTCATCATCTGCGCGTCGGCGCGGTAGTCGCCCGCGTCGCCCGAGCGCAGCAGCCGCAGCGCCACGCCGCGCTCGCCCACGCGCCGCAGCTCGAACTCCAGGTCGCGTCCCACCAGGTAGCGGCAGCCGAGGCTGCCGTCGGCCTCCAGGTCGCAGCGCGCGCCGCGCCGCGTCGCCTCGTAGGGCGGTTCGAGCGCGTCCGCGGGCGCGGCGGCGACGAGCGCCGCCGCAGCCAGCGCCCGCCTAAACGCGCCGCCCGGTGTAGTCCTCGGCAATCTTGTCGTCGTAGAAGGTGGTGGGGTTCGGCGCCGCCATGAAGCGCCGGTAGACCTCGGGATAGACCTTCGGGTACTGCCAGACCTGGCCGTTGGCGAGCTCCACTTCCAGCGTCTGGTTCTTCTCGTCGTAGCCGACCGCGCGGATCTTCGAGGAGTTGACGCGCTTGCGGTCCATCAGCGCACCCGCTTCGCGTTCCAGGCGCCGCCGCTGTCGACCGCGCCCTCGATCGCCGCACCCTGCACGCGGCCGCTGTAGGTCTTGCCGGCCAGCCTGAACGACAGGCGCTCGCCGCGCAGCGCCACGTTCTCGAGCGCCACGTCCCCGCCCTTGGCGCGCGCGGTGCCGCTGACGCGGGTGATCTGCTGCTTCAGGTCGAGCGTCACCGGGCCGCCGGGCAGGCTCGCCGTCCAGCGTCCCTCGACCTTCGCCGGCACCACGTACAGGTAGATCAGCGTCGTGGTCACGCCGCTGATCTGCACCTTCTCCTCGAGGTCCATCTGCACGTACTTTTCCGGGATCCAGCCGGACAGCGGATAGTCGTGCGACAGCACGCGCGTGCCGGGGCGCAGCTCGGCGAGCAGCTTGTCGCGCAGCAGGTTCACGGTCTCGGGCAGCAGGTACAGGGTGAGCACCGTGGCGCGCGAGATGTCGGTCTTGAACAGGTCGGCCTTGACGAACTTCACGCGATCGGCGATGCCCTCGCGCTGCGCGTCGGCGTTCGCCTGGCGCACCAGCTCGTCCTTGATCTCGACGCCGAAGCCGCTCGCGCCGAACACCAGCGCCGCGGTGCGCACGATGCGCCCGTCTCCCGAGCCGAGGTCGACGAGGAAGTCCGTCGGGCCGACGTCGGCGTACTCCAGCATCTTCGACACCACGCTCTGCGGCGAGGGCACGTACGGCCCGGCGTCGACCGGCTTGTCGGCCAGCGCGGCGAGCGGCAGCAGCAGCGCGAGCGCCAGCAGCCTCACGGCGCTTCCACGTGCTCGACGTTGACCTGCACCGACGGCACGCCCTGCCAGTCGTTCACGCTCAGCCGGTAGGCGGCGCGAAAGCGGGCGGGCAGAGGGTCGAGGGCGTTGAAGCGCATGGCGTCCAGTCGCCGGCCGTCCATCACGAGCTTGAGCTTGGAGTGCTTTTCGCCGACGACGCGCTGGCTTTCGAGCGCGAATGTATCGCAGAAGAGCGGCGCCGGAAAGCCCGGGCCCCAGACGCCCGCCTCCAGCAGCTGCGCGAGGCCGAGCGAGAGCTCGGATGCGCTCAGGTTGCCGTCGGTCTCGACGGTGCGCGTCAGCGCCTCGCGCGGCATGGTCTGCTCGGCGACCTGCGCCAGCACCTCGCGGAAGCGCTCGAAGTCGGCGGCGCGCAGCGTGAGGCCCGCGGCCTGGGCGTGCCCGCCGAAGCGCGCGACGAGGCCCGGCGCGCGCTTGGCGACCAGGTCGAGGCAGTCGCGCAGGTGAAACCCCGGGATCGAGCGTCCCGAGCCGCGAATGTCGCCGCCCGCCGACGGGGCGAAGCAGAACACCGGGCGGTGCAGCCGCTCGCGCAGGCGCGCGGCGAGGATGCCCACCACGCCCTGGTGCCACGAGGGATCGTAGAAGGCGGCCGCCGCGCCCGGCGCCTCGGCGATCGCTTCCGCCGCGGCCCTGGCCTGCTCGAGCATGCCGGCCTCGATCCTGCGGCGCTCGCGGTTGAGGCGGTCGAGCTCCAGCGCGCCGTTCGCCGCCGCGCCCGGGTCGTCGGTCACCAGGCAGGCGATGCCCAGGCTCATGTCCGCCAGGCGCCCCGCGGCATTCAGGCGCGGGCCGAGCACGAAGCCCAGGTCGAAGCCGCCGGCCTGCGCCGGCGCGCGTCCCGCGGCGCGCAGCAGCGCGTCGATCCCGGGCTGCGATTTCCCTGCGCGGACGCGCTTCAGGCCTTGCGCGACGAGGATGCGGTTGTTGGCGTCGAGCGGCACCACGTCGGCGACCGTGCCGAGCGCCACCAGGTCGGTGAGCGCGGCGAGGTTGGGCTCGGGCTTGCCGTCGAAGGCGCCGCGCCGGCGCAGCTCGGCGCGCAGCGCGAGCATCACGTAGAACATGACGCCGACGCCGGCGAGCGCCTTGGAGGCGAAGCCGCAGCCCGGCTGGTTGGGATTGACGATGCACGCCGCGCGTGGCAACTCGGCGCCGGGCAGGTGATGGTCCGTGATCAGCGTGTCGATGCCGAGCTGCCGCGCGCGCTCCACGCCCTCGACGCTCGCGATGCCGTTGTCCACCGTGATCAGCAGCTGCGGCCTGCGCCCGGCCGCGAGGTCGGCGAGCTCGGGCGTCAGGCCATAGCCCAACTCGAAGCGGTTGGGCACCAGGTAATCCACCTCGGCGCCCATCGCCGAGAGCGCGCGCATGCCGACCGCGCAGGCGGTGGCGCCGTCGGCGTCATAGTCGGCGACGATCAGCAGGCGCCTTTTCGCCGCGATGGCGTCCGCGAGCAGCGCCGCGGCCTCCTCGCAGCGCGCGAGCGAAGCCGGCGGCAGCAGCCGCCGCACGTCGTCGTCGAGCTCGGCGGCCGAGCGCACGCGCCGCGCGGCGTACACGCGCGCCAGCACCGGGTGCACGCCGGCGTTCACCAGCGCCCGGCGGTCCGCCTCGCTGAAGGCGCGCTCAACGATGCGCATGGCTCTCGAGCGGGCGCGCGCGCCGCCAGAAGCGCCGCAGATCGTGGCGCGCGGCTTCCACGGCGAGCCCCGCCCCGGGCGCGTGCAGGGTCAGCATGCCAAGGCGGCCCGCGCGCAGCGCTTCGAGCAGCGGCGCGAACCAGGCTTCGTCCATCGCGCCCTCGAGCGCGCCGAGCTGGACGAGGTGGCGTCCTGCGCCGGGCAGCGCCGCCAGCCACTCGGCGGCCGCGCGCGGGGCCGCGTGCGATTCGATGCCGGCGGCGCGCGCCAGGCCGCGCGCGAGCGGATCGTCCGAGGCGATCGAGCGCCACGGCGCGCGCAGCGCTGCAGGCAGCTCCCCCGCGCCCCACAGCCAGACGCCGTTCGCCGCGGCCTCGCGGCCTTCGTTCGCCGGGTGGTCGTGCAGCGCCATCTGGATCTCGTTCAAGAGCGCGGGCCACGGCGCGGCGGGCATGCACTCGGCGAAATCGCGCCCCCAGACTTCCGCGGCCGGCGGCGCGTCGATCGGCGCGGGCGCGCTCGACATCGTCCACGCGTCCGGGGTCGCGGCGCGGAACTCGTGGCGCCCGGCGAAGTGGCGGTTGAGCGTCCCGACGAGCGCGTCCGCGGCCCGCGCGTCGAGCGCCGTGGCGGGCACGATCACCACCCGGTCGCGCAGCACGCGGTAGTGCACCGGATCGGCGCGCAGCCGGAATCCCGCCTCGCCCGCGGTGAGCGCGCCCGCGGGAACCGGGTCGAGCCCGCAGGCGCGGCCGAGCCATGCCGCGGCGCCTTGCGGGTCGGCGCGCGTCGCGCGCCCGCGCGCGAGCAGCAGCTCGAGCGCCGGCAGCCGCGCCTCGGCCGCCAGCGCGCCGGCGAGCATCAGCTCGCAGTGCATGCCAGCTCGACGATGCGCGCGCGGCGCCCGAGCAGGTGCCGCACGAGGAGCTTGTACTGGTCGAGATCGAACCTGGGGCGGCGCGCTGCCTCCAGCAGCGCGGCCACCTCGTCTTCCGACCTCGCGGTGCCGAGGTAGCACCACTGGTGCACGACGTGCAATTCGCTCGCCTCGCGCTCGCGGTCCTCCTCCAGCACGCCGACCGGGCCGCGCCAGGGCCAGGCGGCGGTCTTCATGCCGGCGAGCGCCGCGGCGAGCCGCGCGTGGTGCGCGGCCGGTGATTCCTTCGCCGCGCACAGGCCCGCGCAGCGCCCGATCTGGTGGCGGAAGCACGCGCCCTTCCTCGCGCGCTCGAAGCCCAGGGACTGCAGGCACAGGCCGTGCGCGTCGGCCAGGCCGCGCAGCGCCTCGAGCGCCGCGCGCTTCGAGCGGAACAGGCCGTGCACGTGCTCGAGCCCTTCGGCGCCGAAATCCCGCGCGAGGCGCAGGCGCAGGCCGTCGAAGGCGAAGCCGCACAGTTCCGTGGCGCGGCGCAGCTGCCGGTTGAACACGGGCAGCAGCTCCTTGACCAGCGCCGCCTCGCGCAGCAGCGCGCCGAGCTCGCCCGCGGTGCGCTGCCACTCGATGCGGCGCACTTCGCGCGCGAGCTGCATCTCCCTGCCCGAGCGCAGGTCGCCGGCGAAGTGCGCGAGCACGCGCGAGCGCATGTGCTTCGACTTGCCGACGTAGAGCGGCGTGCCGCCCTCGCCGTAGAACAGGTATACGCCCGGCGCCTCGGGGATCTCGTCCACCATCGCCGGATCGAGGTGCGGCGGCAGCGACGGCTGCTTGGCCACCTGGCGCGCGGCCACCGCCATCACCTCCGCGCCGCGCTCCTCGGCGGCGAGGCGCAGGAACTGCCAGACCGCGTCGGCGTCGCCGAGCGCGCGGTGGCGCGCGCGGCATTGCAGCCCGTGGCGCGCGATCAGGCTGTCGAGGTTGTGGCGCGCATGCTCCGGGTACAGGCGCCGCGACAGGCGCACCGTGCACAGCGTCTTCGCGCGGAAGTCGAGCCCGGCGCGCGCGAACTCTCGCTTCAGGAACCCGTAATCGAAGCGCGCGTTGTGCGCGACGAACACGCGGCCCTGCAGGCGCTCGTGCAGGTCCCCGGCGAGGCGCCCGAAGGTCGGTGCGCCCGCCACCATGTCGTTGGTGATGCCGGTGAGCGCCTGGATGGCCGCGGGGATCGGTGTTTCCGGGTTGACGAGCGTCGACCACTCGTCGCGCACCTCGCCGCCCTCGACCTCGATGACCGCGATCTCGGTGACGCGGTCGTGCGCCGGGTGCGCGCCGGTGGTTTCCAGGTCGACGATGGCGAGGGGCGCGTCCAGCATGGATATACGTCCAGTACCGGGACTCTAGCGCAAAAGCTGCGCGATCTGCCACGCCGCGAAGCCGAGGATGGTCGCGCCCGAGACGAAGTTGATGCCGCGCAGCAGGCGCGCGTCGAGCCGCGCGCGCAGGCGGCCGGCGCCGAGCGCGAGGATCAGCCACCACGACGCCGAGCCGAGGAACACCGCGAGCGTGATCGCCGCGGCGGCCGCGTAGTCCGCGCTCGCCGCGAGCCCGAGCCCGGCGAAGATGGCGGCGAAGGCGAGGATGGTGGGCGGGTTGGCGAGCGTGAGCGCGAGCGTCGAGAGGAAGGCCTGCGCGAGGCTCGCCGGCTTCTCCGGCGCGCCGTCCGCGCTCGGCTTCGCCATGAGCGTCTGCACGCCGAGCCAGACGAGGAACGCCGCGCCGGCGAGCCCGATCCAGAACGCGTGCGCGAGCAGCACGCCCGAGATCGCGGTGAGGCCGAAGGCCGCCACCGCGCCGTAGAAGCCGTCCGCGAGCGCGATCCCCATGCCGGAGGCGAGGCCGGTCGCGGCGCCGAAGGCGAGCGTGCGGCGCAGGCACAGCACCCACATCGGGCCGACGGTCGCGGCGAGCAGGAAGCCGAAGGCGAGGCCCTTGAGAAAGAGGCCGCTCATCCGAGCGGCACGTGGCGCGGCTCGGCGCGCACGCGCGCCAGCCACGCGTTCACCGCCGGGAAGGCTCCCAGGTCGAAGCCGCCGTCGGCGGCGCAATGCGTGTAGGCGTACAGCGCGATGTCGGCGATGGTGTAGCGGCCGGCGGCGAAGAACGGCTCCTTGCCCAGGTGCTGCTCCATCACGGCGAGCGCCTTGCGCCCGCGCTCCTGCAGGCGCGGCAGCTCGGCGCGGCGCGGCGAGTCGGGCGGCTGGTACCGGAGGATGGCGCGCGCCACCGCGATGCACGGCTCGTGGCTGTACTGCTCGAAGAACATCCACTGCAGCACGCGCGCGCGCTCCAGGCGCCCGGCGGGCAGGAGCGGCGTGCCCTCGGCGAGGTAGTGCAGGATCGCGCCCGACTCGGGCAGGAAGCCGCCGTCCGCGAGCTCGAGCGTCGGCACCTGGCCGTTCGGGTTGCGCGCGAGGAATTCCGCCGTGCGCGTCTCGCCCTTCGTCGTGCTCACCTCGATCCAGCGGTAGGGCAGCCGCAGCTGCTCCAGCGCGAGCTTCACCTTGTAGCAGTTGCCCGAATCCGCCATGCCGTACACCGTGACCATTCCTGCCTCCTAGCGCCAGTGCCGGCGCAGCCATTGCGCCGTGGGCGCGATGTCCACCCGCTCGGCGAACGCCACCATCTCCGCAATGCGGTCCACGCAATCGAGCGGGAAGGCCTCCCCGGGCGCGAAGGCGGGCGCGAGGCGGCGGTAGCGGCCGCCGAGCAGCTGGCGGCACTGGTAGTCGGCGATGCCGACGGTGCCGTCGAACATCACGCCGAGCAGCGCCTGCGCCCATTGCGCGTAGCCCCAGTCGTGGCGCTTGCCCTTCACGTAGAGGAGCGAGCTGCCGGTGCCGAGCGAGAACAGCGCGACGTCCTTGAGCGCCACGGCGCGCCCGATGCGCGCGTCCTGGGTCTGCGCGAGCGCGCACATCGACGGGTTGTTGGCGAACACGCCGCCGTCCACGAAGCCGTCCACGGTGGGGAAGAAGGTCGGCGCGGCGCAGGTGTACAGGCCGACTTTCCAGGCGGGCATCGCGCCGTCGCTGTCGCGGCCCGGGAAGTTGTGGAACAGCTTGGGCTTCCAGCGCCGCTTCTCCGGCCGCGGATGCTCGTTGTCCAGGTCGAAAGCGGTGATCAGCACGCGCTTGCGCAGGTCGCGCAGGCGCGCCTCGCCCAGCATGCGCTGCAGGTGGCGCTTCAGGCCGTCGCTGTGGTATTGCGCGCCGATGAGCGTGCCCATGTCCTTGACGTTGTCGAGCCAGGAGTCGTCGAAGATGTCGCGCGAGGTGTCGTGATAGAGCGAGAGGATCTGCTCCAGGCCCACGCCCCGGGCGAGCAGCAGCGCGATCAGCGCGCCGGTCGAGGTGCCGGCGAGCAGGTCGGCGCGCTCCAGCCACCCTTCGAGCCCACGCTCGCGGCTCAGGCGGATGAGCAGCATCGCGCTGATCAGGCCGCGGATGCCGCCGCCGTCGAGCGAGAGGATGCGGAAGCGGGCCATGCTAGCGCACGAGCGTCACGAGGAGCTCGGCATCATACGGCAGCGTGAACGCCGCCGGCAGCGGGTGTCCCTGCGGCAGATCCAGCTCGGCGGCCGGCTTCAAGCGCACGTCGCGCACGAGCAGGCTGGCGATGCGCCATTCGGGGTCGAACAGCGCGGTGAACTCCGGCATGCCGAGCAGCGCGCGCGTCACGTAGCCTTCCGGCGCGTCGCGCTCCTCGGGCCAGTGGCGCGACGCCGACGCCTGGCGCGCGAGCAGCGCGGAGAGCCACGGGTAGTGCGCCACGCGGCCGAAGCGCAGGCGCAAGTCGGCGCGCCGGCCGGCCTGGCGCTGCGCCGTGCGCACCGCGTCCTGCGTGGCGGCATGAGCGGGCGGGCAGGTCGCGACGAGCGCCGCGTCGCCGACGTTGCGCCACTCGACGCCGAGCGCGCACGGCGCAGCGGCGAGCGCGAGCGCGGCGAGCGCGTTCACGCGCGCGACGCCGCGGCCAGCTCGGCCGCGGACAGGTTGTGGATGCGCCCGTAGCCGGCGACGAAGCGCGCGTCGCGCGGCGCGATGCGCCAGAAGGCGAAGTCGGCGAGCTCGAAGTTGACCGCCTGCGCGGGAAAGCGCGCCAGCCACGCGCGCTTGAGCGCCGCATCCTCCCCCAGTTGCGCGGCTTCGCCGCGGATGCTGACGCGCGCGAGCGTGAACGGATCCTCGCGCCCGTCGTCGGTCTCGGCGATCGACAGCGCGACGCGCGGGTCGGCGGCCATGTCCTGCGTGTGCCAGGCGAGGCGGCTGACGTGCACGTGGAAGGCGTCGAAGCCGGGCGCGGCGAGCACGAGCGTCATCGACACGAGCGGCGCGCCCTGGCGCAGCGTGCCGAGGTGCGCGAGGCGCGCGCCGCGCAGCAGCCGCGCGAGCGCGGCCGTGTCCTCGGAGTTCATCGCGGCGATTGTAGTATTCTCGGCGTCCCGTGCGCTACGAGTTGCTCGTCGGCCTGCGCTACACCCGCGCCAAGCGCCGCAACCACTTCATCAGCTTCATCTCGCTCATCTCCATGGCGGGCATCGCGCTCGGCGTGGCGGCGCTGATCGTCGTGCTGTCGGTGATGAACGGCTTCCAGCACGAGCTGCGCACGCGCATCCTGTCGGTGGTCTCGCACGTGCAGCTCGGCGCGCCGAGCGGCCGGCTGGAGGACTGGAAGAGCCTGGCGGACGCGGCGCGCCAGCATCCGCGCGTGCGCGAGGCGGCGCCGTTCGTCAACGCGCAGGGCATGCTGACGCACGGCCAGGGCGTGCGCGGCGCGATCGTGCGCGGCGTGCTGCCGGAGCTGGAAGACCGCGTCGCCGACATCGGCCGGCACATGCGCTCGGGCAGGCTCGAGGCGCTCGTGGCCGGCGAGTTCCGCATCGTGCTCGGCGGCGAGCTGGCGCGCGCGCTCGGCGCGTATCCCGGCGACAAGGTGGCGCTGATCGCGCCGCAGGGCAGCGTCACCCCGGCGGGCGTGATCCCGCGCCTGAAGCAGTTCACCGTGGCCGGCACCTTCGACATCGGCATGTACGAGTACGACTCGGGCCTCGCGCTCGTGCATCTCAAGGACGCGCAGAAGCTCTACCAGATGGGCAGCGGCGTCTCGGGCGTGCGCCTCAAGCTCGACGACCTGTTCGCGGCGCGCGCGGTGGCGCGCGACCTGTCCGCGGCGCTCGCTCCCGAGGTGTACGCCTCGGACTGGACGCGCAGCCACGCGAACTTCTTCCGCGCGGTGGAGATCGAGAAGCGCGTCATGTTCATCATCCTGACGCTGATCGTCGCCGTCGCGGCGTTCAACATCGTCTCCACGCTGGTCATGCTGGTGACCGACAAGCAGGCCGACATCGCCATCCTCAGGACGCTGGGCGCGGCCCCGGCGAGCATCCTGCAGATCTTCGTCGTGCAGGGCGCGATGATCGGCGTGATCGGCACGCTGCTCGGCGTGGCGGGCGGCGTGCTGCTCGGCTGGAACGTGGACACCGTGGTGCCGGCGATCGAGAACACGCTCGGCTTCAAGTTCCTGTCCAAGGACGTGTACTACATCTCCGACCTGCCCTCGGACGTGCAGCTGCGCGATGTCGCCACCATCGGCCTGGTGTCGCTCGCCATGTCGTTTGTCGCCACGCTCTACCCGAGCTGGCGCGCCGCGCGCGTCAATCCGGCGGAGGCGCTGCGCTATGAGTGAAACGGCCCATGAGCCGGTGCTCGCCTGCCAGGGGCTGAAGAAGACCTACCAGGGGCCGGCGCCGGTCGAGGTGCTGCGCGGCGTGGACTTCGCGGTGCGCGAGCGCGAGCGCGTCGCCATCATGGGCAAGTCGGGCTCGGGCAAGTCGACGCTGCTGCACCTGCTCGGCGGGCTCGACGCGCCCACGGCGGGCACCGTGCGCGTGCAGGGCCGCGCGTTCAGCGACATGGGCGAGGCCGAGCGCGGCCGCGTGCGCAACGCCACCCTCGGCTTCGTCTACCAGTTCCATCACCTGCTGCCCGAGTTCAGCGCGATCGAGAACGTCGCCATGCCGCTGTTCATCCGGCGCATGCCCAGGGCCGAGGCGCTCGAGCGCGCGCGCGCCGCGCTCGGCGAGATCGGCCTCGGCCACCGCCTCGAGCACCAGCCGGGCGAGCTCTCGGGTGGCGAGCGCCAGCGCGCGGCGTTCGCGCGCGCGCTGGTGACCGAGCCGGCCTGCGTGCTGGCCGACGAGCCCACGGGCAACCTCGACACGCACACCGCGGACGAGGTGTTCGAGGCGATGGTCAAGCTCTCCGCCGCGCGCGGCACCGCCTTCGTCATCGTCACGCACGACGCCGCGCTCGCCGCGCGCGCCGAGCGCGTGCTCGAGCTTCGCGACGGACTACTCAAATAGTACTCAAATAGGGACAGACCCCATTTTTCTCATCTGCGAATGATTCGCAGATGAGAAAAATGGAAAAATGGGAAAAATGGGGACTGTCCCTATTTAATGAGCCCGGCGGCCACGGCTTCGCCGTAGAAGCGCTCGTCGGCGAGCGCGCGCTGCAGCACGAAGCCGGGGGCCGAGCGGCGCACGGCGAAGCGCAGCGCCAGGCCGCCGAGGAAGACGAGGGCCCCGAACACCAGGGAGCCGACGAGCGCGAGCGCGACCGCCGCGCCTAACACGGGCAGCAGCACGAGCGGCAGCATGAGGCGCGCCGAGACGACCCGCGCGGCGGCGGCGCGATCCACGTGCACGCGCAGGCGTCCCTCGCGATAGGCGGCGACGAACTCGTGGTGCGTCACCGGCGGCGCCGCTTCTTTGCGCGCGCGCGCCAGGCGAGCATGACGTAGGCGCGCCAGCCGAACTGCACGGCGAGGTAGCCGAGCGCGGCCAGGGTGAGCCCGAGCGCGACCAGGCCGACCGCCAGCGGCGCACCGAGCGCCACGGTCCAGTCGAACAGCCTGCCCATCGAGTCGAACAAGTTGCCCCAGTCCATCTCGAAAGGCACGATGTGCGCGCGGTCTTCTCCGCCGCCGAGCAGCAGGCTGCCGTAGCCGTAGGCGAGCAGGTAGAGCGGCACGATGGTGAAAGGATTCGTATAGAGCGTCATGAGCAGCGCCACGGGCAGGTTGCGGTGCAGCGGCACCGCTAGCACGAGCGCCGTCAGCATCTGCAGCGGCCCGGGCACCAGGCCCGAGAACAGGCCGATGGCCACCGCGCCGGCCACCGAGTCGCGGTTCAGGTGCCAGAGGTTCGGGTGATGCAGCAGCGTGCCGAACATCGCCACCAGGCGGTTCCTGCGCACCTCGGTGGCGCTCGGCACGTACTTGCGGATGAACTTGCGCGGCATGTGGTCATCCGGCGGATCGCCGGCGCGTTGATTTTAGATGACCGCAACCGCCCTCGCGTTCGCCACCGGCGTGCTGCTGCTGCAGCAACAGGCCGCGCTGCCCGCCGTGGGCTGGCTTACCCTGCTGCCGGCCTGCGCCGCGCTCGCCGCCTGGCGGCGCGCGCTCGCCATCCCGGCGGCGCTGGCCGTCGGCTTCCTGTGGGCGGCGGGCGCGGCGCACCTGCGGTTGGCGGACCGCATGTCCCCGGAGCTCGAAGGCGTCGATCTCGCAATCACGGGCGTCGTGTCCGGACTGCCGGCACCTCTGGAGCGCGGCGCGCGCTTCGCCTTCGACGTCGAGCACGCGCCGGCGCGGCTGCCGCGCAGGATCCTGCTCGCCTGGTACGGCGAGGCGCCGCCGCTGCGGCCCGGCGATCGCTGGCGCCTTTCGGTCCGGCTCAAGCGCCCCCACGGTCATGCCAACCCGCATGGCTTCGATTACGAGGTTTGGCTCATGGAGCGCGGCATCGGCGCCACGGGCTACGTGCGTGACGCCCAGGGCGCGCTGCGGCTGGGCGCGCGCGACTTCCCCGGCGACCGCATCGAGCAGGCGCGCGCGGCGGTGCACGAGCGCTTCGTGCGCACGCTCGGCGAAACGCCGGCGGCCGGCATCCTGACGGCGCTCGCGGTGGGTGAGCAGCGCGCGATCGCCAACGAGGAGTGGCGGCTGTTCGCGCGCACGGGCGTCACGCACCTGATGAGCATCTCCGGGCTGCACGTGACGCTGGTCTCGGGGCTCGTGGCCTGGCTCGCGGCGGCGCTGTGGCGCCGCGTGCCGCGCCTGGCGCTCGCCGTCCCGGCGCGCAAGGCCGGCGCGGCCGCAGCCATCGTGGCAGCGCTCGGCTACACGCTGCTCGCCGGCTTCGCGGTGCCGGCGCAGCGCACCTTCTACATGGTGAGCGTCGTGGCGCTCGCGCTGTGGTCGGGGCGCATGGCCTCACCGGCGCGCACGCTCGCCCTCGCACTCGCGGTGGTGACGGCGCTCGATCCGTGGGCGGTGCTGCAGCCGGGCTTCTGGCTGTCGTTCGGCGCGGTGGCGCTCATCTTCTACGTGTCCGCGGGCTGGAGCACCGGCGAGCCGCGCTTGTGGCAATGGGCGCGCGTGCAGTGGGCGATCACCGTGGGGCTCGCGCCCGCGGCGCTGTTTCTGTTCTCGCAGGTATCGGTGGCGGGGCCGCTGGCCAACGCGCTTGCCATTCCGCTCGTCTCGGCGGTCCTCACGCCGCTCGCGCTCGCCGCCGCGGCCATCCCCGCGGACACGCTGCTCTACGCGGGCGAGTGGCTCGTGCATGCGCTGCTCGCCTGGCTCGAATGGTGCGCGCGCCTTCCCGGCGCGCTCTGGCAGCAGCACGTGCCGCCGCTGTGGGCGACCCTGCTCGCGCTCGCCGGCGTGGCGTGGCTGCTGCTGCCGCGCGGCTTTCCATGGCGTGCGAGCGGGCTCGCGCTGATGGGGCCGGCGCTCGTGCTGCCCGCGCCCGTGCCGGCGCCGGGCGAGGCCGCGGTCACGGTGTTCGACGTCGGGCAGGGGCTCGCGGTGCTGGTGCGCACCTCGGGCCACGCGCTGCTGTACGACGCGGGGCCGGCGTACGGGAGCGAGGCGGACAGCGGGGAGCGCGTCGTCGCGCCGGCACTGGTCGCGCTCGGCGTGCGCCGGCTCGACACGCTCGTGCTCACGCACGACGATACCGACCACACCGGCGGCGCGCGCTCGATCCTCGAGCAGTTCGAGACCGGCGCGCTGCGCCACGCGCTGCCGGCGGAGCACGCGCTCCTCGGGCTCGCGCCCGCGGCCGCGCGCTGCGCGCGCGGCGAAGCCTGGGAGTGGGACGGCGTGCGCTTCGAGTTCCTGCACCCTGCGCCGGGGCTGAACGCGCGCCGGCGCAATGACGAGAGCTGCGTGCTGCGCATCGCGGCGGGCGGCACCGCGATGCTGCTGGCCGGCGATATCGAGCGCGGCACGGAGCGCGCGCTCGCGCGCGCCGGGCTGCAGCCCGCGACCGCGCTGCTCGTGCCGCATCACGGCAGCCGCAGCTCCTCCAGCGCCGAGCTGCTCGCCGCCGTGCAGCCGCGCGTCGCCGTGGCCGCCGCCGGCTATCGCAACCGCTTCGGTCACCCCGCGGCGGATGTCGAGGCGCGCTACGCGCAGGCGGGAACGCGGCTGCTGCGCACCGATCGCGATGGTGCGGTGTACCTGCAGCTCGCGCCCGGCGCGCTGCAGGTGGAGTCCGAGCGCGCGCGCCGCCCGCGCTACTGGCACGCGTGCGCACCGCCGGCGTAAACTGGCCGCGCGGGATCTCCCCGCACACTCTTGGAGGAGGCGCTCATGGCGAAAGGCGACAACGCGGTCTACCGGGTCACCGAGGTGATCGGCACCAGCACCAGCTCGTGGGAAGAGGCGGCCAAGAACGCGGTGAAGACCGCCGCGGGGTCGCTGCGCGACCTGCGCATCGCGGAAGTCACCAAGCTCGACGTGAAGATCGAGGACGGCAAGGTGACCCAGTTCCGCACGCGCCTCGCGCTGTCCTTCAAGTACAGCGGCTGATGGCGTTCACGGCGATCGTGCGCGTCACCGGCGCGGCGGGGCGCTTCGAGGATTTCCGCGAGCGCGTGCGCTGGCTCATGGTGCGCGACATCGACGCCGAGCCCTACACCGAGCACCACCGCCCCGGCGAGCTCGAGTACCGCTTCGAGCTCGCGCGGGGCATTCCGTTCCCCGCGTTCGTCGAGGCGACGCGCGACTTCGAGGAGCTGCGCGTCGAGGTCGAGTGGGAGCACGACGGCGCGCGCGGCGGCGCAGCCATCGAGGCTGGCCGCCTGGTGGACAAGTGGACCGGGGAACGGGAGCCGCGTTGAGCGCCGTCGCGCGACCGCGGCGCGTGCAGTGCGCCTCTCCGGCGGGGCTGCACCGCATGGCGTACCTGGAGTGGGGCGACCCGACCAATCCCGAGGTGCTCATCTGCGCGCACGGCCTGACGCGCTGCGCGCGCGACTTCGACAACCTCGCGCGCGCGCTTTGCACCCGTTACCGCGTCGTGTGCCCGGACATGGTGGGGCGCGGCGATTCGGGGTGGCTCGCCGATCCCGTGTTCTACGCCGTGCCGCAGTACGTGGCGGACATGGTGACGCTGATCGCGCGCCTGGACGTCGAGCGCGTGCACTGGGTCGGCACATCGCTCGGCGGCCTGGTCGGCATGGCGCTCGCCGCGCAGAAGGACTCACCCGTGACGAAGCTGGCGCTGAACGAGGCGGGCGCGGTGGTGGCGCACGCCTCGCTCGAGCGCATCGGCCAGTACCTCGGCACCGACCCGAGATTTCCGAGCATCAAGGCGGCCGAGAAGGTGGTGCGCGCCGTGTCGGCGCCGTTCGGGCCACATACGGACGCCGAGTGGCGCTTCCTGACCGAAGTGGTGCTGAGGAAGAACCCGGACGGCACCTGGCGTTTCCACTACGACCCGCGCATCGCCGTGGCCTATCGCGGGCAGATCCCCGAGGGCGACATCGTGCTGTGGGACACCTACGATGCCATTCGCTGCCCGACGCTGCTCATCCGCGGCGCGCAGTCGGACTTGCTGTCGCGGGAAACCGCCGAGGAGATGACGCGCCGCGGGCCGCAGGCGAAGCTCGTCGAGCTGCCCGGCATCGGGCACGCGCCGACCCTGTTGCACGACGACCAGATTGCGATCGTGCGGGAGTTTCTATTCTCGTAGGTATTTCAGCGGTGGTTGCCAGCGGCAACTTGCGGCTCGCGTCGAATTGACCGCTATCGAACCTAACCGGGCATTCGCGGTGTAGATTTGCGACCGATTTGGTGTGCGGATTGCCAAAGCTGCCAACTGCGGCTTTTCTCGGAGTTGTTGTTTGCACCCAAGGATCGAAAATGACCTTGGTTGAAATTGTCGGATAGGGCGCAACGGTCCAGTAGAGTCGCTCGAGAGGAGTTGCATTTCATAGCGCCAAGGTGGTCCAGGCGGGAGGTGATGCAATGGCGGGGATCTTCATAAGCTACCGTCGCGACGACAGCGACGTTGCCGCCGGCCGGCTCGCTGATGACCTATCGGAAATCCTCGGACCTCACTCGATCTTCCGGGACGTCGACAAACTGGAGCCAGGTGAGGACTTCGAGATAGCGCTGGACCATGCCCTCAGTTCCTGTGTGGTCCTTATTGCTGTGATTGGCGCGCGCTGGTCGAGCATTACCGATGGTGGGGGGCGTCGACGCCTGGAGGATCCCAAGGATTGGGTGCGCGCAGAGATCAGCCGAGCCTTGGCGCGCGGCATTCGTGTGATACCCGTTCTGATTTCGGGAACAACTATGCCGCGCGAAGAGGAGGTTCCTGTTGATCTGAAAGCACTTCTCAAGCGTCAGGCGCTTGAGTTGGGTGATCGACACTGGAAACAGGACATTGAGCTTCTGACACAGGCCTTGGAGAAGATCCCAGGAATCACGAAGCGGGGTCCACCACTGAGCGCAATGGCCACAGCAATGGGCAGAGTCACCCTGGTTGGGTCAAGGCAATGGTTCGCAATCAGTCCACAGATAATAGTCTCCATTGACAATATGGAAGTGGCTCGAATGAAGCTGAGCGATCAAGTGACCGTGGAAATCAAACCGGGCGCTCACACGATCTATGGAAAGATGCCCCTCAGCTCCTCAAAGACCACCACTTTCGATTTGGAGCCGGGCCAAACCCAGACCTTCTCGGTGAGCATCAATCGCCTAACTGGAGGCCTGAGGATCGAACTTCTAGCGGAGTGAATCCGCGACGCGAGGAATACACCAAGCAGGTGACACTGGCGGGCATCGGCCATGCGCCGACCCTGTTGCACGACGACCAGATCGCGATCGTGCGCGAGTTCCTGGTTTCGTAGGCATGCCGCGGTAGTTCCTGACATCCGCCTGTCGCTGGCATGGGATTGACCGCTTGCGACCTTAGGCGGACATTCATGCCGTGGACAGGCGCCCAATGCGAGGTGCGATTGTCTGGGCATGCGCAGCCGGCCTGCTGACGGTCGCCGGTTGCGCCTCTCGTCCAGCAGAGCCGCCAAAGCCGATCAATCTCTTGGCCGTGCTGCCTGCCTGGGCGCCCGTCACCGATTCCAACCTCGGCTTCGGTTCGTCGGGACCGTCGGTCGTGGTCGTGCCGATCGTCGTGCCGTCCGGGTCGCAAGGAAGCGGGATATCGACCGGCGGCGCCGTAGCGGCAGGCGTCATTACTTCCGCAGTCATCTATGGCATGCAGGAAAGCAAGCGCAAGGGGCGCGAAGCGCTCGCCGAGGCGCTGTCGCATATCCACTTCGATGCGGCCGCGGAAGTCGACTCCAGGCTCATACCCGCACTGGAGCAGCGCCAGGTTCGTCTGGTCCGCATCACCGATCCCAACATCATCTGGGGTGTGCGCAACGGGAGATTCGACGGCCTGCCCGAGGGCGTCGACGCCATCCTCGACGTGCGCATTACCGAGTCCGGCTACTACTCTTCCACGCGGGCCGGCGGCTACTCGCCGATGCTCCTGATCACGGCGAACCTGCTTCCGCCGGTGGCCAAAGCCGAGAGCCTGGATGAATTCAGCTACTACGCGGACTTTCGGGACGGCGGCAAGGACAGGCGATGGATCACGACGCCCACGTCCATGACTTTCGCTACCGTCGAGCTGCTCAAGGCAGGTGCAGGCGACGCGCGCGCGGGCCTCTCCACGGTGGTGGACCAGATGGTGGCGCTGATGGTCGAGGACCTGCAGCGCCATGCGCGCGGAGAGCTTCGGGTCGACTGAGCACGCTCGTTCATCGTCAGCCGCGGCGATTCGCCGCGTCCCAGTGCTTCTCGAGATTCGCGATCAGCGCAGGGCTGAAATGGCACACGGCCTGCTCGCGCGCGTACACCGCCATGTAGCGCCGGAACTCGTCGAGCGGCTCCTCGCCCGAGCGCAGCGCGCGCCTGTTCCCGGCGGCGCTCACCACGCCGGAGTCCGTGAGATTGGAGATGGTGCGCGCGATCGCCGCGTCCATCCCGCCCACTGGCACGATCTCGTCGCAGATCATGCGCCCTTCGGGCGAGTCGCAGTCCAGCCGGCGGCCGGCGAGGATCGCCTGGCGCGCGATGCGCGGGCCGACGAAGCGCGGCAGCCGCAGGTTCGCCGCGCCCGGGATGATGCCTTCCTTCCTCGCCGGCAACGTCATGTAGGCATCCTGCGCGGCGAGCACGTAGTCCATGGTCAGCAGGATCTGGCAGTGCCCGCCGATGGCGAAGCTCTCCACCGCCGCCACCCAGGGCTTCTCGATGCTGTCCTCCTCGGGATGCACGCCGGGCCGCGCGAGCCCGCGGTACAGCTTGTTGACCAGGCCGAGGTCGCGGATCAGGTACCAGAGGTAGCGGATCTTCCCCTGGTAAAGGTGCGTGAGATTGATGCCGGCGCCGAACACGCGCTTGCCCGCGTGCTTGGTGTGCGTGACCGTGTCGCCGCGCAGCAGGCAGAGCTCGCTTTGCCGATCGAGCAGCGCCACGTCGACCGCGATCTCCAGCCCGTCGAGGGTCGTCTCGTCCTCGGCATTGAGGAAGCGCGGGTTGCGCATGGTGACGACCACCGCCTTTCCCTCGCGGTGCACGCACGCCCCGGCGAGCTCGAGCGTGCCCTGCGCCTCGAATTCCTCCAGGTGCCGCGCCGAATCGGCTCGCGGCAGCAGCATGCAGTGCACGAGATGCGTGCCGCACCGAGGATCGGCGAGCACGGCGCCCAGGAAGCGCCCGTAGGCCTTCTCCAGGCCCTTCTTGTCGCGCTGCATCAACGGCGCCTCGGCCGCCAGCCCGGCGGCGCCGGGCAGCAGACCGGGCCAGCGCGCGCCGGCCCGCCGGCACAGCTCGTCCACGCGCACCGGCTGCGACAGCCCGCCGGTGAGCGCGTCGTAGGCGGCAAGCGCGTCGCGCGACATGGGCCGCCAGTCTACCGCGAAGGCCGCGCCGTCTGGACATTCGCTGCCGAGGCAGGTAGTTTGCTGCCTGGGCAGTCAACTGGGGGTGGGCGTGGGCCTGTACCGGGCCGAGACCTATCGCGTCGAGGACAGCGTCGGCTGGCTGGTGACGCGCCTGCGCTCGTCGATCTTCGCCGCGGTGGACCGCGAGCTCGCCGGCTCGGGTATCTCGGCGGCGCAGGCCGGCATCCTGCTCTACCTCGCCCATGGGCGCGGCGACCGCGTGGCCGACATCGCGCGCGACTACAGCTACGACACCGGCGCGGCCACGCGCATGGTCGCGCGCCTCGCCGCCAAGCGGCTGCTGCGCCGCGTGCCCGACGCCGAGGACGGCCGCGTCGTGCGCCTGGAGCTCACCGCGGGCGGCCGCAAGCTCGCCGCCGAGCTGCCGGCCGTGGCCGCCAAGGTGCTCAACCAGCACCTGCGCGGCTTCACGCACGCCGAGCTCGGCCAGTTGAAGGGGCTGCTGCAACGCATGCTCGACAACCATGGCTAGCCGGCGCCACGCGCTCACCGGCATGCTGCTCGTGGTGGCGGCCGCGGCCGGCGGCTGGGCCGCCTGGTGGCAGCTTTCGGGGCGCTATTACCAGAGCACCGAGAACGCCTACGCGGCGGGCAACCTCGTCGAGGTGACGCCGCAGGTGGCGGGCACCGTGATCGCCATCGGCGCCGACAACATGCAGCGCGTCGAGGTGGGGCAGATGCTGGTGCGGCTGGATCGCGCCGATGCCGAAGTGGCGCTCGCCCAGGCCGAGGCGACGCTGGCGCGCGCGGTGCGCGAGGCGCGCACGCTGTACGGCAACAACCTCGCGCTGGAGGCGAACGTGCGCGTGCGCGAGGCCGAGCTGCAGCGCGCCGAGGAGTTCCTCGCGCGCCGCGAGCCGCTCGCCCGCCAGGGGGTGGTGTCGCGCGAGGAGTGGGATACGGCGCTGACCGCGGCGGCCGCCGCGCGCGCCTCGCTCACCGCCGCGCGCGAGAACCTTGCCACCAATCGCGTGTTCACCGACAAGGTCAAGCTCGAGGAGCAGCCCTCGGTGCTGCTCGCCGCGGCGCGCGTGCGCGAGGCCTGGCTCGCGCTGCAGCGCACCGAGATCCCGGCGCCCGTGTCGGGCACCGTGGCGCGGCGCTCGGTGCAGGTCGGGCAGCGCGTCGCGCCGGGCGCGCGCCTGATGGCCGTGGTGCCGCTCGGCGACGTCTGGGTGGACGCGAACTTCAAGGAGGCGCAGCTGCGCGACATGCGCGTCGGTCAGCCGGCGCGCGTTACCGCCGACCTGTACGGCGGCACGGTCGAGTATCGCGGGCGCGTGGCGGGGCTGGCCGCGGGCACGGGCGGCGCTTTCGCGCTGCTGCCGCCGCAGAACGCCACCGGCAACTGGATCAAGGTGGTGCAGCGCGTGCCGGTGAGGATCGAGCTGGACGCGGCGCAGCTGCTGGAGCACCCGCTGCGCGTCGGTCTGTCGATGACCGTCGAGGTCGAGACGCGCGACACGAGCGGCACGCAGCTCGCGGCGCTGGCGGGCAGCGCGCCGGCATTCGCCACCGAGGCGCTCACCGTGCCGGCGGCGGAGGCGGACGCGCGCGTGCGCGCCATCATCGCTGCGCACCGGTGAGCTCCACGGCGCGCGCCGTCGTACCGGGGTCGCCCGCCGCCGGGCCGGCGCCGCTCGCCGGCGCCGAGCGCCTGGTCGGCGCGTTCATGATCGCCGTGGCCACCTTCATGGTGGTGCTGGACATCACCATCGCCAACGTCTCGGTGGCCACCATCTCCGGCGACCTGGGCGTGAGCGCCACGCAGGGCACCTGGATCGTCACTTCCTATGCCGCGGCGCAGGCCATCGCCATGCCGCTCACCGGCTGGCTGACGCGGCGCTTCGGCCAGGTGCGCCTCATCGTCTGGTCGGTGCTGCTGTTCACCGCCACCTCGCTGCTTTGCGGGCTCGCCGAGAGCCTCGAGACGCTGGTCGTGTTCCGCGTGGCGCAGGGCCTGGTGGCCGGGCCGATGGTGCCCGTGTCGCAGTCGCTGCTGCTCGCCACCTTCGGCCCGGGGGGCGCGGGCCTGGCGCTGTCGGTCTGGTCGATGACGGCGACGCTCGCGCCGATCAGCGGGCCGATCATCGGCGGCTGGATCACCGAGGAGATCGCCTGGCCGTGGATCTTCTACATCAACGTGCCGGTGGGCGTGCTGTGCGCCAGCCTGATCTGGCTCATCTACCGCGAGCGCGAGACGCCGCGGCAGCGCGTGCCGGTGGACGTGGTGGGGCTCGCGCTGCTCGCCGTGTGGGTCGGCGCGCTGCAGATCCTGCTCGACAAGGGCAAGGAGCTCGACTGGTTCGCCTCGCCGGTGATCGTCGCGCTCGCCTGCGTCAGCGTCGCGGGCTTCGCCTTCTTCCTGGTGTGGGAGCTGCTCGACAACCCGCACCCGATCGTCGACCTGCAGCTGCTGCGCGACCGCGACTTCTGGACCGGCACCACGGCGCTCTCGGTCGGCTATGCGGTGTTCTTCGGCGCCATCGTCGTGCTGCCGCTGTGGCTGCAGCAGTACATGGGCTACCCGCAGATCTGGGCCGGGCTGATGATGATGCCCTTCGGCCTGCTCGCCCTGGTGCTCGCGCCGATCGTCGGGCGCACGCTGCACGTGATCGATCCGCGCCTGATGGCGAGCGCGGGCTTCCTCGTCTTCGCGCTGGTGTCCTTCATGCGCTCCGAGTTCAACCTCGAGGCCGACTGGATGACCATCGCGCTGCCGATGTTCATCCAGGGCGCGGCCAACGTGATGTTCTTCCTGCCGCTCACCGGCCTCGCGCTGCGCGGCATGACGCCGGAGAAGATGCCGGGCGCCACCGGGCTGCAGAACTTCCTGCGCTACATGGGCGGCGCGGTCGGCGCCTCGCTCGCCATCACGCTGTGGGACGACCGCGCCAAGCTGCACCGCGCGCAGCTCGCCGAGCACCTGGTGGGCGGCGAGCCGCAGACCGAGGCCGCGCTCGAGGCGCTGCGCGCGCAGGGCCTGTCGCCGGTCCAGGCGCTGGCGCAGCTCGACCAGACGCTGGATGCGCAGGCGCGCATGCTTTCCACCGTCGATCTGTTCTGGCTGTCGGGCGTGCTGTTCGTCGCCCTCACGGTGCTGGTGTGGCTCGCGAACGCGCCAGGCCCGGCTGCTAGGATGCAGCCTCGAACCGGGAGCCACGAATGAAGGACTTCACCCCCACCCCCCGCACGAGGATCAAGCGCCTGCCCAAGCGCGCGCGCTACGACCGCGACACCGTGTATTCGATTCTGGATGCCGGCTTCGTCTGCCACCTCGGCTACGTGATCGACAAGCATCCCTTTGTGACGCCCACGGCCTACTGGCGCGAGGGGGATGCCGTGTACTGGCACGGTTCGTCGAAGAGCCGCATGCTGCTCGCGCTGGAGAAGAACCCGAACGTGTGCCTGACGGTGACGCACTTCGACGGCCTGGTGGTGGCGCGCTCGGGCTTCCACATGTCGGTCAACTACCGCTCGGCAATGATCTTCGGCAAGCCGTACAAGGTGAGCGATCCCGAAGAGAAGCTCGCGAAGATGGAGAAGTTCGTCGAGCGGCTCTATCCCGGGCACTGGAACAACCTGCGGCCCGTGCACAAGCAGGAGCTGAAGGCGATGAGCGTGTTCGGCCTGCACCTCGAGGAAGCGGTGGCCAAGGTGCGCACCGGCGGCCCGATCGACGAGCCGGAGGACTACCGGCTGCCCATCTGGGCGGGCGTGGTGCCGGTGCAGCAGGTGCTGGGCGCGCCACAGGATGACGGGCGGCTCGCGCCCGGCACTTCCGCCGCGCCGAAGGTGACGCTCTAGAGGATTCCGGCGGCGAGGCCGGCGGCCATCGCCGCGCCGAGCTGTTCGCAGGCGGCGAGCTGCTCCGGCTTCAGGTCCTTCACGACGACGATCGGCTCGCGGATCTTCTTCAGGCGCAACCCGGTGACGATGCGCTCGACGGACGTCACGGCGCCGCTGCCGTCCTGGCCCGCGCCGACGAACAGCGCCCAGGGCCTGCCCTCGAGCTTGCCTTCGCAGGCGTAGAAGATGCGCTCGAGGAAGTCCTTCATCATCCCCGACATGTAGCCGAAGTTCTCCGGCGTGCCGAGGATCAATCCGTCGGCGGCGAGCACGTCCTGCGGACCGGCGTCCGCGCAGCGCTTCACGACGACGCGCACGCCCTCCTCGGCGCGCGCGCCGCGCTCCACGGCCTCGGACATCTGCGCGGTCTTCACGCCGCCGGTGTGGTAGACGATGAGGAGCGTCTTCACGTCGAATTCCTGGTCGCCGGGTCCTGGCGGTAGTACCGCTTCAGCTGCTCGTAGACGTCGGGATAGCGCCGCCGGGTCTCCGCCCCGTCGGTGAAGAACTTCTCGCTGAGGACGGCGAAGAACTCGCTGGCGTGCTGCGCCGCGTACGGATCGAGCCAGGTGTCCCTGCCGCGATCGACGGCGTCGCAGAATCCCTCGTAGGCGATGCGAAACGCCGCCGTCCACGCGCGCCGGTCCATGCCCGAGTGCAGCGGCGGCAGGCCGTCGGCCGCGCCGTTCGCCATGTCGAGCTTGTGCGCGAACTCGTGGATGACGACGTTCATGTCCGGCGCATGGGCCGCCGCGTCCCAGGACAGCACCACCGGGCCGCCCTGCCAGGACTCGCCGGCGCGCTCGTCGTCGAACTCGTGCACCACGCCGCCCTCGTCGGTTTCCTTCACGCGCACCCTGAACTCTCCGGGATACACCACGATCTCGCTCCATTCGTCGTAGCGATCGAGCCCCAGGTGCAGCACCGGCAGCGCCGCCTGCACGGCGATCGACAGCCGCATGGCGTCGTCGAGCTGCAGGCCGTGCGCGCCGGAGAACTCCTTCTCCACCAGCAGCAGCAGCGCGAGCGCGCGCAGCCGCTCGAGCTCGTCGCGTCGCAGGCCGCGCAGGAAGGGCAGCGGCTGCGTCACCGAGCGCCACAGTTCCTCGTCGATGCGGTGGTGCGCCAGCAGGCGCCGCCGCCGCCAGTTCTTCAGCCAACCCATCCGATTACAATACCGCATGGTCTCGGTCGTGCAGTTGCATCCGCAGGGCGCCGCCGCCGCGCTCGAGGCCCTCGCGGAAGGCCTCGGCGGCGAGGAGCGCGCGCTCGTCGGCCGCGCTCTCGAGTTCGCCGAATCCCTGTACGCGGGCCACGAGCTGTCCACCGGCGAGCCGGTGTGGCCGCACGCGCTCGGCCTGGGCGCCAGCCTTGCCGGGATCGGCGTCGACCCGGCGGCGCGCGCGGCCGGCGTGCTGTTCGCGGCGCCCAAGTACCTCGCGCACGGCGACGCGCTCGCCGCGCGCTTGGGCGCCGAGGTCGCCGGCCTGGCTGCCGGCGTGGAGAAGCTCTACCAGCTGCGCGTGCTGACGCGCGCTACCGCCGCGCAGCAGACTGAAATCCTGCGCAAGATGGTGCTCGGCATGGTGGAGGACGTGCGCGTGGTGCTCATCCGCCTGGCGAGCCGCACGCAGACGCTGCGCTGGTTCGCCAAGCGCGCCTCGCCCGAGCGCGAGGCCTACGCGCGCGAGACGCTCGACATCTACGCGCCGCTCGCCAACCGCCTGGGCGTCTGGCAGCTGAAGTGGGAGCTGGAGGACCTGTCATTCCGCTTCCTCGAGCCCGAGGTCTACAAGCGCATCGCCAGGATGCTCGACGAGCGCCGGCAGGAGCGCGAGCACTACATCGCCGAGGCGATCGCCGCGCTGCGGCGCGAGCTGGCCGCCGCGGGCGTGCCCGGCGAGGTGAGCGGCCGTCCCAAGCACATCTACTCCATCTGCAACAAGATGCGCCTGAAGGGCCTGGGCTTCGAGCAGCTGCACGACATCCGCGCGCTGCGCGTCATCGTGCCCGAGGTCAAGGACTGCTACGCCGCGCTCGGCGTGGCGCACAACCTCTGGCGCCCGATCGAGCGCGAGTTCGACGACTACATCTCGCGGCCGAAGGACAACCTGTACCAGTCGCTGCACACCGCGGTGCTCGGGCCGGGCGGCAAGACGCTGGAGGTGCAGATCCGCACCGAGGGGATGCACCGCCACGCGGAGCTCGGCGTCGCCGCGCACTGGCGCTACAAGGAAGCGGGGCGCGCGACGCGCGCCGACACCGCGTTCGACGACAAGGTAGCCTGGCTGCGGCAGCTGCTCGCCTGGCGCGACGAGGTGGCCGACCGCGGCACGCGCGCCGAGGCGGCGCGGCGCGCCTCCTTCGACGACACCATCTACGCAGTGACGCCGCAGGGCAAGGTCGTGGACCTGCCCGCGGGCGCCACGCCGGTCGATTTCGCCTATGCGCTGCACACCGATCTCGGCCACCGCTGCCGCGGCGCCAAGGTGGACGGGCGCATCGTGCCGCTCGACACGCCGTTGAAGAGCGGCCAGCGCGTCGAGATCACGGTGGCGAAGACGGGCGGGCCGTCGCGCGACTGGCTCAATCCCGAGCGCGGATTCCTCAAGTCGAGCCGCGCGCGCGCCAAGGTGCGGCACTGGTTCAACCTGCAGGAGGGCGGGCGCGAGCCGGCGCCGGCGCCGCGGCCCAGGCTCGTGCCGGCCCCGGCGCCCGCGGCGCCGAAGAAGCGCAAGACAGGCGCCGGCGGCCGCGGCGTGCTGGTGGTGGGCATGGACCGGCTGCTCACGCAGATGGCCAAGTGCTGCAAGCCGGTGCCGCCCGACCCGATCCGCGGCTTCGTCACGCGCGGGCGCGGCGTGTCCATCCACCGCGCCGACTGCCCGAGCCTGGCGCGCCTGGCGCAGGCCGATGCCGCGCGCGTGCTGGAGGCGCAATGGGGCGAGGGCGTGGGCGCCTACGGCGTGGACCTGGTGGTGACGGCGAGCGACCGGCCGGGGCTGCTGCGCGACGTGGGGGATGCGCTCGCGCGCGAGCACATCAACGTCACCGCGGTGCGCACGCAGAGCCGCGAGGACCTGGCCTTCATGCGCTTTGCCTTCGAGGTGACCGACCTCTCGCAACTGCGGCGCGCGATCGGCGCGGTGCGCGAGGTGCACGGCGTCATCCGCGTGGCGCGGGGCTGACGCGGAAAGGTTGCTCGCCGCCTCGGGGCTAGAGTCGGGGCGCGAGCACGAGCAGCCACGCGGCGGTCGCAGCGGCCAGCGCGAGCATGACCGCCGCGCTGCCGTAATCCTTGGCGCGCATGGACAGCTCATGGTGCTCGTGCGAGACGCGATCCACCACGGCTTCGACTGCCGAATTCAGCAGCTCGACGATCAGCACCATCACGATGCTGCCCGCGAGAAGCACCTGCTCGATGCTGTCCTCGCCGAGCCACAAACCGACGGGCACGAGGATGAACGCCGCCAATACTTCGAGCCTGAATGCTTCCTCGTGCCGGAAGGCGGCAGCCAAGCCTTGCGCAGAGTATCGGGTCGCGGCCATCAGGCGCCGCACCCCAGTGGCGCGTTTTGGCGGCGAAGCCGTCAAGAAGGCGTCCCCAGCGTGAACAACAGCTCCTCCTGCGCCGACCTCGGCCGCCCGCGCCGCGGCCGCAGGCGCGTGTAGACGCCGTCCGCGTCCATGGTCCAGGCCTGGCAGTTGTCGTCGAGATAGGCCTGCAGGCCCTCGCGGATCACGCGCCGCTTGAGCGCCGGGTCGAGCACCGGGAAGCACAGCTCGATGCGGCGGAAGAAGTTGCGGCCCATCCAGTCGGCGCTCGCCAGGTAGACGTCCTCGGCGCCGCCGGCGAGGAAGAAGAACACGCGCGTATGCTCGAGGAAGCGGCCGATGATCGAGCGCACGCGGATGTTCTCGGACAATCCGGCGATGCCCGGGCGCAGCGCGCAAACGCCGCGCACGATCAGGTCGACCTTCACGCCGGCCTGCGAGGCGAGGTACAGCTCGTCGATCACCTGCGGGTCGAGCAGCGCGTTCATCTTGGCGATGATGCGCGCCGCCCGTCCCTCGCGCGCGTTGCGCGCCTCGGCGCGGATGGCCTCGACGATGCGCTTGTGCAGCGTGAACGGCGACTGCCAGACGTGCCGCAGCTTGCCCGCGCGCCCGAGGCCGGTGAGCTGCTTGAAGACCTCGGCGACGTCGGCGCACAGCTCCTCGTTGGCCGTCAGCAGGCCGAAGTCGGTGTAGAAGCGCGCGGTGCGCGGATGATAGTTGCCGGTCGCGACGTGCGCGTAGCGGCGCAGCACCTTGCCGCTTTCCGTGTCTTCGCGGCGCACGATCAGCGCCATCTTGGCGTGCGTCTTGTGCCCGACCACGCCGTAGACGACGTGCGCGCCCACTTCTTCCAGGCGCGCCGCCCAGTTGAGGTTGGCTTCCTCGTCGAAGCGCGCCATCAGCTCCACCACGACGGTCACCTCCTTGCCGCGGCGCGCGGCGTCGATCAGGATCTCCATCAGCTCCGAGTCGGTGCCGGTGCGGTAGACGGTCTGCTTGATGGCGATGACGTCCGCATCGAGCGCCGTGGTGCGGATGAAGTCGATGACCGGCGCGAAGGACTGGAAGGGGTGGTGCAGCAGCACATCCTGCTTCTTCAGCACGTCGAACAGGTCGCTGCGCGCCTCGAGCGGCGCGGGCAGCCCGGGCTGGAACAGCGGGTACTTGAGGTCCGGGCGCTCGACCTGCTCGGGCACCTCGCGCAGGCGGTACAGGTTCACCGGGCCTTCGACGCGGTAGAGATCGGCCTCCGTGAGCCCGAACTGCTGCAGCAGGAACTCGATCATCGCCGGCGAGCAGTTGTCGGCCACCTCCAGGCGCACCGCATTGCCGAAATGCCGGTGCAGCAGCTCGCCCTTGAGCGCGGTGTGCAGGTTCTTGATCTCCTCCTCGTCCACGAACAGGTCGGAGTTGCGCGTGACGCGGAACTGGTAGCAGCCGAGCACCTTCATGCCGGCGAACAGCTCCTCGAGGTGCGCGTGCAGGATCGAGGACAGGAAGACGAAGGCGAACTGCGCGCCGGCGATCTCGCGCGGCAGGCGGATGACGCGCGGCAGCGCGCGCGGCGCCTGCACGATGGCGGCGCGCGAGCTGCGCCCGAACGCGTCGCGCCCGACCAGCTCGACGACGAGGTTCAGGCTCTTGTTGAGCACCTTGGGGAACGGGTGCGCCGGGTCGAGGCCGATGGGCGTCAGCACCGGCAGCAGCTCGCGGAAGAAGTAGTCGCGGATCCACTGGCGCTGCGCCGGCGACCATTCCTCGCGCCGCGGGAAGACCACGCCGGCCTCGGCGAGCGCGGGCAGCAGCACCGTGTTCAGCAGCCGGTACTGGTCGGCGACCAGCGCGTGCGACTCGCGCCCGACGGCGTCGAGCACCTCGACCGGGCCCTTGCCGTCCGGCCCGGGCTCGGGCAGGTTCAGCTCGATCTGCTCCTTCAGGCCGGCGACGCGGATCTCGAAGAACTCGTCCAGGTTGGACGAGACGATGGTGAGGAAGCGCAGCCGCTCGAGCAGCGGCACCGATTCGTCGGCGGCCTGCGCCAGCACGCGCCGGTTGAACGCCAGGATGCCGAGCTCCCGGTTCAGGAAATGCGCGGTGGGCAGGTCTCTCTTCATGGCGGTCGGCCGCGGCGGCGCGGCCCGGGGCCACGAATTCTACGCTTGCCCTGTGACGCCAGGATGACGGCGCGGTGGCGCCACGAGCAAGAAAGGCCCGGCCGGGCTATCCTGCGGCCCGCATGGCGCGCCAGGAAACACTCGCGGCAGTAGACCTCGGCTCCAACAGCTTCCACCTGCAGATCGGCCGGGTGGTCGACGGCCAGATCTACCCGCTGGACAGCCTGCGCGAGGTGGTGCGCATCGGCGCCGGGCTGACGGCCGACAAGCGCATCGACCGCGCGACCCAGGCGGGTGCCCTGGAGGTGCTGCGCCGCTTCGGCGAGCGGCTACGCGGCTTCCCGCGGCAATCGGTGCGCGCGGTGGGCACCAATACGCTGCGCGTGGCGAAGAACGCGCCGCAGTTCCTGCGCGAGGCGCGCCAGGAGCTCGGCTTCCCCATCGAGGTGATCGCCGGTCGCGAGGAGGCGCGCCTCATCTACCTCGGCGTTGCCCATTCGATGCCCCCGGCGCAGCACAAGCGCCTGGTGATCGACGTCGGCGGCGGTTCTACCGAGTTCGTCATCGGCGCCGGCTTCGAGCCGCAGCTCACCGAGTCGCTGTACATGGGCTGCGTGAGCTACAGCCTGAAGTACTTCCCGGAGGGGCGCATCGACAAGTCGCGCTTCAAGGCCGCGGAGCTCGCCGCGCGCCAGGAGCTCGCCGGCATCGCGCTTGCCTATCGCGGGCTCGGCTGGCAGGAAGCGGTCGGCTCCTCGGGCACGGCGCGCTCGATCGAGACCATCCTGCGCGAGAACGGCTTCACGGCGCAGGGCATCACGCGCGAGGGCGTCGAGCGCCTGCGCGGCCTGCTGGTCAAGCACGAGCGCGCCGACCCCGATCGCATCGCCGGGCTGCGCGCCAATCGCGCCCCGGTGCTGCCCGGCGGGCTTGCCATCCTGAGTGCGGTGCTGGACGAGCTGGGCGTCGAGGAAATGGCGGTGTCCGACGGCGCCCTGCGCCACGGGGTGCTGTACGACCTGCTGGGCCGCGTGCAGCATCGCGACATGCGCGCCGCGACCGTGGCGCAATTCGGCCGTCGCTACCACGTGGACGCCCCGCAGGCCGAACGCGTGCGGCGCCTCGCGCTCGCCATCTACGACGCGCTCTTTCCGGGCCGCGAGCGCGAGGACGATGCCGACCGGCAGCTGCTGGAATGGGCCGCGCAGCTGGCGGAGGTCGGGCTGTCGATCGAGCACGCGCAATACCACAAGCATTCGGCGTACGTGCTGCAGAACGCCGACATGCCGGGCTTCTCGCGCATGGAGCAGCAGCGCCTCGCGCGCGTCGTGCTCGCGCACCGCGGAAAGCTGCGCAAGATGCAGGATGCCGGACTGGAAGGCGCCGACTGGCCGCTCGTGTTCGCGCTGCGGCTAGCGTCGCTCATCCTGCGCCGGCGCAGCGACGTCAAGCTGCCGCTGCTGCGCGTCGCAGGCGACCAGGGCGGCTTCGAGATCGAGCTGGCGCAGTCCTGGCTCGACGACAACCCGCTGTCCGCCGCGGCCCTGGAGGACGAGGCCGGCCACTGGAAGTCGGTGGGCATGAAACTCACCGTCAGCGGCCTTTCGGACAAGAAGGTGTCGGTGCTGGCGCGCGGCTAGAGCAGGTCCGGCGCGGCGACGGCGCGCACCACCACCTGCGCCTCGTCGTCGCGCACGCGTTTGGTGACCCACCACAGCCCGCCCTTCTTCACGGTCCAGGGCGCCTCCGCGCCGGAGACCAGGAAGGCCGCGGCGCGCCCGAGGTCCGGCTGGTGGCCGACTACCACCACGGCGTTGCGCCGCTGCGGCCATTCGGCCGCCGTGAGAATGTCGCGCACGCGCGCGCCGGGGGCGAGCTCGGGCAGCGTCCGGCACGGCACGCCCAGCGCCCGCGCGGTTTCCTGGGCGCGCCGCGCCGGGCTGGCCAGCACGAGGAACTTCGCCGGCAGGCGCTGCAGCAGCCAGGCGGCCATGCGCTCGGCATGCTTGCGGCCCTTGGGCGTGAGTCGCCGCTCGAGGTCGGGACCGCCGTCCTCGGCTTCGGCGTGTCGCCAGAGAATCAGGTCCATGACTGATGGTCGATGCTTTCCCGGGCGATATTGTTCCGCCCAGATGACGCTTCAGTTAAAATCCGCTCCTCGTTCCATCAGGCGCGTAGCTCAGCTGGTTAGAGCACTACCTTGACATGGTAGGGGTCGTTGGTTCGAGTCCAATCGCGCCTACCATTACTTTGCCGAACATCACGCTTCCCGACGGCTCGGTGAGATCCTACCCGGGCCCGGTTTCCGTCGCCGAGGTGGCGCAGTCCATCGGCGCCGGCCTCGCGCGCGCGGCCCTCGCGGGCAAGGTCGACGGCCGGCTGGTCGACACCGACCATCGCATCACGAGCGACGCGCGGCTCGCCATCGTCACCGACAAGGACCCGGAGGGTCTCGAGATCCTCCGCCATTCGACCGCGCACCTGCTGGCGCACGCCGTGAAGGAGCTTTTTCCCGAGGCGCAGGTCACCATCGGGCCGGTCATCGAGAACGGCTTCTATTACGACTTCTCCTACAAGCGCCCGTTCACGCCCGAGGACCTCGCGGGGATCGAGAAGCGCATGGCCGAGATCGCCAAGCGCGACCTGGCCGTGCACCGGCGCGAGTTGCCGCGCGACGAGGCGGTGAAGTTCTTCCGCGACCAGGGCGAGGTCTACAAGGCGGAGATCATCGCCTCGATCCCGGAGAAGGAGACCATCTCGCTCTATGGCCAGGGCGACTGGGTGGACTTGTGCCGCGGCCCGCACGTCCCCTCCACCGGCAAGCTCAAGGTGTTCAAGCTGATGCGCGTCGCCGGCGCCTACTGGCGCGGCGACTCGAAGAACGAGATGCTGCAGCGTATCTACGGCACGGCCTGGGCGAAGAAGGAGGATCAGGACGCCTACCTGAAGATGCTGGAGGAAGCCGAGAAGCGCGACCACCGGCGCCTGGGGACGCAGCTCGATCTCTACCACATGCAGGACGAGGCCCCCGGAATGGTGTTCTGGCATGCCAAGGGCTGGACGCTGTGGCAGCAGGTGGAGCAGTACATGCGGCGCGTGTACCGAGACAACGGCTACCGGGAGGTGCGCGGGCCGCAGATCCTCGACAAGAGCATCTGGGAAAAGACCGGCCACTGGGAGAACTACCGTGAGCACATGTTCACCACGGCCTCCGAGAACCGCGACTACGCGGTGAAACCGATGAACTGCCCGGGCCACATCCAGATCTACAACAAGGGCGTGCGCAGCTATCGCGACCTGCCGTACCGGCTGGGCGAGTTCGGCGCCTGCCACCGCAACGAGCCCTCGGGCGCGCTGCACGGCCTGATGCGCGTGCGCGGCTTCACGCAGGACGACGGCCACGTCTTCTGCACCGAGGACCAGGTGCTCGAGGAATGCGTCACGTACACCGCGCTGCTGCAGGAGGTCTATGCGCGATTCGGCTTCACCGACATCATCTACAAGGTGGCGACGCGGCCCGCGAAGCGCATCGGCGACGACGCGGCCTGGGACAGGGCCGAGCGCGCGCTGATCGAGTCGCTGCAGCGCTCGGACGTGAAGTTCGAGATCTCCCCGGGCGAGGGCGCCTTCTACGGGCCGAAGATCGAGTATTCCCTCAAGGACGCGATCGGCCGCGTCTGGCAGTGCGGCACGATGCAGGTGGATTTCTTCATGCCGGCGCGCCTGGGCGCGGAGTACGTGGGCGAGGACAACGCGCGCCACGTCCCGGTGATGCTCCACCGCGCCATCATCGGCTCGCTCGAGCGCTTCCTCGGCATCCTGATCGAGCATTTCGCGGGGGCCTTCCCGCCGTGGCTTGCGCCCGAGCAGGTGGTGGTCATGAACATCTCCGAGCACCAGGCGGATTACGCCAAAGCGGTGGCGCAGCGGCTGCGCGAAGCGGGTTTTCGCGCCGTCGAAGATTTGCGAAACGAGAAAATTTCTTATAAGATTCGCGAACATAGCTTGCAGAAGCTCCCCTACCAGCTGGTGGTGGGAGACAAGGAAAAGCAGGCTGGAACGGTGGCCGTGCGCACGCGCGGCGGTGAAGATCTCGGCGCCATGGCGCTGGATGCCTTCATCGCACGCCTCCGCAACGAGGCGAGCGCGTAAGCAGCACGGCCGGTTTTTTTGACGAGCAGAGGAGCTGTCACCCATCGCACTCGAGAGATCGCAGCGCATCAACGGAGAGATCAACGCACCGCAGGTGCGGCTGGTCGGTGAGCAGGGGGAGCAGCTCGGCATCGTGGCTGTGGCCGAGGCCCTGCGCATGGCGGAAGAGAAGAACGTGGACCTGGTGGAGATCGCGCCCATGGCGCAGCCGCCGGTCTGCAAGCTGATGGACTACGGCAAGTTCCGCTACCGCGAGCAGAAGAAGGCGCACGAGGCGAAGCTCAAGCAGAAGCAGATCCAGGTCAAGGAGATCAAGTTCCGCCCCGGAACCGACGAGGGCGACTACAAGATCAAGCTCAACAAGCTGATCCAGTTCCTGGAGGATGGCGACAAGGCGAAGGTGACGTTGCGGTTCCGCGGGCGGGAGATGGCGCATCAGGAATTCGGCGTGCGCCTGCTCGAGCGGGTGAAGGCCGATTTGGAGCCGGTCGGGATCGTCGAGCAGTTTCCGAAGCTCGAAGGCCGGCAGATGGTGATGGTGCTGGCGCCCAAGAAGAAGGGCCTGCCGCCCAAGGCGAAGCCGAAGGAAGCGAAGCAGAAGAAGGAAGCGAGTCCGAAACCCGCCGCAGCGACCTAGCGGTCGTCGCGGCTACACAAGTGATGTCCGCGGCTTCAAGCGCCCGCCCGGCGGGCCGCCCGGCGTCAGGCTAAAAGAGAAGGAGCAGTACCGTGCCCAAGGTGAAGTCGAAGAAGTCCGCCGCCAAGCGCTTCAAGATCCGCTCGTCCGGCAGCATCAAGCGCTCGCAGGCCTACATGCGCCACATCCTCACCAAGAAGTCCACGAAGCGGAAGCGCCATCTGCGCGGCACCACCGAGGTGCACGCCAGCAACAAGCGGGCAGTGCGCGCCATGCTGCCCTACGCTTCGTAAGGAGCGCGCCATGCCAAGAGTCAAGCGTGGGGTGACGGCGCGCGCGCGCCACAAGAAGGTCCTGAAGCAGGCCAAGGGCTTCCGCGGCCGCCGCGGCAACGTCTACCGCGTCGCCAAGCAGGCGGTGATGAAAGCGGGGCAGTACGCCTACCGCGACCGGCGCAACCGCAAGCGCACCTTCCGCGCGCTGTGGATCGCGCGCATCAACGCCGCCGTGCGCGAGCTCGGCATGAGCTACTCGGCGTTCATGGCCGGCCTGAAGCGCGCCAACATCGAGATCGACCGCAAGGTGCTCGCCGACCTGGCGGTGGCCGACAAGCCGGCCTTCGCCAAGATCGCCGGCCAGGTGAAGGCCAGCCTCGCTCACTGACCCCGTCGCGGACGCCGCGGGGATGGAACAGCTCGAGCGCATCGTCGAGCGCGCGCATGCCGCGTTCCAGGCGGCCGGCGATCCGGCCGCCCTGGAGAACGCCAAGGCGCGCTTCCTGGGCAAGTCCGGAGAGCTGACCGCACAGCTCAAGAGCCTGGGCGCGCTCGCGCCGGAGGAGCGGCGCAGTGCCGGCGCGCGCATCAACGCGGCCAAGGAGCAGATCGAGCGCGCCCTGGACGCGCGCCGCGCGCAGCTCGCGGACTCCCGGCTGCAGGCGCGCCTCGCCGAGGAGGCGATCGACGTGACCCTGCCGGCGCGCGGCCGCGGGCGCGGCGGCGTGCATCCGATCACGCGCACCTGGCAGAGGGTCGAGGCGATCTTCGGCTCGATCGGCTTCGATATCGCCGACGGCCCGGAGATCGAGAGCGACTGGTACAACTTCACCGCGCTCAACAATCCGGAGAACCACCCGGCGCGCTCGATGCAGGATACGTTCTACGTGGACCTGAAGGACGCGCAGGGCCTGCCGGCGCTGCTGCGCACGCACACCAGCCCGATGCAGGTGCGCTACGCGCGCATGCACCGGCCGCCGATCAAGGTGATCGCGCCGGGGCGCACCTACCGCGTCGACTCGGACGCGACGCACTCGCCCATGTTCCACCAGGTCGAAGGCCTGTGGATCGACGAGGACGTGAGCTTCGCCGACCTGAAGGGCGTGTACACGGATTTCCTGCACCGCTTCTTCGAGACCGACGCGCTGCAGGTGCGCTTCCGGCCTTCGTACTTCCCGTTCACCGAGCCTTCGGCCGAGATCGACATGCAGTTCGGCAGCGGGCCGCTGCGCGGGCGCTGGCTGGAGATTTCCGGGGCGGGCCAGGTGCACCCGAGCGTGGTGCGCAACTTCGGGCTCGATCCCGAGCGCTGCATCGGCTTCGCGTTCGGCTCGGGTCTGGAGCGGCTCACCATGCTGCGCTACGGCATCGACGACCTGCGCCTGTTCTTCGACGGCGACTTGCGCTTCCTGCGGCAGTTCGCATGATCGTCCCGGAACACTGGCTGCGCAGCTTCTGCGATCCGTCGCTGACGACGGAGAAGCTCGCGCACCTGCTTACCATGTCCGGTCTCGAGGTGGAATCGATCGCGGCGGCGGCGCCGGCGTTTCGTGGCGTGGTCGTGGGCGAGATCCTCGAGGTCGCGCGCCACCCGAACGCCGACAAGCTCACGCTATGCACGGTGCGCGCGGGCAGGGAGCGCCTGCGCGTGGTGTGCGGCGCGCCCAACGTGCGCAAGGGGATGAAGGTACCCGTGGCGAGGGTGGGCGCTGAGTTGCCGGGCATGAGCGTGAGCGCGGCGAGCGTGCGCGGGGTGGAGAGCCTCGGCATGCTGTGCTCCGCGCGCGAGCTCGGTCTCTCGGAGGACCACACGGGACTGCTGGAGTTGCCCGCCTCGGCCAGGCCCGGGACGGACGTGCGCAAGCTGCTCGAGCTGGACGAGCGCATCCTCACGCTCAAGCTCACGCCCAATCGCGCCGACTGCCTGTCGATGCTCGGCGTGGCGCGCGAGGTTTCGGCGCTCACCGGCACGGCGCTCCGCCTGCCCGCGCTCAAGCCCGTGCGCGCGCAGAGCCACGCCCGGCATGCGGTGCGCATCACGCACCCGCAGGGCTGCGGACGCTTCGCTGGCCGCGTGCTCCGCAACGTGAATGCCGCTGCGCCGACGCCGGAATGGATGCGCCGGCGCCTGGAGCGCGCGGGCCAGCGCTCGATCTCGGCGCTGGTCGACGTCACCAACTACGTCATGCTCGAGCTCGGCCGCCCGCTGCACGTGTACGACCTGGACAAGCTCTCCGGGCCGATCGACGTGCGCTGGGGCCGCCCGGGCGAGAAGGTCCTGCTGCTGAACGGCCAGGAAGTCGCGCTCGACGACTCGGTGCTGTGCATCACCGATGACTCCGGCCCGATCGGCCTCGCGGGCATCATGGGCGGGGAATCGACCAAGGCGGAGCCAAGCTCGCGCCACATCTTCCTCGAGTCGGCCTTCTTCTTCCCCGAGGCGGTCGCCGGGCGCGCGCGGCGCTACAACTTCACCAGCGACGCCGCGCACCGCTTCGAGCGCGGCGTCGACTTCGGCAACAACGTCGAGGGCATCGAGCGCGCCACGCGGCTCATCCTCGACATCTGCGGCGGCGATCCGGGGCCGACGGTCGACCAGGTCAGGCGCCTGCCGCGACGCAAGCCGGTGCGCATGCGCGTGACGCGGGCGCAGAAGGTGATCGGCATGCCGGTCTCCGAGAAGGAGATGGCGCAGGCGTTCGCCCGCCTGCGGCTGCCCGCGCGCCGCGCGAAGGGCGCTTTCAGCGTCACGCCCCCCTCGTATCGCTTCGACCTGCAGATCGAGGAGGACCTGATCGAGGAGGTCGCGCGCCTGCACGGCTTCGATCGCATTCCCGCGCATCCGCCGCGCGCGCGCGCCGTCATGGCGGCCGTGCCCGAGGCACGGCGCTCGCTGCATGCGCTGCGCGAGCGCCTCGCGGCCTGCGACTTCCAGGAGGTCGTGAACTTCAGCTTCGTCGAGCCGGCGTGGGAAAGCGACTTGTGCGGCGGGCCCGACCCCATCCGGCTGCTCAACCCGATCGCCAGCCAGCAGTCGGTGATGCGTACGTCGCTGCTCGGCGGGCTGATCGCCAACGTGCGCTACAACCTGGCGCGCAAGCTCGAGCGCGTCCGCGTGTTCGAGGTCGGGCGCGTGTACCTGCGTGACAGCGGGCAGCCGGATGCCCCGCTCGAGGTCGGGGGTGTGCGCCAACCCGTGCGCATTGCGGCAGCCGCCTTCGGGCCGGCCTGGGAGGATCAGTGGGGCATGCCGGGCCGGCCGGTTGACCTGTTCGACCTCAAGGCGGACCTCGACGCGCTGGCCGCGCCGCTCAAGCTGCGCTACGAGGCGGCCGAGCATCCGGCCCTGCACCCCGGCAGGTCGGCTCGAGTGCACCTGGGGGACCAGGCGATCGGCTGGATCGGCGAGCTGCACCCCCGATGGCAGCAAAAGTACGAGCTTCCCCAGAGCGTTGCGATGTTCGAGGCCGAAGCCGCTGCATTGCAGCAATGTCCACTGCCGGCCCCCAGGGTACCTTCCAAGTACCCGCCGGCGGCGCGCGACATCGCTTTGTTAGTGAATACTGACATCACGGCAGATGCGCTTCTGGCTGTGGCCATGGCGGAAATGCCGATCATCGTGCAGAGCATCCGACTATTTGATTTGTACCAGGGTTCGAACCTCCCCGCGGGGAAAAAAAGCCTTGCTTTCCGGGTAGTTATGCAAGATACTGAACGAACCCTCACGGATGCGGAGGCCGACTCGGCGCGAGATGCGCTGGTCGCGCTGTGGGGCCGTCGTTTCGGTGCGACACCCCGCGTATAAATAAAGAAATCAGGGAGTTGTGATGACTTTGACCAAGGCCGAACTGGCCGACCTTCTATTCGAGAAGGTCGGACTGAACAAGCGCGAGGCCAAGGACATGGTCGAAGCCTTCTTCGAGGAGATTCGCGGCGCCTTGGAGCGGGGGGAGAGCGTCAAGCTTTCCGGGTTCGGCAACTTCCAGCTTCGCGACAAGCCGCAGCGTCCGGGCCGCAATCCCAAGACCGGCGAGGAGATCCCCATCAGCGCCCGCCGCGTGGTCACCTTTCACGCCAGCCAGAAGCTGAAGGCGATGGTGGAGAAGGCGCGCCATGGAAAGCCGCAGCCCCAGCAAGAAAGCTGACCTTCCGCCGATACCGGCGAAGCGCTACTTCACCATCGGTGAGGTGAGCGAGCTGTGCGGCGTGAAGCCCCACGTGCTGCGCTACTGGGAACAGGAGTTCACGCAGCTCAAGCCGGTCAAGCGGCGCGGCAACCGGCGCTACTATCAGCACCACGAGGTGCTGCTCATCCGCCGCATCCGCGAGCTGCTGTACGAGGAAGGATTCACGATCAGCGGCGCGCGCAATCGCCTGGACAATGCGGCCCTGGGCGGCGAGGAGCGCGCCGCGCCGGCGCCGCGGCCTCCGGGTGGGGCGGATCTCGGCGCGATCCGGCGCGAGCTGCGTGCGCTGCTCGACGCCCTGCGCCCCTGATAGACTCTTGCACTTCGGGGCGTAGCGCAGCCTGGTAGCGTACCTGCATGGGGTGCAGGTGGTCGCGAGTTCGAATCTCGCCGCCCCGACCAATCTCCTGGACAGATCACCGACCCTCGGGGAATTCCCCTAGGGACATCGCAGATTTACCGCGCCGCGGGCTCCCCCTAGGCTTCGGCCCGTCGTCCAAGCCCGAAGCCGCATGAACCGCCTTTCCATACGCACCCAGCTGGTCGCGCTGTGGGCGATCTGCTTCGTGCCGATCGCAGCGCTGGGCATGCTGGTGGTGACCGGCACCGGCCGGGGCGCGGCTGCGTGGATCGTGTCCGCGTTCGCCGCACTGACGCTCTCCGGCGCTTTGTACTGGCTTTCGCGGCGATTGCGGGAGGACTTCGCGCGCATGGCCTGCGCCATGCACGGTCTGGCGCAGGGCAGCCTGACGGCACGCATGGAACCGCGGGCCTGCGCCGAAACGCTTGCCATCGGGCAGGAGTTCAACGGCGCGCTGCAGCGCGTCCATGCGCTTCTCGACCAGGTGCAGGCAGCCGCGCGTCAGTTGCTGTTGGCTTCCGGGGAGATCTCGCAGGGTCACGCGGACCTTTCCACGCGCACCGAGAAGCAGGCCTCGTCGCTCGAGGAGGCGGCCTCGGCGATGGAGCAGATGACGGCCACGGTGTCGCAGAACGCGGAGAACGCAAAGCGTGCGAACCAGCATGCCGCGGCAGCCGCGGAGGTGGCCAAGCGGGGCGGACAGGCGGTGGCGGGCGTCGTGGGCACCATGATGAGCATCTCCGAGTCTTCCGGCAGGATCTCCGACATCATCAGCGTGATCGACGCCCTCGCGTTCCAGACCAACATCCTCGCCCTGAACGCTGCGGTCGAGGCGGCGCGCGCCGGCGAACAGGGACGGGGGTTCGCGGTGGTGGCCGCCGAGGTCAGAAGCCTTGCCCAGCGCTCGGCAGCGGCCGCCAAGGAGATTCGCCAGCTGATTCTCGACTCGGTTGGGCGCGTCGATGCCGGCTCCCGGCAGGTGGAGGAAGCGGGCGAAACCATGGCCGAGATCGTGAGCGCGGTGCAGCGCGTACACGATCTGATCGCGGAAATATCCTCTGCCTCGCAGGAGCAATCGCAGAGCCTGTCCCAGGTGAGCGAGATCGTGCAGGAGCTCGAAAAGGTGACGCAGCAGAACGCGGCTCTGGTCGAGCAGGCCTCGGGGTTGTCCGCATCCATGGATGAGCAGTCGTCGGCGCTGGCGATTGCCGTGGGCAAGTTCGGGCTGCTCGAGCGGCAGCCCGCGTCCGGACGGGCCGTGCGGCGGCCTGTGGCGGCGCTTTCCTGGGCCGAGCGCTCGGATACCGTGAAGGAGGTCTGATCCCGAGCCCGCGGCCGGGCCCCCGGGGGCTTGGCTCAGGGGCCGTTGCCGGCGCGCCCCAGCCAGGAAGTCACGAGCTCGATGAGGCCGACCAGGGGCGCATGTCGAGGCGGCTTCGCGCACGGGGCGCTCTCGACGTACCCGGGGCGGCTGATGGCATTGATTTCGCGGAGTCCTCCCGGCAGCGCCTCCGCACCGATGTCTTCGAGCGACTGGTCCGTCTTACGCATGGCGGGGCACTCCTGGGCCCGCCGACCGCGCCGGCGCCGGCTCGGGCGGGATGTCCTCGATCCTGCGGCAGGCGAGCGTGAGGCACAGATCCAATTCGAGCAGGTCCGGCTCCACGGCCAGCCCGGCGCTGGTCAGCGCGGCGCACTGCCCGTGCACAGCCTCGCGCATCTTGCACAGGTCGGCGCTGCCGAGCGGCGGCGACGGATGCTGCTGCAAGTCGAACGGCGCCCAGCCTGCGTCGATGCGCTGGATGCGCGCGATGCGCTCCGCCGGCCACGAATCGAGATAGCGCCGCACTGCCTCGACGACGTCGGATCTCACGCTTGCCTGTGTGAGCAGGCCGGTGAAGCGCTGCAGTGCGACTTGCGAGTCGACCTCGGTGCGGGCGGCAGTCATGGCGGTCCCCCTGTGAGCTGCACCTCGATTCAACTCCACATTCGTGGCCGACCGTTGTAAACGTATGCAAGGCATTTTCGTCTTCGCGGCGCGGCAGCTCGCGCCGCGAATTCTGATAAAGTCTCGCGCACCGCAAGCGGTATGGATGTACTGAGGGCGAGCGTCGACGACATGGTCAAAGACAAAGTGGTAGTGATCACCGGCGCCGGCGGCGGCATCGGCAGGGACTTCGCGCTCGCGTTCGCCGCCCATGGCGCGCGGGTCGTGGTCAATGACCTGGGGACTACGGTCACGGGCGAAGGTGCAAGCGCGCATCCCGCGCAGAACGTCGTCGACGAGATCCGCGCCAAGGGCGGCGAGGCTGTTGCCAGTACCGAGAGCGTGGCGGACTGGGAGGCGGCGAACCGCATCGTGAAGACGGCGATCGACGCGTTCGGCCATCTCGACTGCGTGGTGAACAACGCCGGCATCCTGCGCGACCGGTTCTTCTTCAACATGTCGGTGGAGGAGTGGCGCGCGGTCATCGACGTGCACCTGAACGGCGCGTTCTACGTCTCGCGCGCCGCGGCGCCGTACTTCAAGAGCCAGAATTCCGGCAGCTACGTGCACATGACCTCGACCTCGGGTCTGATTGGCAACCTCGGGCAGGCGAACTACTCCGCAGCCAAGCTGGGCATCGTCGGGCTGTCCAAGTCGATCGCGCTGGACATGGCGCGCCACGGCGTGCGCTCGAACTGCATCGCGCCGTTCGCCTGGAGCCGCATGATCGGCTCGATTCCCACGGACACTCCAGAGCAAAGGGCGCGCGTGGAACGCATGAAGGTCATGGAGACCGCCAAGATCGCGCCGCTGGCGGTGTACCTCGCGAGCCCGGCGGCGGAGGGTGTCAGCGGGCAGATCTTCGCCGTGCGCGCCAACGAGCTGTTCCTCATGTCGCAGAGCCGGCCGGTGCGCTCGGTGCACCGTGCGGGCGGCTGGACGCCGGAGGGCATCGCCGCGCACGGCATGCCGGCGCTGCGGCAGGGCTTCTTCCCCCTCGATCGCACGCAGGACGTCTTCACGTGGGACCCGCTGTAGCCGGCGCGGGGCACGAGGAGCTGCGCGCGGGCGTGCGGGCCCTGTGCGCGCAGTTCGACTCCGCCTACTGGCAGAAGGTGGACGAGGCGCGCGCCTACCCGGAGGCCTTCGTCGACGCGCTGACCGGGGCCGGCTGGATGGCGGCCCTGATTCCCGAGCAGTACGGCGGCTCCGGACTGTCGCTGACCGAGGCGACGGTGATCATGGAGGAAATCTCGCGCTCGGGCGGCAACCCCGGCTGCTGCCACGGCCAGATGTACAACATGAACACGCTGCTGCGCAATGGCTCGGAAGCGCAGAAGAAGAAGTACCTGCCGAAGATCGCCTCGGGCGAGCTGCGCATGCAGGCGATGGGCGTCACCGAGCCCACGGCGGGCACCGATACCACCAAGATCAAGACCGTGGCGGTGAGGAAGGGCGATCGCTACGTGGTGAACGGCCAGAAGGTGTGGACCTCGCGCCTGCAGCACTCGGACCTGATGATCCTGCTGGCGCGCACCACGCCGCTCGGCGAGGTGGCAAAGAAATCCGACGGCATGTCGGTGTTCCTCGTGGAGAAGAAGGAAGCGCTCGGCAAGGGCCTGACCATGCGGCCGATCCGCAACATGGTGAACCACGAAACGAACGAGGTGTTCTTCGACAATCTCGAGATCCCCGCGGAGAACCTGATCGGCGCGGAGGGCAAGGGTTTCCGCTACATCCTCGATGGCCTGAACGCCGAGCGCATCCTGATTGCCGCCGAGTGCATCGGCGACGGCTACTGGTTCGTCGAGCGCGCGACGAAGTACGCGAAGGAGCGCGTGGTGTTCGACCGGCCGATCGGCCAGAACCAGGGCATCCAGTTCCCGATCGCCGAAGCGTACATGGAGGTGGAGGCCGCGAACCTGATGCGCTACAAGGCCGCCGCCTTGTACGACGCGAGGCAGCACTGCGGGGCGGAGGCCAACATGGCCAAGCACCTCGGCGCCAAGGCGTCCTGGGAGGCGGCCAACGTCTGCCTGCAGACGCATGGCGGCTTCGGCTTTGCCGCCGAGTACGACGTGGAGCGCAAGTTCCGCGAGACGCGCCTGTACCTGGTGGCGCCGATCTCCACCAACCTGATCCTCTCCTACGTCGCCGAGCACGTGCTGGGGCTGCCGCGCTCGTTCTAGGGCGCGGACGCACCGTCGGCTAGAATCGCCCCGGCGATGCGCATCCTGGTGTCCAACGACGACGGCTACTTCTCACCCGGCATTGCGCTGCTGGCCGAGCGGCTCGCATCGCTCGGCGACGTCACGGTGGTCGCGCCCGAGCGCGACCGCTCCGGGGCGTCCAATTCGCTCACGCTCGATCGCCCGCTGTCGGTGCGCCGTGCGGCCAACGGCTTCTTCTTCGTCAACGGCACGCCGACCGACTGCGTGCACCTCGCCGTCACGGGCTTGCTCGATTTCCAGCCCGACGTCGTGGTTTCCGGCGTGAACCTGGGCGCCAACATGGGCGACGACACCATCTACTCGGGCACGGTGGCGGCCGCGACCGAGGGCTTCCTGCTGGGCATTCCTTCGCTCGCCGTTTCGCTCGCCAGCAAGGAAGGCCGTCATGTCGAGAGCGCGGTGGACGTGGCGCAGGCGCTGGTCGAGCGCTTGCGGCGCGCGCCGCTCGGCCAGCCCGTGCTGCTCAACGTCAACGTGCCGGACGTGCCCGCCGCCGAGCGCGGGCCGATGGAAATCACGCGACTCGGCCGGCGCCACAAGGCCGAGCCGGTGGTGAAGATGCGCACGCCGCGCGGCGAGCAGGCGTTCTGGATCGGGCCCGCGGGCGGTGCCGCCGACGCCGGCCCCGGGACCGACTTCCATGCCGTGGCGAGCGGCCGCGTGTCGGTCACGCCGCTGCAGATCGATCTCACGTTCCATGCGCAGTGCGCGCCGGTGCGCGAGTGGCTGGACCGCTGAACGCACGCGGCGCGCGCGCCGCACGCGATCTCGCCGGCATCGGCATGACGTCGCAGCGCACGCGCCTGCGCATGGTGGAGCGTCTGCGCCGCAAGGGAATCCGCGACGAGCGCGTGCTCGCCGCCATGGCCGCCGTGCCGCGGCACCTGTTCGTGGACGAGGCGCTCGCCAGCCGCGCGTACGAGGACACGGCCTTGCCCATCGGCTTCAGCCAGACGATTTCCCAGCCGTACGTGGTGGCGCGCATGCTCGAGTCGTTGCTCGGCGACACTTCGGTGCCGCGCAAGGTGCTGGAAGTGGGCACGGGCTGCGGCTATCAGGCGGCGGTGCTCGCGCAGCTGGGGGGCGAGGTGTACTCGATCGAGAGAATCCGCGCGCTGCTGGAGCGCGCGCGGGTGAATCTTCGCGCGCTGCGGCTGTCGAATTTGCGGTTGACGCACGCGGACGGCAGCGCCGGGCTGCAGGTGGCCGCGCCCTTCGATGCCATCGTCGTGGCGGCGGCAGCGTCGTGCGTGCCCGAGGCCCTCTTACGGCAGCTGGCGCCCGGTGGCAGAATGGTGCTGCCGCTGAAGACGGGATCGGCGCCGCGCGCTGCGCAGCGTCTCGCGTTATACGAGCGCGGGGTCCGCGGCATCACCGAGTCTGTGCTCGACGAAGTGCTGTTTGTGCCCCTCGAGACGGGAAAGCTATGATCAACCGACAGACGCAAGGCCGGGCGCTGATCTGCATCGCGGCGCTGCTCGTCCTGGCGGGGTGCGGGTCCGCGCCGGTGCAGGCGCCCGTCACCGACGGCCGCCCGCCGGTCGCGCCCAAGCCCGAGCCCGTGGCGCCCGCGGCGCCGGTCGCGGCGGCGCAGCCGGGCGTCCCGCCGGGCCATTACCTGGTCAAGCGCGGCGACACGCTGTACAGCATCGCGCTGGAGAACGGCGCAGACTACCGCGACGTGGCGCGCTGGAACAACCTGGACGACCCGACCAAGATCGCGGTCGGACAGGTACTGCGCGTGGCGGCGCCCGAGGGTGCGCCGGGCGTCCAGGTCGGCGCGGCGCCGGGAACCTCGCGGGTCCAGGCCCGGCCGCTGGAGGGCAGCGTGGCGGCGCGGCCGCTGCAGGCTGATGGCGCGACGAAGGTCTCTCCCAAGGCCCTGCGCCTGCCGTACAGCGAGGAAAATCTGGCGATGCTTGCGCGTGGCGAGGCAGCTCCCGTACCTTCGGCCACGCCCGCAGCGGCTGCCGCCGCACCGGCTGCGGCAACAGTCAAGCCCGAGCCGCCGAAGACTGCCGCGGTGGCGCGTGACCCCACGGGCATCGATTTCATCTGGCCGGCCAAAGGCGGTCTGCTGGCGAGGTTCGCGGAGCCCAACAGCAAGGGCGTGGACATCGCCGGCAAGGCGGGCGATCCGGTGGTGGCGGCAGCGTCGGGCCAGGTGCTGTACACGGGCACCGGCATCCGCGGCTTCGGCAAGCTGATCGTCATCCGCCACGAGAACGGCTTCAGCAGCGTCTATGCGCACAACCGCGAAATCCTCGTGAAGGAGGGCCAGTCGGTGACGCGCGGCCAGCGCATCGCCGAGCTGGGCGACACTGACGCCGACCGGCCGAAGCTGCATTTCGAGATCCGCAAGTCCGGCAAGCCGGTAGATCCGATGCAGTACCTGCCCGGGGAGCGCCCGACCTAAGGGCGCGGCTTGCGCCGCGCCGCGCGCAGCGCGTCGGCCAGCTCCGTGACCGACATCGCGTAGAATAGGCTGCGGTTATAGCGCGTCAGCACGTAGAAGTTCTGCAGACCCAGCCGGTAGTCGGCGGCCCGCTCCGGCGTCTGCAGGCGCAGCAGGACCGCGCGCGTGTCGGCAGGCAGCGCTCCGTTGTTCGCCTGCACGCCCGCCTCGCTCAGCTCGAGCAGCGTGTGTCGCGGCATGGGATCGAGCGAGACGAACTGCGCGTGGTCCTCGCCGTTCACGCGCACGCGCAACTGCACCGGCGCGCCGGGCTGCCAGCCATGGCGGCGCAGGAAGTTGGCCACGCTGCCGATCGCGTCTGCTGGGTTGGCGCGCAGGTCGGTGGCGCCGTCCCCGTCGAAGTCCACCGCGTAGCGCAGGTAGCTGCCCGGCATGAACTGCGGGATGCCGATCGCCCCGGCATACGAGCCGCGCACGTCGAAGACGTCGACATTCAGGTCGCGGGCGAACAGCAGGTAGTTCTCCAGCTCGCCGCGGAAGAAGGGCGCGCGCGGCGGGTAGTCGAAGGCAAGCGTGGCGAGCGCGTCGATCACGCGCCAGCGCCCGGTGTTGCGCCCGTAGAAGGTCTCGATGCCGATGATCGCGACGATGATCTCCTCGGGCACCCCGTACGTGGCCCGGGCACGCGCGAGCGTGGGCGCGTGCGCCTTCCAGAAATCGAGCCCGGCGCGCACGTGGCGCTCGTTGACGAACAGCGCGCGATAGGTCTCCCACGAGTCCGCTTGCCGCGGCTGCGCGCGCATGGCCTCCAGCACGCCTTCCTCGCGCCGTGCCTGCGCGAAGACCCGCCGCAGCTCGTCCGCGTCGAACGCGTGGCGCTCGACCAGGTCCGCCATGAAGCGCTCCACCTCTGGCCGCACGGCAAAAGTCGGCGATGCCGGGTCGCTCGCCCGGGCCGGCGCGGCGAGCATCAGCAGCAGCAGGACGGCGACGCGGTGGACGGGGCTCATGCAATGCTCAGACTGCGCACGCGGCGCTCGAGTTCGAAGATGCGCTCGCCCGACGGCGCGCGCCCGTAGCGGGCGGCGAGATACAGCTCGGCGATCGCCTCGATGGCGGGACGGGCGGCGGGCAGGCGCTCGGCGGCGCGCCGCGCGAAGTCGCGCGGGCCTTCGTGCGGAGCGCGCACCAGGCCGCCGCGGGCGAGCTTGCGCGCAAACGCCTCCCAGGCCCGTTGCACGCGGTCCGGCCGCGCGAAGCGCCGCAGCGACCACGCCAGCAGCAGCAGCGTGAACGCGCCGAGAATCGTCGCCATGGCGGCCGTGAGCTTGCGCCAGTCGGCGTCGCGCATGCCGATGCGCAGCATCAGGTCGCGCTGGCGCTCGACGCCGTAGCCGAGCACCCAGACGTTCCAGCGGTGCGCCAGCGCCTCCCAGTTGGCGCGCAGTCCACGCAGCCACTCGAGCTGCGGCCGCATGAGCAGCGGCAGGGAATCACCGGCGCGCACCGAGCGGGCGATTCCCGACTCGACGCGCCCGGGGACGGCGGCGGCGGTGGGGTCGACGCGCACCCAGCCGCGGCCCGCGAGGTAGACCTCCGCCCAGGCGTGCGCATCGGACTGGCGCACGGTGATGATGCGGTCGACGTAGTTCACCTCTCCGCCCTGGTATCCGGTCACGACGCGCGCCGGCACGCCGGCCGCGCGCATCAGGTAGACGAAGGCGGAGGAGAAATGCTCGCAGAAGCCCTCGCGCGTGTCGAACAGGAAATCGTCCACCGTATCCGGGCCGAGGAGCGGCGGCTCCAGCGTGTACCCGAGACCGCCGCTCACGAAGAATCCGAGGGCGCGCTGCAGGATGGTCTGCGCATCGGCGCCGCCCTCACGCCATCCGGCCGCCAGCGCGCGCGCGCGCGGGTTGCCCGCGTCCGGCAGCGCGAGGGCGCGGCGCAGGCTGCCCGGCCGCTCCGCGCGTCCCGGCTCGGGCAGGGCGAGCGACGATGCGTCGTAGCGCAGGCGCGCACGCAGCGGGGCGGGCGACACCACCATGCCGTCGTGCGTGATGCGCGCGCGCGCCGGCAGGCGCGCGACCTGCTCCAGGACGAACATCCAGGACCGGTTGTGCGGCTCGAGCGTCACCACGTAGTCATAGGGGCCGGCGCCGCGCGGTGTGTCAAAGGAATCGATCCAGCTGGCGCCCATGCGCCAGGTGCGGCCGTCGAAGTCCCAGAGCACGGGGCCGCGCCAGTAGCGCTCGCGCGGGGAGGGCGGCTGGCCCTCGAATTCCGCGCGGAACGCGATGGCGTCGGATTGCGCCAGCTGCGAGACGGTGCCCGGGGACATGGAGTCGGACAGGCCCGTCATGGCGGCATAGGCGTCTTGCGGCAATCCCCACAGGGGGCCCTGCACCCGGGGAAAGAGCAGGAACAGGACCAGCGCGGCGGGCGCGGCGTGCACGAGCAGCATGCCCGCGGTGCGCAGGTTGGCCGCCGCCGGCCGCTGCGGCGCCGTCAAGCTGACGAGCGTCGCGGTGGTCGACAACAGCGCAACGGCCAGCAGGAGCGCGGTGGCGATGCTCTGCGTATAGAGCAGGTTGGTCATCGCCAGGAAATAGCACAGGAACGCCACCACGGCCGCGTCCCGATGCGTGCGCATCTCGATCAGCTTGAGCCCGGAAAACAGCACGAGCAGCACGATGCCGGTGGTGCGACCGTACAGTGTCCGGTACTCGACGTACACGGCGGCGATGGCGAGCACGGCGACCAGGAGCAGCATCCACCGGGGCGGCAACTTCGCGCCGGACAGTCCCAGCTGCGCGCGCCAGGCATAAAGGCCGGCGACCGCCAGGGCCAGCCACCAGGGCATGCGCAGGGCATGCGGCGCCGCGACCAGAACGAGCGAGGCGATCAGGCCGAGCAATTCGCGCGGCGCGATCGCCCGCTGCTCCGGCAGAAGAGGATGGGCGGCGGTCATTCGATGCCGTGCAGCGCAAGCGCCTGCAGGCAGGCGGCCTGGTGGGCCGCGCCGCGGTCCGGCCGCTTCTTCACGCCGGGCAGGCGCAGGCCGTAGCGCGCCCCCGATTGCTCGGCGGCGAGCGTCCAGCCGGCGAGCCGCGACAGCCGCGCTTCCGTGTCGAGCGCGGCGGGCAGGCGCGCTTCGTCGAGCCAGAGCTCTGCGCCCGATGCGCCCGAGAACTGCTTGGTGAGCATGTCCTCCGCGCGTGCCACCGCCTTCCAGGCAACGTGGCGGGGAGAATCCTGCAGCTGGTAGCCGCGCAGGCCGGCGAAGTCGTCGCTCCCCGTGGCATGTACGCGCTGCGCGCCCGCCTCGTCGGCAGCGGCGGGGGCGGGTAGCGGCACGCGCTCGGGGCGCGGATACACCAGGCAACGTACGTCGGGCTCGACGTAGCTCCAGGCCCGAAACAGCCCGAGCGGGTAGCGTGTCTCCAGCACGACGCGCCCGAGCGGCAGCCAGCCCCGGCGTGGCGCCGGAACGGCCAGCACGGCCTCGCGCACCGAGGCGGATGGCAGGTCGAGGACCCCTTGGGCGCCGCTCGCGGCGTGCCGCACGAGCACCGCGGGCCGGTCGTGGGGCGCGCGGTTGTCCAGGATCAGCCTGAACTGCGCCGCCTCGCCGGCAAAGACCGGCTCCGCGCGGCCGGCATCCACGGTGAGGCGGGCAAGGTTGCGCACCGTGTGCACCATGCCGGCCAGTCCCATGCCGGCGAGCAGGAACGTCAGCGCGAACCCGAGCTGCAGCGCGTAGTTGATCGAGCCCACGAGCAGCAGGCCGAGCGTGGCGCCGAACATCCATCCCAGGCGCGTGGGCAGGATGTAGACGCGGCGATGCCCGAGCGTGATCGCGCCGCGCTCCGGCGCGGCATAGCCGTAGAACCAGTTGCGCAGATGCGTGCCGGCCGAAGGGGCGCGCAGCATGTCAGCTGGTCGCGCCCTGGTATCCCCAGCGCACTTTCCATGCGGCGAGCACCGCGCGCGGGTAGTCGGGTTTGCCGAGGCTGCCGTTGTAGCGCCCGAGGGCGCGGAAGTAGTCGCCGTTCTCCATGTCGAGATAGTGCCGCAGAATGACGCAGCCGTAGCGCAGGTTGGTGCGCAGGTGGAACAGGTTGTCGCCGCGCCGGCCGATCAGCTTCACCCAGAACGGCATGACCTGCATGTAGCCGCGCGCCCCGGCGCGCGACACCGCGTACTTGCGAAAGCGGCTCTCCACCTCGATGATGCCGAGCACCAGTTGCGGATCGAGGCCCGCGCGCAGCGCCTCGAAGTGCACCGTGCGCAGCAGCGCGATGCGCTGCTTGCGGTCGGGAACGCGCTTCTCCAGCCTGCGCGACATCTCGAACAGCCACTTGTGGGCGTCCTCGCGGTCGCGGAACACGAGCTCGGCGACCGCCTTGTCGGCGAGCGCCGCCGACATCCGGTGGCGCACGCTTTCCGCGAGTTCCTCGTAGACCTGCGCGCCGGCGTGCACGCCGCCCGGACAGAGCAGCACGGCGACCAGTATCGCGGCCCGCAGGTCGGCGCCCCTCATGGCGCGGCCAGGCGCTCCTTGAGCAGCGCGTCGAGCTCGGCCAGCGGCACGTGCGCCGGCTGTGCATCGCGGCGGAACTTGTATTCGGCCTCGCCCGCCGCCAGGCCGCGCTCCGACAGCACGATGCGGTGCGGCACCCCGATCAGGTCCATGTCCGCGAACAGCACGCCCGGGCGCTCCTCGCGGTCGTCGAGCAGGACGTCGGCGCCCTCCGCGCGCAGGCTCTCGTACAGCCGGTCGGCAGCCTCCCTGACCTTGCTGCTCTTGGCGTAGCCGATGGGCACGATGCACACGGAGAACGGCGCGAGCGCCGCCGGCAGCGCGATGCCCCGCTCATCATGATGCTGCTCGATCGCGGCCGCCACCACGCGCGTGACGCCGATGCCGTAGCAGCCCATCTCCAGCGTGCGCGGCGCGCCCTTGGCGTCCAGCACCGTGGCCTTGAGCGCCTCGGAGTACTTGGTGCGCAGCTGGAAGATGTGCCCGACCTCGATGCCGCGCTGGATGCGCAGCGCGCCTTTGCCGTCGGGGCTGGGATCGCCGTCCACGACATTTCTGATATCGGCGACCGCCGATGGTTCCGGCAGATCCCTCGACCAGTTCACGCCCGCCAGGTGAAATCCCTCCTCGTTGGCGCCGCAGACGAAGTCGCTCATGGCCGCCACGGTGCGGTCGGCGACAACGCGCAGGCCCTGCGCGCCCACCGGCCCGATGTACCCCGGGGGGCCGCCCAGCGTGCGCCGGATCTCGGCTTCGGAGGCGAAACGGAACTGGCCGATCGTCTTCTGTGCCTTGACCTCGTTCAGGTCGTGGTCGCCGCGCAGCAGCAGCAGCACGAATTCGTCGTCGTGCATCACGGCGATGGCTTTGACCATGCGCTCGAGCGGGAGCTTGAGCAGCGCGGCGACGTCCTCGCAGCGCGTCTTGCCGGGCGTCGGAACCTTGTGCAGCGCCTCGGCGCCGGGCCGGCGCGGCTCGCGCGGCGCGAGCGCCTCCGCGAGCTCGACGTTCGCCGCGTAGTCGGACGCCGGGCACCAGGCGATGGCGTCCTCGCCGGAGTCGGCGAGCACCTGGAATTCGTGCGAGCCGGTGCCGCCGATGGCGCCGGTGTCGGCCGCCACGGCGCGGAACTGCAGCCCGAGACGCGTGAAGATGCGCGTGTACGTGTCGTACATGTTGCGGTACTCGCGCTCGAGGTCGGCGTAGTCCACGTGAAAGGAGTAGCCGTCCTTCATGACGAACTCGCGCCCGCGCATCACGCCGAAGCGCGGGCGGCGCTCGTCGCGGAACTTGGTCTGGATCTGGTAGAAGTGCAGCGGCAGCTGGCGATAGCTCTTCAGCTCGGCGCGTGCCAGGTCGGTGATCACTTCCTCGGAAGTGGGCTGGATGACGAAATCGCGCTCGTGCCGGTCCTTGAAGCGCAGCAGCTCGGGCCCGTAGGCCTGCCAGCGCCCGGACTCCTGCCACAGCTCCGCCGGCTGCACCGCCGGCATGATGAGCTCGAGGGCGCCGGCGCGGTTCATCTCCTCGCGCACCACGCGCTCGACCTTGCGCAGCGCGCGCACCCCGAGCGGCAGCCAGGTGTAGATGCCCGCGGCCAGCCGCCGGATGTATCCGGCGCGGATCATCAGGCGGTGGCTCGCCAGCTCCGCGTCGGCGGGCGCTTCCTTGATCGTGCCGAGGTGGAATCGCGATGTGCGCATGGGTGGGCGCCCGCGTTGTCTTTGCGGTGCGCCTGTGGAAAAATGCCGGAGGATTCTAACTTAGGTGGTGTCGCCATGCTCGACCGGGACGGATACCGCCCGAACGTCGGCATCATCCTCGCCAACGACCGCGACGAGGTGTTCTGGGGCAAGCGCGTCAACCAGCACGCGTGGCAGTTTCCCCAGGGCGGCATCAAGCACGGCGAGACCCCGGAGCAGGCCATGTACCGCGAGCTCGAGGAAGAGGTCGGGCTCAAGGGCGATCACGTCCGCATCCTCGGGCGCACGCGCCACTGGCTGCGCTACGAGGTGCCGGACCGGTGGATGCGGCGCGACTGGCGGGGCGCGTATCGCGGCCAGAAGCAGATCTGGTACCTGCTGCGCCTGGTAGGCCGCGATTGCGACGTCAAGCTGCGCACCAGCGACAAGCCCGAGTTCGATGCCTGGCGCTGGCTCGACTACTGGGTGCCGCTGGACAGCGTGATCGAGTTCAAGCGCGAGGTGTACCGCAAGGCGCTCGCCGAGCTGCGCCGCTACCTCGGCGCCGACCGTCGCCGACGCGCGAACGGCGCGGCGTCCCGGCCGGGCTGAGAGGAAATAGCCGGGCTCAATAGGTGGAATTGAAAAGATCGATTTGATTGATGGCGCGGCCCGGCGTAACTTGGCCGTGCCAAGTTCGGCGCATCACGCAAACGGAGACCTGAGCATGAAACCACTGAAGGGCACGAAGACGCACCAGCACCTCAAGGATGCATTCGCCGGCGAATCGCAGGCCAACCGCCGCTATCTGTACTTCGCCGCGAAAGCCGACGTCGAAGGCCAGAACGACGTCTCGGCGCTGTTCCGCTCGACCGCGGAAGGTGAGACCGGGCACGCGCACGGGCATCTCGAATACCTCGAGCAGGTGGGCGATCCCGCCACCAACCTGCCGATCGGACGTACGCGCGACAACCTCAAGTCGGCAGTCGCCGGTGAGACGCACGAGTACACCGACATGTATCCGGGGATGGCCAAGGACGCGCGCAGCGAGGGCTTCACGGAGATCGCGGACTGGTTCGAGACGCTGGCCAAAGCCGAGCGCAGCCACGCCAACCGCTTCCAGAAGGCCCTGGACGCGCTGGCCGACTGATGATGGCGCGCATCGAGCGCGGCAGCCTGTTGTCGCTCGAGGCCTACGCGCGTGAACGCAATGCGTTCCGCGCGCGGGTCATCGAGCACAAGAAGCGCCGCACGGTCCACGTCGGGGACCACGTCACGCTGATCTTCGAGGACGAGCTGACCATCCGCTACCAGATCCAGGAGATGCTGCGCATCGAGCGCATCTTCGAGGACGACGGCATTCAGGGCGAGCTGGACGCCTACAACCCGCTGGTGCCCGATGGCAGCAACCTGAAGGCCACGATGATGATCGAGTACCCCGACGTCGCGGAGCGCCAGCGCCAGCTCGCGCTGCTCAAGGGAATTGAGGACCGCGCCTGGGTGCAGGTGCAGGGATGCGCTCGCGTGCATGCGATCGCCGACGAGGACCTGGAGCGCGAGAACGACGAGAAGACCTCGGCGGTGCATTTCCTGCGCTTCGAGCTCGCGCCGGACATGGTCGGCGCCCTGCGCGGGGGCGCCGCCCTGGCGATCGGCGTCGATCACCCCGGTTACCGGGCAAGCGTCGAGACGGCGCCGGAGGTTCGCGCCGCCCTCGCCGCGGATCTTTCCTGAGCCTGCGGGCCCTGCTGCTGGCCGTCGCGGCGCTGCTTGCCGCGGCGCGCTTTGCGCTGGTGCAGGCGCAGTCGGACTGGGAGCGCGAGCAGCAAAGGCGCAACTGGCGCGAGCGCCCGGTCGCGCTTCCCGAGTACCCGCGTGAAGAGCGGCTGGTGCCGTTCTTCGTCAGCTCGGCGAGCAACTTCAGGTTCTTCATCGACGCCCCTTCGGTGTCGACGGGTACCGACGGCGTGGTGCGCTATGCGCTGGTGGTGCGCAGCGCGACCGGCGCCGAGAGCATCACCTACGAGGGCATTCGCTGCGAGACCGGCGCGTACCGCATCTACGCCACCGGAATCGATGGCGGCTGGAAGCCTGCGACCGGGGGCTGGCGCCGGATCGAGCCGCGCAGCGTGCAGCGCTGGCATAACGCGCTTTATCTCGAGTACTTCTGCCCGCTCGGCGAGCCGATCCGCAGCGCGCGCGAGGGCGTGAACGCGCTGCGCGCCGGCGATCACCCCAGCCGCAGCCTGACGGGTCCCTAGCCGGCCTGCAGCAGAACCAGGTTGTCGCGGTGGATGAGCTCGGGCTCGTCCACGTAGCCGAGCGTCGCCTCGATCTCGCTGGACGGCTTGCGCATGATGAGGCGTGCCTCCGCCGCCGAGTAGTTCACCAGTCCGCGGGCGATCTCCTGCCCGCCGGGCGCCACGCAGGCCACCACGGCGCCGCGCTCGAACTCGCCGCTCACCGCGGTGACGCCGACCGGCAGCAGGCTCTTGCCGTCGCGTTGCAGCGCCCGCGCCGCGCCCGCGTCGAGCGTCACGCGGCCGGCGACTGTCACGTGGTCCGCGAGCCACTGCTTGCGCGCCGCGAGTGGCGTCGTTTGCGCGCGCAGCAGCGTGCCGATGCGCTCGCCGCGCGCCAAGCGCACGAGCACGTCGGGCTCGCGCCCGGCGGCGATCACGGTATGCGCGCCGCTGCGCGCGGCGCGCCTGGCGGCAAGCACCTTGGTGATCATGCCGCCACGCGCCAGGCTCGAGCCGACGCCCCCCGCCATCGCCTCGAGACGCTCTTCTCCCGCCGCTGCCTCCTCGATCAGGCGCGCGCCGGGGACGCGGCGCGGATCGGCGTTGTAAAGGCCCGGCTGGTCGGTGAGGATCACCAGCGCGTCCGCCTCGACCAGGTTGGTCACCAGCGCGGCGAGCGTGTCGTTGTCGCCGACCTTGATCTCGTCGGTGACCACGGTATCGTTCTCGTTGATCACCGGGATGACGCCGAGCGCGAGCAGCGTGAGCAGCGTCGAGCGGGCATTGAGGTAGCGCTGGCGGTCGGCCATGTCGGCGTGCGTCAGCAGCACCTGCGCGGTGGCGATGCCGTGCTCGCGGAAGCAGCTCTCGTAGCATTGGACCAGCCCCATCTGGCCTACCGCCGCAGCGGCCTGCAGCTCGTGCAAGGCGCTCGGGCGCTTGCGCCAGCCCAGGCGCTGCAGGCCCTCGGCGATGGCGCCCGAGGACACCAGCACGCAGCGCCTGCCGAGCGCACGCAACTGCACGATCTGCGCCGCCCAGCGCGCGATGGCCGCGGCGTCCAGCCCGCGGCCCTCGTTGGTGACCAGCGAGCTGCCGACCTTGACGACCAGCGTCTGCGCGTGGGCGACCGGACTGTCCACGGCCCTAGGCGGCGCGGCGCGCGCGCCGCTCCTTCGATGCCGAGGCGAGAAAGCGGTGCGCGGCGTTGCACACCGCGGGGCAGCCGGCGCCGCTCAGCGCGCTGACCTTGAACCAGGGTCCCTTCCAGCGCAGCGCGCGCAGCGCCTGCGCGATGCGCGCGTCGGCCTGCGCCGGCGGCAGGGCGTCGATCTTGTTGAACACCAGCCAGCGCGGCTTGCGATACAGCGCCTCGTCGTACTTGCGCAACTCGCGCACGAGCGCGCGCACGCCCTCGGCGGGCGACGGCCCGTCCTCACCTTGCGCGATGTCCACGACGTGCAGCAGCAGGCGCGTGCGGCCGAGATGGCGCAGGAACTGATGGCCGAGGCCCGCGCCCTCTGCGGCGCCCTCGATCAGGCCCGGGATGTCGGCCACGACAAAGCTCGCGTCGTGCGCCACGCGCACCACGCCGAGCGAGGGGTGCAGCGTGGTGAAGGGATAGTCGGCGACCTTGGGCCGCGCGCTCGACACTGCGCGGATGAACGTCGACTTGCCGGCGTTGGGCAGGCCGAGCAGGCCGACGTCGGCGAGCACGCGCAACTCGAGCGCGAGCTCCTTCGCTTCCCCTGGCTCGCCGCGCGTGAACTGGCGCGGCGCACGATTGACGCTCGACTTGAAGTGCAGGTTGCCCAGCCCGCCGCGTCCGCCGCGCGCCAGCAGCACGCGGTCGCCGTCGCGCGCCAGGTCGGCGATGGCCTCGCCGGTCGCCGCATCGCGCACCACGGTGCCGACGGGCATGCGCAACTCGACGTCCTCGCCCGCGCGTCCGTACTTGTCCGAGCCTGCGCCCGCGCCGCCGTCGCGCGCGCGGTGCAGCCGCGCGTAGCGGTAGTCGATCAGCGTGTTGAGGTTGCGGTCGGCAACCGCCCAGACGCTGCCGCCGCGCCCCCCGTCGCCGCCGCTCGGCCCGCCACGCGGCACGTACTTTTCGCGGCGGAACGCGGCGCTGCCGTCGCCGCCCTTGCCCGCGAACACCTGGATCTTGGCTTCGTCGATGAACTTCATGGCGCAGAAACTAAAAAGCCCTACCGCATGCGATAGGGCTTGGCATGGTGAGCGGGGCGGCCGTCAGGCCGGAATCACGCGTACGACCTTCTTGCTGGCCGCGCCCTGCACCGCGTACTGCACCGTGCCCGCGATGCGCGCATACAACGTGTGGTCCCGGCCCATGCCGACGTTCGGCCCGGGTCGCACCACCGTGCCGCGCTGACGCACGAGGATCTGCCCCGCGTTGACCTGCTCGCCGCCGTACACCTTGACGCCGAGCCGCTTGGACTGCGAATCGCGGCCGTTGCGCGAGCTGCCGCCTGCCTTCTTGTGTGCCATGGTCCGTGTGCTCCGCTCAGTTCCCGGCGACGATGTCGTCGATGCGCACCTCGGTGTAGCCCTGCCGGTGGCCCTGGGTCTTCTGGTAGTGCTTGCGCCGGCGCAGCTTGAAGATCCTGACCTTGTCGCCGCGGCCGTGACCGAGCACCGTCGCCTTCACCTGTGCACCCGCCACCAGGGGCGCGCCCACGCGCACGGCCTCGCCGGCGCCCACCATCAGCACCTGGTCGAAGGACACCGCCGCGCCGACCTCCGCGGCAAGGGACTCGACCCGCACCTGCTCGCCGGAGCTGACGCGGTACTGCTTGCCGCCCGTCTTGATGATCGCGTACATGGAATTTTCGTCGCTGGTTCGCTGCAAAGACTTGGAATTATAGGAGATTCCGGCCGTCGGCGTCAAAGCCCTGTATGCTACGCTTCGCGCCCCGCCGCGTTTCCCATGCCGTCTCCGACCGCCGCTGCCGTTCTCTCCGTCGTCGCCGACGACATGCAGCGCGTGGACGCCGTCATCCGCGCGCGCCTGGGCTCGGACGTCGCCCTGGTGCGCCAGGTGGCCGAGCATATCGTCACCGGGGGCGGCAAGCGCCTGCGGCCCGCCCTGCTGCTGCTCGCCGCCGGCGCCACCGGGTTCCGCGGCGACGCCCGCCTGGAGCTGGCCGCAGTGGTCGAGTTCATCCATACGGCCACGCTGCTGCACGACGACGTCGTCGACGAGTCGCAGTTGCGGCGCGGGCAGCGGACCGCGAACGCGGCGTTCGGCAACTCCGCCGCGGTCCTGGTGGGGGATTTCCTGTATTCGCGCGCCTTCCAGATGATGGTCGGCCTCGACAACCCGCGCGTCATGCGCGTGCTGGCGGACGCCACCAACACGATCGCCGAAGGCGAGGTGCTGCAGCTGATGAACTGCCACGACCCCGACGTCGACGAGGCGCGCTACCTGGACGTCGTCCGGCGCAAGACGGCGAAGCTGTTCGAGGCCGCGGCGCGCCTGGGCGCGGTGCTCGGCGGCGCCGGGCCGGCCCTGGAGCAGGGCATGGCCGACTACGGCATGCACCTCGGGACCGCGTTCCAGGTCATCGACGACGTGCTCGACTACTCCGGCGCGGCGCAGGATACCGGCAAGAGCCTGGGCGACGACCTGGCGGAAGGCAAGCCGACCTTGCCGCTGATCCGCGCCATGCAGGCCGGCAGCGCGCAGCAGCGCGCCGTGGTGCGGCGCGCGATCCTCGAGGGCGGGCGCGAGGACTTCGCGCAGGTGCTCGCGGTCATCGAGGCGAGCGATGCGCTCGCCTACGCGCGCGCCGCCGCCACGCGCGAATCGCAGGCGGCGGTGCGGGCGATCGCCGCGCTGCCGGCGTCGACGTATCGGGATTCTTTGCTAGAATTGGCGGCCTTTTCCGTGAGCCGCCGCGGCTAGTCCCCGGCGAATCGGGGTGTAGCTCAGCCTGGTAGAGTACTGCGTTCGGGACGCAGGTGTCGCTGGTTCGAATCCAGTCACCCCGACCATCCCCACTTTCCTAGAATAGGGCCATGGGACGCCTGCTCCTGCTCGCCCTCGCCGTGCTGGTCCTCGTGTGGCTGGTGCGCCGCGCCCTGCGCGGCCGGCAGGCCGGCGCCCCGCCTGCCGCCGGCTCGGCGGCCGAGCTGGTCGCTTGCGCGCACTGCGGGCTGCTCGTGCCGCGCGGCGAGGCGCGCGTCGCCGACGGCGGCCTGTACTGCAGCGACGCGCACGCGCGGCTCGGGCCGCGCCGGCCCTGATGGCCACGCTCGCCTACTCGCCGCTGTTCGCGGCCGAGCAGCGGGTGCCGGAGTCTTTCTGGATCTCGCTGCAGTACTTCAACCTGTACCGCATCTTCATCGCGGTGCTGTTCCTCGGCGCCACCTATTTCGCCTACGAGCCGATCAATTTCGGCGCGCACGACATGCGCCTGTTCCGTGCGGTGTGCGTGGTCTACCTGATCCTCGGCATCGCGGCGCAGCTCGCGCTGCGCGCAGTGCGCGAGCGCTTCAACCTGCAGCTCTCGGCCCACGCGCTGCTCGACGTGATCACCATCCCGCTGCTCATGTACGCGAGCGGCGGGATGCGCAGCGGCCTGGGCGTCATGCTGCTGATCTCGCTGACGGGCGCCGGGCTGGTGGCGCCGCTGCGGCTGAACTTCCTGTATGCCGCGCTGGCGGCGATCGCCGTGCTGCTGGAGGAAGGCTACTGGGTCCTGGCGCTCGACCTGCCGTCGGCCAGCGTGGTGCCCGCAGCGCTGCTCGCCATGGGCTATTTCGCCACCGCAGGCGCCACCGGCTGGCTGGCGCAGCGCCTGGCCGCCAACGAGCGCCTGGCGCGCGAGCGCGGCCGCGCGCTTGCCAACCAGACGCGCGTCAACCAGCTGGTGATCGCCGACATGCAGGACGGCGTGCTGCTGGTCGACCGGCTGGGGCAGGTCTTCGAGCACAATCCGCAGGCCATGCGCCTGCTGGGGAACGATTCCCTGCGCGGCCAGCCGCTCGCCGCCGTGCTGCCCGGCGTCGAGGCGCGCTGGCGCGCCTGGCGCGACTCCGGAGCGCGCGCCGCCGTGTCGATCGACGTGCAGGCGCGCGGCCGCGAGGTGCGCGCGCGGCTGCTCGATACCGGCACGGAGGACCAGACGACCGTGGTGTTCGTCGAGGACATGACGCGCTCGCGCGAGCAGGCCCAGCAGCTCAAGCTCGCCGCACTTGGCCGCCTGACCGCGAATATCGCACACGAGATCCGCAACCCCCTGTCGGCGATCAGCCACGCCTCGGAACTGCTGGCCGAGGAGCGCCGTGATCCCGATCGGCGCCGGCTGACGCGCATCATCCTCGACAACACGGTGCGCCTGGAGCAGCTGGTGGCCGACGTGATGCAGCTCAACCGCCGCGACCGCGTGGCCGCGGAGCGCGTCGCGCTGAGCGCCTGGCTGGGCCTGTTCCTCGGCGAGTTCGTCGCCAACGAGGGCGTGCCGCAGGAGCGCATCCTCATCCAGCCGGGACGCGACGTCTGGGTCGAGTTCGATCGCGAGCACCTGCGGCAGGTCGTGTGGAATCTCCTGCGCAACGCGGTGCGGCACGCGCGCGCCGAGCCGGGTGCGGTGCGGCTTTCCGCGCGCGCGCTCGGCGAGCACGTAGAATTGAGCATCGTCGACAACGGGCCGGGCGTGCCGGCTGCCATCCAGGGACAATTGTTCGAGCCGTTCTTCACCACCGACAGCAAGGGAACCGGGCTCGGACTGTACCTGGCGCGCGAGCTGTGCGCGGCCAACGATGCGCGGCTGGAGTACGTGGATGATGGACCGGGAGCGCATTTCCGCATCGTGTGCCACGGGGGCGCGGTGGCATGAGCCGCAGGCCGGCAGCGCGCGATCGCATGGTGCTGGTGGTGGATGACGAGCCCGACATCCGCGAGCTGCTCGAGCTGACGCTGACGAAGATGGGGCTGGGCGTCGCCGCGGTCGGCACGCTCGCCGAGGCGCGCGAGCGCCTGCGCGCGGGGCGCTTCGAGCTGTGCCTGACCGACATGCGGCTGCCCGACGGCGAAGGACTCGAGCTGGTCAGGCACATTGCCGCACAGGGCACCGACCTGCCGGTCGCGGTCATCACCGCGTATGGCAGCGCGGAGAACGCGGTCGCGGCGCTCAAGGCGGGCGCCTTCGACTACGTATCCAAGCCCGTCGGTCTCGAGCAGCTGCGCGCGCTCGTCAAGTCCGCGCTGTCCCTGCCCGACCAGGCGAGCGCGCCGGCGCGCGACTCGCCGCTGCTGGGCGAGAGCGCGCCGCTCGTGCAGGCGCGCGAGCTGATCGCCAAGCTCGCGCGCACGCAGGCGCCGGTGCACGTCTGCGGCGAGTCGGGCAGCGGCAAGGAGCTGGCCGCGCGCCTGATTCACGGGCAGGGCGCGCGCCGCGACCGGCCGTTCGTGCCCGTCAACTGCGGCGCGATCCCCGAGTCGCTGGTGGAGAGCGAGTTCTTCGGCTACCGCAAGGGGGCGTTCACCGGCGCGGATCAGGATCGCGACGGGTTCTTCCAGGCCGCCAACGGCGGCACGCTGTTCCTGGACGAGGTGGCCGACCTGCCGCTCGGCATGCAGGTGAAGCTGCTGCGCGCCATCCAGGAGAAGCGCGTGCGCAAGGTCGGCGCCACCCAGGAGGAGCCGGTGGACGTGCGCATCGTCAGCGCGACGCACCAGAACCTGGCGCGCCTGGTCGAGGCGGGCAGGTTCCGGCAGGACCTGTACTACCGCCTGAACGTGATCGAGCTGAAGATGCCGCCGCTGCGCGAGTGCCGCGAAGACATTGCGCAGATCGCGGGCAGCATCCTGGCGCGCATCGCCCAAACCGCCGGAACGGCACCCGCGCACCTGTCGGCGGCGGCGCTGGCGGAGCTCTCCAATTACGATTTTCCGGGCAACATCCGCGAGCTGGAGAACGTGCTGGAGCGCGCCACCGCGCTGTCCGCGGGCGGCGAGATCTCTCCCGACGACCTCATGCTGCGGCCCGCGCCGGCGGAAGAAGCCGGCGCGCGCGGCGCCGAGGGCGCGCTCGACGTACCGCTGCCGGATTACCTCGACCGCGTGGAGCGCGAGGCGATCCTCGGGGCGCTGGCGCGCACGCAGTTCAACCGCACCGCAGCCGCCAAGCTGCTCGGCATCACGTTCCGCACGCTGCGCTACCGCATGCAGCGGCTCGGCATCAAGGAAGGATGAGGCTCGGCCCGGACGGGCGCGTGCGCGGCGCGCGATACCTGGCGTCGCCCAACTGCGATGCGCGCCCGCCGGGGGCGCAGGTGACCCTGCTGCTGCTGCATTCGATCAGCCTTCCGCCGGGCAAGTTCGGCGGCGACGCGGTCGAGCGGCTGTTCACCAACCGCCTCGATCCGCGTGCGCACCCGTACTTCCGTGACATTTCGCATCTGCGCGTGTCCGCGCATTTCTACGTGCGTCGCGACGGTGCACTGCAGCAGTTCGTGCCGGTGCACCGGCGCGCCTGGCACGCGGGTGCGTCGCGCTGGCGCGCACGCGAGCGGTGCAACGACTTCTCGGTCGGCGTGGAGCTCGAAGGCCTCGAGGGCGGCGGCTTCAGCGCGGCGCAGTACGACTGTCTGGCGCGCCTTGCGCGCGCGCTGGCCGTGGCGCTGCCGCTGCGCGCCTGTGCCGCGCACAGCGACGTGGCCCCTGGCCGCAAGCGCGATCCGGGCGCGCGCTTCCACTGGCCGCGCCTGCTGCGCGCGCTGGCCGAGCGCAATATCTAGTAGCGTCAGCGTCTCCGAATACCAGCGTTAGTCGTCGCGTTGCAGCGCGCAAAAGCGCGCGCGCCGGCGCGCGCGCTTCGCGGCGCTTGCAAAATAAAATCCGCGTGGTACATTGCGGCCACTAGAAGTAGTTAGCAATCAGGTATTCAGCACCATATATTGTGGTTTTAGTGCAGGTCGTCACAGAGCCGCAACAACGCGGCGGGACGGCCGGGCCAGGACCGGGAGCCGGCGCACGCGCCGGCGAACAGCGGAGCACGGGAGACAGAGACATGCAGATCGCGCAAGAGAGTCCAGCCACCAGCTCCCTGACGGGCGCCAGCGTTGCCGACTCGAGCGCCGCGGTCCGCAGCGCCTACGCGGACTACAAGGTCATCCGCCGCAACGGCGCGGTGGTGGGCTTCGAGCCGGCGAAGATCTCGGTGGCCATGACCAAGGCGTTCCTCGCCGTGAATGGCAGCCAGGGCGCGGCGTCCGCGCGCATCCGCGAGATGGTTGCGCAACTGACCGAGATGGTGGTCGGCGCGCTTCAGCGCCGCCAGCCGCAGGGCGGCACCTTCCACATCGAGGACATCCAGGACCAGGTCGAACTGGCGCTGATGCGCTCGGGCGCGCACGATGTGGCGCGCGCCTACGTGCTGTATCGCGAGGAGCGCGCGCGTGCGCGCGCGGCGGACAGGTCGGCGCGCGAGCGCCAGGCCGCCGAGCCGGTGCTGCACGTGGTCGAGCAGGGGGCGCGCCGCCCGCTGGACCTGGACGGCCTGCGCCGGCTGCTCGCCTCGGCCTGCGAGGGCCTGGAGGGCGCCGCGGATCCTGCCGTGATCCTGGAGACCACGCTGCGCGACCTGTACGACGGCGTGCCGATGGAAGAGGTGCGCAAGTCCGCGATCCTGGCGGCGCGCGCGCTGATCGAGAAGGACCCGGCCTACGGCTACGTCACCTCGCGCCTGCTGCTGAACACCATCCGCCTGGAAGTGCTGGGCGAGGAGGCAAGCCAGGCGGACATGGCGACGCGCTACGCGCGCTATTTCCCCGAGTTCGTGCGCCGCGGCATCGAGGCCGAGCTGCTCGACCCGGCGCTGGCGAGCTTCGACCTGGCGCGCATCGGGCGCGCGCTGAAGGCCGAGCGCGACCTGAAGTTCGGCTATCTCGGGCTGCAGACGCTGTACGACCGCTACTTCCTGCACGTGCGCGGCCAGCGCATCGAGCTGCCGCAGGCGTTCTTCATGCGCGTGGCGATGGGCCTGGCGCTCAACGAGCAGGACCGCGAGGCGCGCGCCATCGAGTTCTACGACGTGCTGTCGACGTTCGACTTCATGAGCTCGACGCCCACGCTGTTCAATTCCGGCACCCAGCGCTCGCAGCTCTCCTCGTGCTACCTGACGACGGTGGCCGACGACCTGACCGGGATCTACGACGCGATCAAGGAGAACGCCCTGCTCGCCAAGTACGCCGGGGGGCTGGGCAACGACTGGACTCCGGTGCGCGCGCTCGGCTCGCACATCAAGGGCACGAACGGCAAGTCGCAGGGGGTGGTGCCGTTCCTCAAGGTGGTCAACGACACCGCCGTGGCGGTGAACCAGGGCGGCAAGCGCAAGGGCGCGGTGTGCGCCTACCTCGAGACCTGGCACCTGGACATCGAAGAGTTCCTCGAGCTGCGCAAGAACACCGGCGACGACCGGCGGCGCACGCACGACATGAACACGGCGAACTGGATTCCCGACCTGTTCATGAAGCGCGTCATGGAGAACGCCGACTGGACCCTGTTCAGCCCGTCGGACGTGCCCGAGCTGCACGACAAGGTCGGCAAGGCGTTCGAGGAGGCCTACCTGCGTTACGAGGACAAGGTCGCGCGCGGCGAGCTCAAGCTCTACAAGCGCCTGCCCGCGGTGCAGCTGTGGCGGAAGATGCTGTCGATGCTGTTCGAGACAGGCCATCCGTGGATCACGTTCAAGGATCCGTGCAACCTGAGGAGCCCGCAGCAGCACGTCGGGGTCGTGCACAGCTCCAACCTGTGCACGGAGATCACGCTCAACACCTCGGGCGACGAGATCGCGGTGTGCAACCTGGGGTCCGTGAACCTGGTCGCGCACATGACCGGGCAGGGGCTCGATTTCGACAAGCTGCAGCGCACGGTGCGCACCGCCATGCGCATGCTCGACAACGTCATCGACATCAACTACTACGCCGTCGACAAGGCACGCAACTCCAACCTGCGCCACCGGCCTGTCGGCCTGGGCATCATGGGCTTCCAGGACTGCCTGCACCGGCTGCGCGTGCCCTACGCCTCGGCCGAGGCGCTCGAGTTCGCCGACCGCTCGATGGAGATGGTCGCCTACTGCGCCTATCTGGCGTCCACGGAGCTCGCCGAGGAGCGCGGCCGCTACTCGTCGTTCGCGGGCTCGCTGTGGGACCGAGGCATCCTGCCGCAGGACTCGCTCGACCTGCTGGCGGCCGAGCGCGGCGGCTACGTCGAGCTCGACCGCTCCTCCAGCCTCGACTGGGAGCCGCTGCGCGAGCGCATCCGCCGCCACGGCATGCGCAACTCCAACTGCATCGCCATCGCACCCACCGCCACGATCGCCAACATCATCGGCGTCTCGGCGTCCATCGAGCCGACCTACCAGAACCTGTACGTCAAGTCGAACCTGTCCGGCGAGTTCACGGTGGTGAACGAGTACCTGGTCGAGGATCTGAAGCGCGCCGGCCTGTGGGACGAGGTGATGATCGCGGACCTCAAGTACTTCGACGGCAATCTGGCGCGCGTGGACCGGGCGCCGGCCGAGCTGCGCGCACTGTACGCCACGGCATTCGAGGTCGAGCCGCGCTGGCTGGTGGAGGCCGGCGCGCGGCGGCAGAAGTGGATCGACCAGTCCCAGTCGCTGAACATCTACATGGCCGGGGCCTCGGGCAAGAAGCTCGACGAGACCTACAAGCTGGCGTGGATCCGCGGCCTGAAGACGACCTATTACCTGCGCTCCATGGGCGCAACGCACGCGGAGAAGTCGACGGTCAAGGCAGGGCAGCTGAACGCGGTTCCCAGCGACGGCGGCGCGGGCACCGCGCCCGGCGACGAGCCGAAGTTCTGCGCCATCGACAATCCCGAGTGCGAAGCGTGCCAGTAGCGCTCGAGCAAGAGGAGGAAGGCAAGTTGAGCACGATTTCCAGCCTGGCCGTGCAGCCGACGAGCGGCTTCGTGCCCGCGGCGGGCGGCCGGGAAGAGCGCTTCGCCGCCGGCAACGCGTTCCGTCGCATCACGGTGGAGGACAAGCGCATCATCAATTCGCGGGCCGACGTCAATCAGCTGGTGCCGTTCAAGTACAAGTGGGCCTGGGAGAAGTACATCGCCGCCTGCGCCAACCACTGGATGCCGCAGGAAATCAACATGAGCCGCGACATCGCGCTGTGGAAGGACCCGAACGGGCTGACCGCGGACGAGCGTCGCGTCGTGGTGCGCAACCTCGGCTTCTTCGTCACCGCCGACTCGCTCGCCGCCAACAACATCGTGCTCGGCACCTACCGGCACATCACGGCGCCCGAGTGCCGGCAGTACCTGCTGCGCCAGGCGTTCGAGGAAGCCATCCACACGCACGCCTACCAGTACATCGTCGAGAGCCTGGACCTGGACGCGGGCGAGGTGTTCAATGCCTACCACGAGATCGCCTCGATCCGCGACAAGGACGAGTTCCTCGTGCCGTTCATCGACACGCTGACCGACCCGGCCTTCCGCACCGGCAGCGCGCAGGCCGACCAGCAGCTGCTCAAGAGCCTGATCGTGTTCTCGTGCCTGATGGAGGGGCTGTTCTTCTACGTCGGCTTCGCGCAGATCCTGTCGCTCGGCCGCCAGAACAAGATGACCGGCGCGGCCGAGCAGTACATGTACATCCTGCGCGACGAGTCCATGCACTGCAACTTCGGCATCGACCTCGTCAACCAGATCAAGCTGGAGAACCCGCACCTGTGGACCCCCGATTTCAGGGAGGAGCTGCAGGCGCTGTTCCGCGAGGCGGTCGAGCTCGAGTACCGCTACGCCGAGGACACCATGCCGCGCGGCGTGCTGGGCCTGAACGCGCCGATGTTCAAGGAGTACCTGCGCTTCATCGCCAACCGCCGCTGCCAGCAGATCGGACTGGAGACGCTGTACCCGGGGGCGTCCAATCCGTTCCCGTGGATGAGCGAGATGATCGACCTGAAGAAGGAGCGCAACTTCTTCGAGACGCGCGTCATCGAGTACCAGACGGGCGGCGCGCTGAGCTGGGACTGATGCGAGAGGAGAGACGCCAGGTGCATCGAGTGACCGCCTGCAAGGTGGAAGAAGACTACAGGCTGTGGCTGCGCTTCGACGACGGACTGGAAGGAAGCGTATCCTTGGGCAATCTGCTGGAGATCGGAGCGTTCAAGCTGTGGCGCGACGTGCGCGAGTTCGAGAAGGTGAGCGTCGATCCGGAGACCGCCACGGTCACCTGGGAAGGCGGCATCCGCCTCGACCCGGAAATCCTCTATCAGGACCTGGCGGCGAGGGGCAGCCGCTGATGCCGCAACGCGTGGAATTCAGTCCGCACCCGGGGCGCAAGCCCCGGATGCGGTTGAATAGTCCGGCCAGAGATGGCCGGGCTCCTTTGTTCAACTACCCGTAAGGAGCTAGTCATGGCGAAGAAAAAAGCCAAAAAAGGCGGCAAGAAGAAGAAGAAGAAGAAATCATCAAAGAAAAAGAAGAAAGCACTGAAGAAGTCATCCAAGAAGAAGGCAGCGGGCCGGAAGAAAAAATCCGCCAAGAAAAAGAAGGCGAAGCCCGTTAAACCTAAGGCCAGCTCTGCGGGAACGATGACGGCGGTCGTAACGCCGTCATCCTCCGCCGCGATGTCCGGCGCGCGAACCGCGCTGAATCCGGCGGCCGCCTGGCCGTTCCCAACCGGCACCCGGCCGTAACCGGGTGCCGAGTGGGAACGTGGCGGGGGGCGCAAGCCCCCCGCCGGGCCCTCGAAGCTCAGCGGACCGCCTTGGTCGTTCGGCCGCAACTGAAGGGCTGAGGCCGGTCCGCGAGGCTTCCCTTGATCCCAGCCGAGAATTCGGCTGGGTTCAACCTCGACAGCCGCCATTTTACCGGGCTTCGGAAAATCTCCGGGAATCAGGTTCATGGAGCAGAACTGTTCATGTGGCGACGCACCATACGAAAGTAACGTCTTCTCAGAAGTCTTTGAGTAGATTAATATTACTTGAACTAATAGCGTATATTGCGGCGCAGCAGCCCTGGGGCAGCCAGTGATCGGACGCCTTGAGAACTGGGGGTAGACATGTTCGCATTGGATCAACTGAGCAGACTGTTCCTCTTGGCCCGCGGCCTGTTTGCCCTGGTGGGTCTGGCAGCCGTGCTGGTGGTGGCCCTGCCGGCGTCCCGCGGAGCGCTTGTCGCGCAGGCCGTATCGGCAGCGACCGCTGTAGACGCGGCGGAAGCCTCGCCGGCAGCCGCCGTCCTGACGGCCGAGCGCGTGGAGCCGGTGCGGGTAAGCTCGGCCGAAGCAGCACCGGCCGTCACGGGCGAGCAACTGGCGATCGCGGAGTTCATCGGGCGGCGCTATCGCGTCGCGGATTCGGCCAGCGAGGCCTTCGTCGCGGCCGCGTTCCGCGCCGGCCGGGAATTCTCGGTCGACCCCCTGCTGATCCTCGCCGTCATGGCGATCGAGTCGCGCTACAACCCGGTCGCCGAGAGCTCGATGGGCGCCATGGGCCTGATGCAGATCATCCCGCGCTTCCACCCGGAGAAGCTCGCCGACCACGGCGGCGAGGCCGCGCTGCTCGAGCCGGAGATCAACATCCGCGTCGGCACCTGGGTGCTGCACGAGTACATGCGCCGCTTCGGCGACGTCGAAGCCGCGCTGCTGAAGTACGCCGGCGCGCTCGACGACCCCGCCAGCCAGTACGCGGACAAGGTGCTCGCCGAGAAGGCCCGGCTGCAGCAGATCGTCGCGCGCAGCCGCCGCCAGACCTGAGCTAGCGCGCCGCGCAGAAGCGCGCGATGCGCGCGGCGGCCTCCTCCAGCTCGGGCTGCGGGCGGGTGAAGGCGAAGCGCACGTAACGCGCGGTGTCGTTCGACCCGAAGTCCAGCCCCGGCGTCGCCGCCACGCCTTCCGCCTCCAGCAGCTCCAGGGCGAAGCGGTGCGCGTCGCCGCCGAACGCGGAGCAGTCGGCGTACGCGTAGAACGCGCCGCGTGGCGCGCACGGCACCGCCAGGCCGGCGCGTTGCAGCGCGGGGACGAGGAAATCGCGACGCCGCTCGAACTGTGCGCGGCGCGCTTCCAGCAGCGCCAGCGTGGCGGGGGTGAACGCTTGCAGCGCGGCGTGCTGCGCGGCGCTCGGCGCGCAGATGAAGAAATGCTGCGCGAGCTTCTCGAAGTCGCGCACGCGCTCCTGCGGCAGCACCACCCAGCCCAGCCGCCAGCCGGTCATGCAGAAGTACTTGGAGAAGCTGTTGACCAGCACGACCTCTCCCGGCAGGTCGAGCGCGCTTGCCGGCGCGGCGCCGTACACCAGCCCCTGGTAGATCTCGTCGGCGATCAGTACGCCGCCGCGCTCGGCGACGAAGCGCGCGATGCGCTCGAGCTCGGCCGGATCGGCGATCGTGCTGGTGGGATTGGAGGGCGAGCCGAGCATGAGTCCCTTGGTGCGCGGCGTCCACGCCGCGCGTACCGCCTCGAGCGTGGGCTGGAAGCTGGACGCGGGCGAGAGCGGCAGCGGGCGCGGCACGCCCTCGAAGGCGCGCACCAAGTGCCGGTAGCCGGGATAGCCGGGGTCGGGCACCAGCAGCTCGTCGCCGGGATTCACGTACAGGGCCACGGTCAGCAGCAGCCCGCCCGAGGCGCCCGCGCTGACCGCCACGCGCTCCGGCGACACGCGCTTGCCGAAGCACTGCCGGTAGTGCCCGGCGATCGCCTCGCGCAGGGCGCCGAGCCCGAGCGTGGCCGTGTAGGCCGTGCGGCCGTCGCGCAGCGCCCGCACGCCCGCCTCCACCACGCTTTCCGGCGCGGTGAAGTCCGGCTCGCCGATCTCCATATGCACGACGCGGCGGCCCGCGGCCTCGAGCGCCTGCGCGCGCGCCAGCACGTCCATCACGTGGAACGGCTCGATGTCGGCGGCGCGGTGCGCCGCCAGCAGGCGGGAAGGTGTCAAGGCGTGCGCGGGGGAAAGAGCAGCGGATTATACGGACGGGTTGCTATAATTTTTGCCCGGGTCGAGGAGAAGCGGCGGTGGACGAGCAGCTCAAGCAGAACGCACTCGAGTATCACAGCCTGCCCCGCCCCGGGAAGATCTCGATCCTCCCCACCAAGCAGCTCACCAACCAGCGCGACCTCGCGCTCGCCTATTCGCCCGGCGTCGCCGCGGCCTGCGAGGAGATCCTGCGCGATCCCGCGCAGGCGGTGCGTCTCACCTCGCGCGCCAACCTGATCGCCGTCATCACCAACGGCACCGCGGTGCTCGGCCTGGGCGCGATCGGGCCGCTGGCGGCCAAGCCGGTGATGGAAGGCAAGGCGGTGCTGTTCAAGAAGTTCGCCGGCATCGACTGCTTCGACATCGAGCTCGACGAGCGCGATCCCGACAAGCTGGTGGAGATCATCGCCGCGCTCGAGCCGACCTTCGGCGGCATCAACCTCGAGGATATCAAGGCGCCGGAGTGCTTCATCGTCGAGCGCAAGCTGCGCGCGCGCATGAAGATCCCGGTGTTCCACGACGACCAGCACGGCACCGCGATCACCGTCGGCGCCGCGTTCCTGAACGGCCTGAAGGTGGTCGGCAAGGACCTCGCGCGCGTCAGGCTGGTCGTCTCGGGCGCGGGTGCCGCGGCGCTCGCCTGCCTGGGGCTGCTCGAGCGCATGGGCATGCCGCGCGCGAACATCACCGTCACCGACATCAAGGGCGTGGTGTACAAGGGCCGCAAGGAGGAGATGGACCCGGACAAGGAGCGCTACGCGGTCGACACCAGGGCGCGCACGCTCGAGGAGGTGATCGGCGGCGCGGACGTGTTCCTCGGCCTGTCGGCGGGCGGCGTGCTCAAGCCCGCGATGGTGAAGAAGATGGCCGAGCGGCCGCTGATCCTCGCGCTCGCCAACCCGGAGCCCGAAATCCGCCCGGAGCTGGCGAAGCAGGTCCGTCCGGACTGCGTCATCGCCACCGGGCGCTCGGACTACCCCAACCAGGTGAACAACGTGCTGTGCTTCCCGTTCATCTTCCGCGGCGCACTCGACGTGGGCGCCACCACCATCACCCACGAGATGGAGCTGGCGGCGGTGCGCGCCATCGCCGAGCTGGCGCAGGCCGAGACCGCGGAGCAGGTGGCGCAGGCCTACGGCATCGAGACGATCAGCTTCGGCCCGGAGTACCTGATCCCGCGGCCCTTCGACCCGCGTCTGATCGCGCGCGTCGCGCCGGCAGTGGCGCAGGCGGCGATGGACTCCGGCGTGGCCACGCGCCCGCTCGCCGATCTCGCCGCCTACCGCGAGTCGCTGTCGCAGTTCGTCTACCACTCGGGCCTGATCATGAAGCCGCTGTTCGCGGTGGCGAAGGCGGCGCCCAGGCGCGTGGTGTACGCCGAGGGCGAGGACGAGCGCGTGCTGCGCGCGGTGCAGATCGTGGTGGACGAGGGCCTCGCGCAGCCGGTGCTGATCGGGCGGCCGATGGTGATCGAGCAGCGGATCGAGCGCCTCGGCCTGCGCATCTGCCCCGGGCGCGAGTTCCAGCTCGTCAACCCGGAGCTCGACCCGCGCTACCGCGAGTACTGGACGACCTACCACCAGCTCACCGAGCGAAAAGGCGTGTCGCCCGAGTACGCGAGGATCGAGATGCGGCGGCGCAATACGCTGATCGGCGCGATGATGATGCACAAGGGCGAGGCCGACGGCATGCTGTGCGGCACCTTCGGCACGCACGCGCTGCACCTGCACTACGTGGACCAGGTGATCGGCCTCGCGCCCGGCGTGCGCCACTACGCGGCGATGAACGCGCTGGTGCTGCCCAACCGCACGGTGTTCCTCTGCGACACCTACGTGACGCCCGACCCGGACGCCGAGGACATCGCCGAGATGACGATGCTCGCCGTCGAGGAGGTGCGCCGCTTCGGCATCGTGCCGAAGGTGGCGCTGCTTTCGGCCTCCAATTTCGGCTCGCTCGACATGCCCTCGTCGCGCAAGATGCAGCGCGCGCTCGCCATCCTGCGGGAGCGCGCGCCGCAGCTCGACGTCGAGGGCGAGATGCACGGCGACGCCGCGCTCTCCGAGGAGATCCGGCTCAAGGTGTTCCCCGGCTCGCGCTTGCGCGGGCAGGCCAACCTGCTGATCATGCCGACGCTCGATGCCGCCAACATTTCCTTCAACCTGCTCAAGACCGCGTCCGCCGACGGGGTCACCATCGGCCCGATCCTGCTCGGGGCGGCGCGCGCGGTGCACATCCTCACCCCCTCGGCCACCGTGCGGCGCCTCGTCAACATGACCGCGCTTACCGTGGTCGACGCCAGCGCGCCGCGCGCGGGCGCCGAGCTGAGCCTGTTCTAGCGCCCATGGCGGCCAGGCCGCGCGCGGGGCTGGTGCTCACCGGCGGCGGCGCGCGCGCCGCCTACCAGGTGGGCGTGGTGAAAGCGGTGCGCGACATCCTCGGCAACCCGCCCAGGAACCCCTTCCCGATCCTGTGCGGTACCTCGGCCGGCGCGATCAATGCCGCCGCGGTCGCGGCGTACGCCGACGATTTCCCGCGCGCGGTGGCCAACCTGCTGGAAGTGTGGGAGCACATGCGCTGCGAGCACGTGTACCGCACCGACTTCCCGAGCATCATGAAGAACGGGGCGCGCTGGCTGAGCTCGCTGATGCTGGTGTCGCGCCGCAACCCGGTATCGCTGCTCGACAACGCGCCGCTGCGAGATCTGCTGCAAAGGGTGCTGCCGTTCGCGCGCATCCAGGAGCACATCGACGCGGGCGCGCTGTACGCGGTGTGCGTGACGGCCTCGGGCTACACCTCCGGGCAGAGCGTGTCGTTCTTCCAGGGCGGCTCGGGGCTGGAGGGCTGGGAGCGCAACCAGAGGATCGGCGCGGCGGTGGTGCTGCAGCAGGACTATCTGCTCGCCTCGGCCGCGCTGCCGTTCATCTTCCCGGCGGTGAAGCTGCACCGCGAGTACTTCGGCGACGGCTCGATGCGCCAGATCGCGCCGGTCAGCCCGGCGCTGCACCTGGGCGCCGACCGCGTGCTGGTCGTCGGCACCGGGCGGCAGATGCGCGAGCAGGCGCGCGAGCGCTCCAGCGTCTATCCGTCGCTCGCGCAGATCGCCGGCCATGCGCTGAACTCGATCTTCCTCGACAGCCTGGCCGTGGACATCGAGCGCCTGGAGCGCATCAACCGCACCGTGCGCATGATCCCGCTGCAGACGCTGGAAGGCTCGAGCCTGACGCTGCGCCCGGTCAAGGTGCTGTTCATCTCGCCCTCGCAGCCCATCGAGCGCATCGCGGCGCGCTTCATCCAGGACCTGCCGCGCAGCGTGCGCTTCCTGCTGCGCCCGACCGGCGCGCTGTCGCGCGCGGGGTCCAACCTCGCCAGCTACCTGCTGTTCGAGGCGCCGTTCTGCCGCGCGCTCATTGACCTGGGCTACCTGGACACCTGCGCGCGCGAGTCCGAGGTGAGAGACTTCTTTTCCATGGCGTGAGGCGACCAATGGCAGAATCGAACCCGGCGCAGGATCCCTTCGAGATGTTCCGCCGCCTGTGGGGCCCGCTCGGCCTGCCGGTGCCCGGCATGACGATGCCGACCCTGGACCCGAAGGAGGTGGACAAGCGCATCGCCGAGCTGCGCTCGGTGCAGTCCTGGCTGGAGGTCAACCTCAACATGGTGCGTTTCGCCATCCAGGGGCTGGAAGTGCAGCGCTCGGCGCTGCTCGCCATGGGCGCGGGCGCCGAGGCCGGCGCGCCGCCGAGCGCGCTGGCGCAGCTTGCGGCCTCGAACGCCACCGCGGCGAGCACGATGCTGTGGCCGTGGGCGATGCTGCAGCAGGCGATGGGCGGCACGCCGCCGCCGGCCGCGGCCGAAGCGCCGGCGCCGGAGGCGCCGCCGGGCGCAACCGGCCAGGACGCGAAGGAATGAACCGATTTCCAAAGAGGAGGCAATGGCAATGACGAAGGCGGTGCGATATCACAAGACGGGCGGGCCCGAGGTGCTGCAGCTGGACGAGATCGACGTCGGCGACCCCGGACAGGGGCAGGTGCGCGTGCGCCACACGGCGATCGGCGTGAATTTCATCGACACCTACCAGCGCTCCGGGCTCTACCCGATGCAGCTGCCGCAGACGGCCGGCAACGAGGGCGCGGGGGTGGTGGAGGCGGTCGGTCCGGGCGTGACCACGCTCAGGAAGGGCGACCGCATTGCGTACACGGGCGTGGTCGGCTCGTATTGCGCCGAGCGCCTGCTGCCAGCGGACCGGCTGGTCAAGGTGCCCGAGGGCATCAGCGACGAGCAGGCGGCCTGCATGATGCTGAAAGGCATGACGGTGCAGTACCTGATACATCGCACCTATCCGGTGAAGGCCGGCGAGACGGTGCTGTGGCACGCCGCCGCGGGTGGTGTCGGCCAGATCGCCTGCCAGTGGCTGAAGGCGCTCGGCGTCACCGTGATCGGCACGGTCGGCTCGGCGGACAAGGCCAAGCTCGCCCTGGCGCACGGCGCGGCGCACGTCATCGACTACACGAAGGAGAACTTCGTCGAGCGCGTGAAGGAGATCACGGGCGGCAAGAAGGTGCCGGTGGTCTACGACTCGGTCGGCAAGAGCACCTGGGAAGGGTCGCTCGACTGCCTGCAGCCGCTCGGCCTGTGGGTCATCTTCGGCAACGCGTCCGGCCCGGTGCCGCCGCTCAACACGCAGGTGCTGGCGCAGAAGGGCTCGCTGTTCATGACGCGGCCCACGCTGCAGACCTACATCGCGTCGCGTCCCGACCTCGAGGCGCGCTCGGCGTCGCTGTTCGACGCCGTGAAGTCCGGCAAGGTGAAGATCGAGGTCTCGGCGCGCTACAAGCTCGCCGAGGCGGCGCAGTGCCACCGCGACCTGGAGGGTCGCAAGACCACCGGCTCGGTGATCCTCACGCCGTAGCGCGCGCCGGCGCCGTGCAGAAGAAAACGCCGCCCGCGGGCGGCGTTTTCGCTTCCTGCGAACCAGCGCGCTACTGGATGTTCAGGATCTTCATCGCCTTGGACAGCGTATCGACCGACTCCTGGTGCTTGCCGGCCTTGTGCAGCGCCTCGCCGTCGGCGCGGTACTTCTTCACGTCGCTCATCTGCTGCGCCGAGAGCGTCGGGTTCTTGGCCATGGCCGCGTCGATCTTGCGCATGTCCGCCGGGCAGTGGAACGCCAGCGCGCTCGCGCTGGCGAGGGTCAGCGCTGCGCCTAGGATCAGTCTCTTCACAAATTCCTCCTCTTCGGGTTGATGGGAGCCGGGACCCATTATCATGCCGGTTGGAGCGTAAACACATGCAGCCCATGAAAGATTCCCGGTGCGGGCGACGCTGATCCACGACGGCCCGGTGACGCTGGATCCCGACTGGCTGCGCCGTCGCTTCGCCGCGGGCGCGCCGGCGCGCGCCCCGGTCTACGGAGACCAGGGCGTGGACATTGCGCGCCCCGCCGCCCGGCGGCCGGCCTCCGTGCTGGTGCCCATCGTGACGCGCGCCGAGGAGATGACGGTGCTGTTCACGCGCCGCACGGTCCACCTGAAGCACCACTCGGGACAGATCAGCTTTCCCGGCGGCCGCGCCGAGGCGATGGATGCGGGCGCCGAGGGCACGGCGCTGCGCGAGGCGCGCGAGGAGATCGGGCTCGATCTGGCGCGCGTCGAGGTGCTGGGCCGGCTGCCCGAGTACCACACGCGCACCGACTTTCGCGTGACCCCGGTCGTCGCCCTGGTGGCGCCGCCGTTCGAGCTGCGCCTGGACGCGCATGAAGTGGACGAGGCCTTCGAGGTGCCGCTCAGCTTCCTGCTGGATCCGGCGAACCACCAGCGCCACGCGCGCGAGTTCCAGGGGCGCCAGGTGCCCTATTTCGCCATCCCTTATCGCGACTACTACATCTGGGGCGCGACCGCCGGCATGCTCGTCAACCTCTACCGCTTTCTCGCCGGGGCGGCGGTGACGTCGTGAACGCGCTGGCGGTAGTCGCCG
>JAOUIL010000172.1 GCA_029883975.1 Betaproteobacteria bacterium
GAACTCATGGCATCTAACTAGTGATTAGGCCGCAACCAGGCGGGCAGGAAACTATCCATTCGTATATTGAACCATCTACTAATGGATATGCCCATATGCCGGCATATATCTACCGGCAGATGCCTCCTCATCCCCCACTCTCCACAATCCGATCCTCGATCCCCAGCCTCTTGCTATCTCGATAAGTGATCTCCCAGAGCCTTTGCGGCTTTCTCCAGATCGCCCCCAGCCGCTTCGCCCGTTCGCGCAATTCCGTTTCGTGGAAGGCGATGCGCACATAGACGACGTCGTCGTCCTGCCGCCGTGGCTTGCGCCCGCGAGGCGTCCACGGCACGGCCTCGACCACGAGCTCGACGGTCTTGAGCCGCTGCCCCGAGGCGGGGTCGTAGACGTAGCGCACGCGGATCAGCCGCTCGCCATAGCGCTCGACGAGCTTGCGTGTCCCCGGCTGCCCCGGCCGCAACGTGAGGCGGGTCTCCATGCAATGGGTAACGCGTGGAGGCGGTTGCAGTTGACCCCGCCCCAGCCGGGGCTACCGGCACTGCATCGGCAGGTACGCGCCCGGAATGTTGGTCCGGTTCTCGCCCTGGGCGGTCATGTTGCCCGGGACCGAGGCGTAGCCGCACACCCAGGCGATCGGCACCACCGGCGCGTCCGCCACGATCGCGGGGCGCAGCGACAGGATCCTGCCGGCGAGCTGGCGATGGGCCCGGTTGCCGAAGATGAGGTGGATGGCGCCGCCCTCGACTGAAAGGGCGCTGATGTAGTTGCTGACCACCTTCTCCGGCACCGGCAGCCCGGCGCTCGCGTTGTCGGCGGGCAGCGCCTGCGCCAGGCGCTAGGACGCCTCGATCGGGCGCTTGGCGACGTCGGCGAGGGGCAGGGCCTCGCTGACCTGGCCGCGCACCAGGCGGTCGATGTAGGAGGGCACCATCATGAGCGCGAGGAGGGCGATGATGCCCACCGCCACCATCAGCTCGATGAGCGTGAAGCCGCCGCCGCTTTGTTTCGCCGTGCGCATAGGGTCGGAGGCGCAGGATATACCGGCGGCGGCGCTATACTTTCCGCACTTATGCGGAAGTCCAATCCCTTCGAGACGGACCTCGACAAGAATCCCGCCAATTACGCGCCGCTGACGCCGCTGCAGTTCCTCGAGCGCGCGGCGTACGTGTACCCGGACCGCGTGTCGGTGATCCACGGCGCGCGGCGCTACACCTGGAAGGAAACGTATGCGCGCTGCCGGCGCCTGGCGTCGGCCCTGGCGAAGCGCGGCATCGGCAAGGGCGACACGGTGGCGGCGATGCTCGCCAACACGCCGGAGATGTACGAGTGCCACTTCGGCGTGCCGATGACCGGGGGCGTGCTGAACACGCTCAACACGAGGCTGGATGCCGACGCCATCGCCTTCATGCTGAACCACGGCGAGGCGAAGGTGCTGATCACCGACAAGGAGTTCTCGCCTACGATCGAAGCCGCGCTCGGGAAGCTCGGGCGCAAGGTCGAGGTGATCGACGTCGAGGACCCGGAGTTCTCCGGCGGCAAGAGGCTGGGCGGGAAGGACTACGAGGCGCTGCTCGCGGAAGGCGACCCGCAGTTCGACTGGCGCTGGCCCGAGGACGAGTGGCAGGCGATCTCGCTCAACTACACCTCGGGCACCACGGGCGACCCGAAGGGCGTGGTCTACAGCCATCGCGGCGCCTACATCAACGGCATCTGCAACATCGTCACCTGGGGCATGCCGCACCACGCCGTGTACCTGTGGACGCTGCCGATGTTCCACTGCAACGGCTGGTGCTTCCCGTGGACGGTGGCGGCGAACGCGGGCACCAACGTCTGCCCGCGCAAGGTCGAGGCCGCGAAGATCTTCGAGCTGCTCAAGGCGCACAAGGCGACGCATTACTGCGGCGCGCCGATCGTGCACGCCACGCTCATCAACGCGCCGGACGAGATGAAGAAGGGCATTGACCACAAGGTGCACGGCATGGTCGCGGCCGCCGCGCCGCCGGCCGCGATGATCGAAGGCATGGAGAAGATGGGCTTCGACATCACGCACGTCTACGGCCTGACCGAGGTGTACGGGCCGGCGACGGTGTGCGCCAAGCACGAGGAGTGGGACAAGGTGGACATCGCGGAGCGCACGCGCCTGAACGGCCGCCAGGGCGTGCGCTACCTGATGGAAGAAGGGCTCACGGTGATGGATCCCGAGACCATGCAGCCGGTGCCCGCCGACGGCGAGACGATGGGCGAGATCATGTTCCGCGGCAACATCACCATGAAGGGCTACCTCAAGAACCCGTCGGCCACGCAGAAGTCCTTCGCCGGCGGCTGGTTCCACTCGGGCGACCTCGCCGTCATGCAGCCCGACGGCTACGTGAAGATCAAGGACCGGTCGAAGGACGTGATCATCTCCGGCGGCGAGAACATCTCCTCGCAGGAGGTGGAGGA
>JAOUIL010000095.1 GCA_029883975.1 Betaproteobacteria bacterium
CACAGGGCCGTACTCCCTGGAGAAGGACGGCGTGTACGACGGTGGGGACGACACCACGGTGGGCCTGGCCGACGTCGCCCTGTACTACTACAAGACCGACCTGCGCCCGACCGGCGCGAAGAACGACCTCGGTACCGACGTATCGGCGGACAACGTACCCACGACGCAGAAAGACTTCGCCGCGCACCAGCACATGACGACTTTCACGCTCGGCCTGGGCCTGGACGGCACGCTCACCTACCGGCGCGACTACGAGACCGCGACCAGCGGGGACTTCTACGGCATCAAGAGCGGCAATCCCACCTGGCCCAACCCGGTGGAGGACACGCCGACGGCGCTGGACGACCTCTGGCATGCGGCAGTCAACGGCCGGGGCGTGTTCTTCAGCGCCTCGAACCCGCAGGAGCTCGCCTCGAGTCTCACGGACACCCTGAACGCCCTCAAGCAGCGCGTGGGCGCGGGCGCCGCGGCGGCGACCTCGAACCTGCAGCCGGTGGCGGGGGACAACTTCGCCTTCACCGCGCAGTACCAGACGCAGTCGTGGACGGGTGACGTCAAGGCGCGCACCATCGACCTGACCTCGGGCGCGATCTCGTTCGTCGAGCTGTGGTCGGCGCAGGCCAAGCTGAACACCCGCGTGCACACCAGCCGCACGATCTACACGTTCGACCCGACCGACCCGTACATATCCACCAGCACGGCCGACGTCGGCAACGGCATGAAGCACTTCTGCGTGCCCGCGGCCGTCGGCAGCCCGTGGTGCAACGACGGCACGGGGCTGACGGCGACCGAGCTCCTCTTCTTCAAGACTACGCTGCTGCCGCAGTACTCGGGCTACTCGGTGGCGCAGCTGCCGAACGCCACGCCGGAGAACCTCGTCAATTACCTGCGCGGCCACCAGGCGTTCGAGGATCAGGGTGCGGTATCGGCCACCGACCTGTTCCGCGAGCGCTCGGCGCTGCTCGGCGACATCATCAACGCGCAGCCTTCCTACGTGAAGGCGGCGCCGTTCAACTACGGCGACGCCGGCTACGCGGACTTCAAGCGTTGCACCCAGGGCACGGCCACGGTCACCTGCCCCGCCGCGCAGTTCCCGGCGCCGACCGTAGTGCGCCGGCCGACGGTGTACATCGCCTCGAACGACGGCATGCTGCACGCCATCGAAACCGACGTGAACAACGACCCGTACTACCAGACCGGCGGCATCGCGACCCCCGAGACGGGCGACGACACGTTCTCCGGCGGCAACAACAACGGCAACGGCGTGGAACGCTGGGCCTACCTCCCGAGGACCGTGCTGCCCGTCGTGCACAAGCTTGCCTCGATCCCCTACGTGCACCGTTACTTCGTGGACGGCTCGCCGGTGGTGGGCGACATCTGCCTGTCGACGCCCTGCGCGGGCCTGAACGACTGGCGCACGATGCTGGTCGGTAGCCTGAACTCGGGCGGACGCGGCTTCTACGCGCTCGATATCACCAATCCGCTCAAGCCGCGCGCGATGTGGGAGTTCAGGGTGCGCCTGCCGAGCATCACCGCATGCGCGGCGACGGAAGCCGACGCCGTCGGCGCCACCGACGACTGCGACCTCGGCCTGTCGTACGGCAACCCGGTGATCACCAAGCTCGAGTCGACCGGCCAGTGGGTGGTGATCTTCACCTCCGGCCTGAACAACACGGGCCTGGAGCCGCTGACCACCAACCGCATGGGCGACGGCAAGGGCTATCTGTACGTGCTCGACGCCGTGAGCGGCCGGATCCTGCACAAGATCCCGACCGGCGTCGGCGATCCGGGCACGGCCGGCGCGAGCTACGCCGACGCGGATCCGAGCGGCCTGGCGAAGATCAACAACTGGGTCGACAACTCGAGCGTCGACAACACCACGCTCGCGGTGTACGGCGGCGACATGAAGGGCAACCTGTGGCGCTTCGACCTGGACAGCGCCAGCAGCACGTACCTCAAGGCGGTCAAGGTCGCGGAGCTGAAGGACAGCGGCGGCAACGCGCAGCCGGTCACCACCAAGCCGGAGCTCGGCCTGATCCAGAACCGGCGCGTGGTGTTCGTCGGCACCGGCCGCTTCCTCGGCATCTCCGACAAGTCCGACGCGAGCGAGCAGACCGTCTACGCCATCGCCGACGACCTGGTGGGCAACGTCACGGTCACCGACCGCACGCCGCTCACCGAGCAGGTCATCAAGACGGTGGACTCGACGACGCGCACCATCGACACGCCGAAGAGCGTGGACTGGTCCAATCTCTCTGTGCGCGGCTGGTATGTCGAGCTCCCAGACACTGGCGAGCGCGTCAGCGTCGACATCCAGCTGCAGCTCGGCTCGCTGGTCGTGCCGTCGAACGTGCCCTCGACCGACTCGTGCGTGGCCGGCGGCACGGGCTGGATCAACGTGTTCGACTTCAAGACCGGCAGCTTCGTCGCCGGCGCGACGGCGGATGCGGTCAGCCAGAAGGTGACGGGCTCGGTGGTGGTCGGCATCAACGTGATCCAGCTGCCGGGCGGCAAGGTCGTCACGGTGGTGACCACGGCCGACAACCAGCAACGCGCGGTGGAAACGCCGATCGCGCCCACCAGCTTCCAGGGCCGGCGCGTGGGCTGGCGCGAGCTGAACGCCGACCAGTGAGCGGCGCCGCCTTCCTTCTGCGGGCGGGCGCCCTCGCCCTGCTCCTGTCGGCGGGGACGGCGCAGGCGGCGGCCACGCACTACTGGCCGCCGCGCCAGCTCGACGTGCGGCCGCAAATCAGGACGCACGTCATGCCCGAGTACCCGAAGGACCTGCCCTCGGGCGTACGCGGGCGCGTCGTGCTCGACGTGTTCGTGTCGCTCGCGGGCAAGGTGGACCGGGTCAGCGTCGTGCGCGCCGAGCCCGTGGGGCGCTTCGAGCAATCCGCCGTGAAGGCGTTCTCGGCCGCGCGCTACACGCCCGGCATGCGCAAGGGCAAGCCGGCGCCGAGCCGGCTGCGCATCGAGGTGACGTTCGGCGACTAGGGTGGGCGCTAGCGCCGCGCCAGCTCACGCGGCAGCGTGAACACCACCCGCTCGGTGATGCCGTCGAGCTGCCGCACGCCGGCGACGCCGAGCGCCTTGAGGCGCGCCACGACTTCCTGCACCAGCACTTCCGGGGCCGAGGCGCCCGCCGTGACGCCCACGCGCGTGCAGCCGGCAATCCACTCCGGGCGCAGGTCCGCGGCGCTGTCCACCATGTAGGCCGCGGCGCCCATCTTGTGCGCCACTTCGCGCAGCCGGTTCGAGTTGGAGCTGTTGGGCGAGCCTACGACGATCACCACCTCGCACTGCGGGGCCATGAACTTGACCGCGTCCTGGCGGTTCTGCGTGGCGTAGCAGATGTCGTCGCGCTTCGGCCCGCAGATCCGCGGAAAGCGCAGCTTCAGGGCGGCGACGATCGCCTGCGCGTCGTCCACCGACAGCGTGGTCTGCGTGACATAGGCGAGCTTCGCGTCCGGCGCGAGCGCGAGCTGCGCGACGTCCTCGACCGTCTCCACGAGGTGCATGCGGTCGGACGACTGGCCCATGGTGCCCTCCGCCTCGGGGTGGCCGCGATGGCCGATCATCACGATGTCGAAGCCCTCGCGCAGCATCTTCGCCACCTCGACGTGCACCTTGGTCACCAGCGGGCACGTGGCGTCGAACACTTTCAGGCCGCGCCGCTCGGCCTCGGCACGCACCGCCCTGGAGACGCCGTGCGCGCTGAAGATCACCGTGGCGCCCGCGGGCACTTGGTGCAGCTCGTCCACGAACACCGCGCCCTTGGCGCGCAGGTCTTCGACCACGAAGCGGTTATGGACGATCTCGTGGCGCACGTAGATCGGCGCGCCGTACTGCTCGAGCGCGCGCTCGACGATGTCGATGGCGCGCTCCACCCCGGCGCAGAAGCCGCGCGGATTAGCGAGCAGCACTTCCATGGCCGCCATTCTAGTCCTTGCGCAGGAAGCCCTCGACGATCACCAGCGCCGCGCCCACCGTGATCGCCGAGTCGGCGACGTTGAACGCCGGCCAGTGCCAGCCGAACGCGTGGAAGTCGAGAAAGTCGGCGACCGCGCCCCAGGCCAGGCGATCCCACAGGTTGCCCAGCGCGCCGCCGAGGATCAGCGCGAGCCCGGCGCACAGCAGCCGCTGGCGCGCATGCCGCAGCAGCAGCCAGCTCACCACGCCGGCGGCGACCAGCGCCACCGCGACGAAGAACGGCGTCTGCCAGCCGGGCGCGCCGGCGAGGAAGCTGAACGCCGCGCCGCGGTTGAAGACCAGCACGAGGTTGAAGAAGCTCGTGACCTCGACGCTCTCGCCGGGCCGCAGCCAGCCGAGCATCAGCCACTTGGCGAGCCGGTCGGCCGCGACGACGGCGCCGGCCGCCGCGAACCAGGGCCACGCGCTACGCATGCGTGCGCGGCTCACCCGGGCCGTCCAGGTTGCTGCGGCAGCGGCCGCACAGGCCGGCCGCGTCGACATCGGCGCGGTAATGCCAGCAGCGCTCGCACTTCGCGTGCGCGCTCGGCGTGACGTGCACCTCGACCTCGGCACCCTCGGCGCGGTGCACGGTCGCGCGCGAGGTGAGGAAAACGAAGCGCAGATCCTCGCCCAGCCGCGCCAGCGCCGCGTGGGTGCGGCCGCCGGCGCGCACGTCGAGCTCCGCCGCGAGCGAGGAACCGACCTGCTTCGCCTCGCGCCTCTCCTCCACTTTCTTCGCGGCAATCTCGCGCACGCGGCGCACCTCCTGCCAGTCCTCGAGCACGTCGGGCGCCAGCCCGTGACCGGGAATCGGGTGATAGACCTCCTCGAAAACGCTCCTGTCCTCGCTGCCGGCCATCACCTGCCAGGCCTCCTCGGCCGTGAAGCTGAGGACCGGCGCCATCAAGCGCACGAGGCATTGCGCCAGGTGCCAGAGCACGGTCTGCGCCGAGCGGCGCGCTGCCGAATTCGCGCCGCAGGTGTAGAGGCGGTCCTTGAGGATGTCGAGATAGAACGCGCCGAGCTCCTCCGAGCAGAAGGTCTGCAGCTTCTGCGCGACGAGGTGGAACTGGTAGGCCTCGTAGTCCGCCGCAACCGAGTCCTGCAGGCGCGCGGCGAGCGCCAGCGCGAAGCGGTCGATCTCGACCATCTGCGCCACGGGCACCGCATGTTGCGCAGCGTCGAAGTCGGAGATGTTGGCGAGCAGGAACCTCAGTGTGTTGCGGATGCGCCGGTAGCCCTCGACCACGCGCTTCAGGATCTCGTTCGAGATCGACAGCTCGCCCGAGTAGTCGGTCGAGGCGACCCACAGGCGCAGGATCTCGGCGCCGAGCGTGCTCGACACTTCCTGGGGCGCAACGGTGTTGCCCCTGGACTTCGACATCTTGCGGCCCTCGCCGTCCACGACGAAGCCGTGCGTGAGCAGCGACCGGTAGGGCGGCACGCCGTTCAGCATGCAGGATACGAGAAGCGAGGAATGGAACCAGCCGCGGTGCTGGTCCGAGCCCTCGAGATACATGTCCGCCGGGAAACCGAGCTCGGCATGCGAGCCGCGCAGCACGGTCTGGTGCGTCGAGCCCGAGTCGAACCAGACGTCCAGCGTGTCGCGGCTCTTGTCGTACATCGCGGCCTCGGGCCCGAGCAGTTCCTCCGCCTTCAGCGTGTGCCAAGCCTCGATGCCGGCCCTCTCGACCCGCAGCGCCACCGCTTCGAGCAGCTCGGGGGTGCGCGGATGCAGCGCGCCGGTTTCCTTGTGCAGAAAGAAGGGCATCGGCACGCCCCACTGACGCTGGCGCGACAGCGTCCAGTCCGGCCGGTTGGCGATCATGCCCTGCAGCCGCGCCTGGCCCCAGGAAGGGAAGAACTCGGTCTTCGCGATGCCGCCCAGCGCCACGCTGCGCAGACTTTCGCCCTTCACGGGATTGTCCATCGCGGCGAACCACTGCGTGGTCGCGCGCAGGATCACCGGCGTCTTGTGGCGCCAGCAGTGCATGTAGCTGTGCGTGTAGTTCTCCCGGGCGAGCAGCATGCCGCGCTCGGCGAGCGCCTTCACGACCTTGCCGTTCGCCTCCCAGATGGACTCGCCGCCAAAGAGCGGCAGCGAGGGCGCGAACTTGCCGTCGCCCATGACCGGCGTGAGGATCTCGGAATCCTTCATGCCGTAGCGGCGGCAGGAGTCGAAGTCCTCGACGCCGTAGGCCGGCGCCGAATGCACGATGCCCGTGCCGGTGTCCAGCGTCACGTACTCGCCGAGATAGATCGGCGCCTCGCGATCGTAGAACGGGTGCTTGAAGCGCAAATTCTCGAGCGCCCTGCCCTGGCACGAGGCGAGCGTGGTGCCCGCGACCTTGTAGCGCGCCAGGCACGCCGCCTGCAGATCCGCGGCGAGGATCAACAGGCCCTTTTCCGTGTCCACCAGGTGGTACGTGAACTCCGGATGGACGTTGAGCGCCTGGTTGGCGGGCAGCGTCCAGGGCGTCGTGGTCCAGATCACTGCGTAGCCGGGCCTGGCCGGCAGCTGCGCGAGACCGAACGCCTGCGCCACCTTCGCGGGATCGGCGAACGGAAAAGCCACGTCGATCGCCGGATCCTTGCGGTCCTCGTACTCGACTTCCGCCTCGGCGAGCGCCGAGCCGCAGTCGAAGCACCAGTTGACGGGCTTGAGGCCCCGATAGACGTAGCCCTTCTCGAGCAGCCTGCCGAGGACGCGGATCTCGTCGGCCTCGTTGCGCGGCGCCATCGTCTGGTACGGGTTGTCCCACTCGCCCAGCACGCCCAGCCGCCGGAAATCCGCCTTCTGCCGCTCGATCTGCTCGGCGGCGTAGGCGCGGCACAGGCGCAGCGTCTCCGCGGTGGGCAGGTTCCGGCCGTACTGCTTCTCGATCTGCACCTCGATCGGCATGCCGTGGCAGTCCCAGCCCGGCACGTAGGGCGCGTCGAAGCCCGCGAGCGACTTCGACTTCACCACCATGTCCTTGAGGATCTTGTTCACTGCCGTGCCGATGTGGATGTCGCCGTTGGCGTAGGGTGGGCCGTCGTGCAGCACGAACTTCTTCAGGCGCGCGGCGGCGACCTGGCGCAGGCGCCGGTAGACACCCTTGTCCAGCCATTGCTTCACCCATTGCGGCTCGCGCCTGGCGAGGTCGCCGCGCATCGGGAACGGCGTGTCGGGAAGGTTCAGCGTCTTCTTGTAGTCAGGCATTCGTCTTCTTCGAAAAGTAGTTTCTGGCCTGCGCCGCGTCGCCGGCGATCGCCGCGCGCAGAGCCGGCACATCGTCGTACTTGCGCTCGTCGCGCAACTTCTGCAGAAAGCGCACGTGCAGGTGCCTCCGGTAGAGGTCCCCGGCGTAGTCCAGCAGGTGCGCCTCGAGCAGCGGTGCCGCGGTGGGATTCACCGTCGGGCGCCGGCCCACGCTCGCCACCCCGGGCCGCCACTGCGTCTCGCCTTCGAGCTGACATTCGACCACGAAGATGCCCGCCAGCGCCGGACGCCTGCGCAGTACGACATTGGCGGTCGGAAAGCCCAGCTCGCGCCCGAGCTTCTCGCCGTGCGCCACCCGCCCGCTCATGGCAAAGGGCCTGCCGAGCAGCCGCTGCGCGGCCGCGAGGTCGCCCGCGGCCAGCGCCGCGCGCACCGCGGAGCTGGAGACGCGCTCGCCCTGCAGCGCGACCTCCGGCATCGCCTCCAGCTCGAAGTCGTGAACGCCGGCCAGGCGCTCGAGCAGCGCATAGTCGCCGGCGCGCCTTGCGCCGAAGCGGAAGTCCCGCCCCACCAGAAGCCAGGCGGCACGCAGGTCGTGCGCCACGAGGTCCTCGACGAAGCGCTCGGCTGCGAGCGCGGCCAGCCGCGCGTCGAAGCGCGCCACATGCACCCGGCTCACCCCGGCCGCGGCCATCAGCTCCAGCTTGTCGCGCAGGCGCGTGAGCCGCGCCGGCGCCGTGGCCGGCGTGAAGAATTCGCGCGGATGCGGCTCGAAGGTGAGCACGCAGGCAGGCAGCCGCAGCGCGCGGGCGCGCGCCACGGTGCGCTCAAGCATCGCCTGATGGCCGCGGTGCACGCCGTCGAAATTGCCGATGGTAAGCGCCAGACGGCTGCTCCCCGGCGTAATGGACCCGTGCGTGACCCGCATCAGCGCGTGTGTAAAATGCTGAATTATAGTGGCTTTCAGGGAGGCGGCGATGCAGACCCTCGAGCAGCAGATGGGCTTCTACGCGGCGTACCACCAGGATGCGCGCAACAAGGCGACGCACTTCGTCGGCGTGCCGATGATCGTCTTCGGCCTGTTCATCGCGCTGGGCTGGGCGCGCATCGAGGCCGGCGGCGTGCCGCTCACCGCGGCGATGCTGCTCGCCGCCGTGGTGCTCGCCTGGTATTTCGTGCTCGACGTGCCGCTGGCGCTCGCCATGCTGGCGATCAACGGTGTGCTGCTGTACCTCGCCGACCTCGTGTCCCGTCAGCCTGTGAGTAGCGGCCTGGTCTGGTTCCTGGTCTTCTTCGGCGGCGGCTGGGTGATCCAGCTGATCGGGCACGTGTGGGAAGGGCGCAAGCCCGCGCTGGTGGACAACCTGTTCCAGATCTTCGTGGCGCCCATCTTCCTCGCGGCGGAGGTGTTCTTCGCGCTGGGCTACAAGCCCGCGCTGCACGCGGCGGTGCAAGAGCGCGCCCGCGAGCTTCGCGCCGCGGCCGGCATCGCCGCGCGGACCGCCACCGCCTAGGGCGTCAGTTCAGCCGGGCGCAGCGCGCGGAGAGCTCGATCATCAGAGCGCGCACGTCGTCGATGTCGGACGCTTCCGGCTCGAGCGCGGCGTAAGCCTGCAGATCCTTGAGCGCGGCGCGGTAGCACTCCAGCCGCTGGTACAGCATTCCGCGCTCGCGCAGGCTGCCATGCGCCTCCGGCGCGACGATCAGCATGCGGTTCAGCACGTCGAGCAGGCGTTGCGGCTTGTCGGCCTCGCGGTAGATGGCCTTGAGGTTGCGCAGCAGCCGCGCGAGGATCTGCCGTTTGCCGGCCGGCTCGAGGAACGGATCGAGCGGCAGTTCCGTCACCGGCACTCCGCCCGCCTGCCCTTCCGGGATGACCCGCAGCAGCCGCGCGCGCAGGTCGGCCTCCGACTGTGCCTCGCCGCCCGAGAACGGATCGAGC
>JAOUIL010000026.1 GCA_029883975.1 Betaproteobacteria bacterium
GCAGTCGGGTGAGCGGCCGGCGTTTCGCTACAAGACGGCCGAGCTCGGCATGGCCGGGCTGTTCCTCGTGCTGGGCGCGATCGTCATCTTCGACAGCGTGCGCCTGGGCGCACGCTGGGATGAGAACGGCCCGCAGCCGGGTTACTTCCCCTTCTACCTCGGCCTGCTGGTCTGCCTGGCGTCGGCCGTCAATTTCGCGCTCGGGCTGCGCCTGCGGGGCGAACGCAACAGGCCCTTCGTCGGCGTGCAGCAGCTCAAGCTCGTGCTCGCCGTGCTCGTACCGTCGGCCGTGTTTGCCGGCCTGATCGGCTGGCTCGGCATCTACGTCTCCGCCATCCTGTACGTGGGCTACTTTATGCGCGTGCTGGGCGCCTACGCGTGGTGGAAGCTCGCGGCCGTGGCCCTGGGCAACAGCACGGTGTTCTTCCTGATCTTCGAGATGTGGTTCAAGATCCCGCTGCCCAAGGGTCCGCTCGAGCGGCTGCTCGGCCTGGACTGACGGAAAGGACGGGGCCGTGGAGGAAATCCAGTCGCTGATACAGGGGTTCGGGGTCGCGCTGAGCTTCAAGAACCTCGCCCTGATGTTCCTCGGCATCATCTTGGGCGTGATCATCGGCGTGCTGCCGGGACTGGGCGGCGCCAATGGCGTCGCCATCCTGCTGCCGCTCACGTTTTCGATGGCGCAGACCGAGGGCGGCCAGACCTCGGCGATCATCCTGCTGTCGTGCATCTACTGGGGCGCGCTGTTCGGCGGCGCCATCACCTCGATCCTGTTCAACATTCCGGGCGAGCCCTGGTCGGTGGCGACGACCTTCGACGGCTACCCGCTGGCGCAGAAGGGCCGCGCCGGGCATGCGCTGACGGCGGCGTTCACCTCGTCGTTCATCGGCGCTTTCGTCGCCGTCATCGTCATCACCTTCCTGTCGCCGATCATCGCCAGCTTCGCGCTCGAGTTCGGCCCGGCGGAGTTCTTCTCGGTGTACCTGCTCACCTTCTGCGCGTTCGTCGGCATGAGCAAGGAGCCGCCGTTCAAGACCATCGCCGCCATGATGATGGGCTTCGCGCTCGCCGCCGTCGGCACCGACCCGGTCACGGGCACGCTGCGCCTCACCTTCGGCTCGGTGCACATGCTGAACGGCTTCGACTTCCTCATCGCCGTCATCGGCCTGTTCGGCATCGGCGAGATCCTGCTGACGCTGGAGGAGGGCCTGGCGTTCAAGGGCGCCTCGGCGAAGCTCAACCTGCGCGCGGTGATGGAAACCTGGCGCGAGCTGCCGCGCTACTGGCTGACGTCGCTGCGCTCCTCGGCCGTCGGCTGCTTCATGGGCATCGTGCCGGGAGGCGCGACGCCGGCGTCCTTCATGGCCTACGGCGTGGCGCGGCGCTTCTCGCGCGACGGCGAGAAGTTCGGCACCGGACAGGTCGAGGGCGTCGTCGCGCCGGAGACCGCGGCGCATGCCGCGGGCACTTCGGCGCTGCTGCCCATGCTCACGCTGGGCGTGCCGGGCTCGCCGACCGCGGCCGTGCTGCTCGGCGGCCTGCTGATCTGGGGCCTGCAGCCGGGACCGTTGCTGTTCGTCGAGCAGAAGGACTTCGTCTGGGGCCTGATCGCCTCGATGTACCTGGGCAACATCGCCGGGCTGATCGTGGTGCTGACCTGCGTGCCGCTGTTCGCCGCGATCCTGCGCATCCCGTTCTCGGTCATCGCGCCCATCATCATCGTCATCTGCTCGATCGGCGCGTTCACCGTGCACAACTCGCTGTTCGACGTCTGGATCATGGTGGTGTTCGGCGTGGCGGGCTACTTCTTCAAGAAGCTCGCCTATCCGCTCGCACCCATGGTGCTGGCGATCGTGCTGGGCGACCGCGCCGAGGCCTCCTTCCGCCAGGCGATCCTCGGCTCGCAGGGAGACATGCTGGTGTTCTTCGAGAACGGACTGGTGGGCTCGATCACCTCGCTCGCGCTGTTCCTGCTCCTGCTGCCGCTGCTGGCCCGTGTGGTCGCGCGACTGCGCGGCCGCTAGGGCTCGCCGAGCTTCTGCCGCAGGCGCGACAGCGTTTCCGGTGTGAGATTCAGATAGGCGGCGAGCTCCTTTTTCGGGATGCGCCCGGAGAGTTCGGGGTGCTTCCTTTGGAAGCGCGACAGCCGCCCCGGGGCGTCCAGCAGGTGCAGCGTGATGGTATGCGCCATCACCTCGCTCATCAGCTTCATGACCTCGTATTCGAAGCGCAGCTTGACGTCGGCGTGGCGCTCGAGGAATTCGGCCCACTGCGGCATGGGCAGCTCGGCGGTGCGCACCTTGGTGACCGCGACGATGGAATAGGGCACGGGCGTCCTCAGGCGCCACGCCGCGTAGGAGGTGTCCATCTCCGTCTCGGCGGCGAAGCGCAGGATCATCTCGCGCCCCTCGGGGTTGGAGACCACGCGCTTCAGCATCCCCTCGAGGATGAAGAACTGCTCCATCTCCTCGTCGCCCTGGCGCACGAGCGGCTCGCCCTTGCGGTAATCGGCGACCGCGAGCATCGGCTCGAGCTCGCTCCACTGCGCGCTGGTGAGGCCCTGCAGGAGCTGGTTCTGGCGCAGCTGCAGGCGGATGCTGTTGCGCTGCGGATGGTTCGGGAAGGCGGTCATCGGAGGCGGGATTCTAGACCCTTGACCTGAGTCAAGGCTCCCCGCGGGGGGCGATTCTTACCATAGCGATCCTCCCGAGGAGGCCATCATGGGCACCGTCGAACCCCAAGTCGCCACCGACGCACAAACGCAGCTGATCGACGCCTCTCAGCTGGTGATCGATGCCTTGAAGCTCAACGGCATCGACACGATCTACGCGCTGCCAGGCATCCCGATCACCGACCTCACGCGCCGGGCGCAGGCGGAAGGGCTGCGCGTGCTGTCCTTCCGTCACGAGCAAAGCGCAGGCTACGCGGCCTCGATTGCCGGATTCCTCACGCAGAGGCCGGGCATCTGCCTGACGGTCTCGGCGCCGGGCTTCCTCAACGGCCTGAACGCGCTCGCGCACGCCACGACCAACTGCTTCCCGATGATCCTGATCAGCGGCTCGAGCGAGCGCGAGGTCGTGGACCTGCAGCAGGGCGACTACGAGGAGCTCGACCAGCTGGCCATCGCGCGGCCGCTCGCCAAGGCCGCCTTCCGCGTGCTGCACGCCGAGGACATCGGCGTGGGCATCGCGCGCGCGATCCGCGCCGCCGTCTCAGGGCGCCCGGGCGGCGTCTACCTCGACCTGCCGGCGAAGCTCTTCACGCAGGCGATCGAGGCCGGGGCCGGGCGGCGCTCGCTCATCGAAGTGGTGGACCCCGCGCCGCGCCAGATTCCCGCGCCCGACGCGGTCAAGCGCGCGCTCGAGCTGCTGAAGGGCGCGAGGAAGCCGCTCATCATCCTCGGCAAGGGCGCGGCCTACGCGCAGGCGGACGCCGACATCCGCGCGCTCGTCGAGAAGACCGGCATCCCCTACCTGCCGATGTCGATGGCCAAAGGCCTGCTGCCCGACACGCACGAGCAGTGCGCCTCGGCGGCGCGCTCCTTCGCGCTGCCGGGCGCCGACGTCGTGATGCTCATCGGCGCGCGCCTCAACTGGCTGCTGTCGCACGGCAAGGGCAAGACCTGGGGCGGCAAGGGCGCGAAGGACTGGGGCGGCCAGAAGTTCATCCAGGTCGACATCTCGCCGCAGGAGGCCGACAGCAACGTGCGCATCGAGGCGCCGCTGGTAGGCGACATCGGCTCGTGCGTGCAGGCGCTGCTCGCCGGCATGGGCGGCGGCTGGCCGCAGCCGCCCGCCGAGTGGCTCGCGGCGGTCGCCGAGAAGAAGAAGGGCAACGTCGCCAAGATGGCCGAGACGCTGGCGAAGAACCCGTCGCCGATGAACTTCCACAGCGCGCTCGCCGTCGTGCGCGACATCGTCAAGGCCAACCCGGACGCGATGTTCGTCAACGAGGGCGCCAATGCGCTCGACTTCACGCGCAGCATCGTGGACATGTTCAAGCCGCGCAAGCGCATCGATGTCGGCACCTGGGGCATCATGGGCATCGGCATGGGGTATTGCGTCGCCGCGGCCGTGATCACCAAGCAGCCGGTAATCGCGATCGAGGGCGACAGCGCGTTCGGTTTTTCCGGCATGGAAGTCGAGACCATCTGCCGCTACAACCTGCCGGTGTGCATCGTGGTCATGAACAACAATGGCGTGTACAAGGGCACCGACGTCAATCCGCGGGGCGGCGACGTCGCGCCCACGGTGTTCGTCAAGGACGCGCGCTACGAGAAGCTAATGGAGGCCTTCGGCGGCGTGGGCGTGTACGCCACGACGCCGGCCGAGCTGAGGAAGGCCATGGAAGACGCGATCCGCTCGCGCAGGCCGACGCTCGTCAACGCGATGATCGACGAGACCGCGGGCACCGAGAGCGGGCGCATCACGAGCCTGAATCCGACCGCGAAGAAGAAATAGCTTTTCTGGAGATCCGCATGGAAGCACTGAAGGGAGTCCGCATCCTCGACATGTCGCACGTGCAGGCGGGCCCGACCTGCTCGCAGCTGCTCGCCTGGATGGGCGCCGACGTCATCAAGTTCGAGAACCCGGCGGGCGACGCGACGCGCGGTCAGCTCCGCGACGTGCCCAACGCCGACAGCCTGTACTTCACGATGCTCAACTGCAACAAGCGCTCGATCACGGTCAACATGAAGAGCGCCGAGGGCAAGCAGGTGTTCGTCGACCTGTTGAAGGAATGCCACATCCTCATGGAGAACTTCGGTCCGGGCGTGCTGGACCGCTTCGGCTTCACCTGGGAGAAGATCCACGAGATCAATCCGAAGATCGTCATGGGCTCGATCAAGGGCTTCGGCTCGAGCGGGCCCTACTCGGACTTCAAGGCCTACGAGAACGTGGCGCAGGCGATGGGCGGGGCGATGAGCACGACGGGCGTGCCGGAGGGCCCGCCGTTCGTCACCGGCGCGCAGATCGGCGACTCGGGCACCGGGCTGCATCTCGCCATCGGCCTGCTCGCCGCGCTGCGGCAGGCCGAGAAGACGGGACAGGGCCAGTACGTCGAGGTGGCGATGATGGACGGCGTGATGAACCTGTGCCGCGTCAAGTTCCGCGACCACCAGCGCCTGACGCGCCAGTCGCTCTCCGAGTTCTCGGTGCCGACGCACCAGGGCATGGGCGCGGTGCCGCGCGCCGGCAACGATTCGGGCGGCGGCCAACTGGGCAACGCCATCCGCTGCAAGCCGGGCGGCCCGAACGATTTCCTCTACATCGTGGTGCAGGAAGCGGTGTGGGAGGGGCTCGCCAACCTCATCGGGCCCGCGCTCGGCATGCCGGGCCTCGCCGCCGATCCCAAGTTCGCCAAGATCGCCGACCGGCGCAAGAACCAGGCGGAGATGTGGGAGATCATCGGCGAGTTCGCCCTCAAGCACACCAAGCGCGAGCTGATGGCGATCCTCAATCCCCTGGATGTGCCCTGCGGTCCGATCATGAGCACCGAGGACCTCGCCAACGACGAGCACGTGCGCGGGCGCGACATGTGGGTCGAGCTCGACCACCCGCAGCGCGGCAAGTGGTTCAACGTCGGCATGCCGATCAAGCTCTCGGCCTCGCCCGCGGTCATCAAGCGCTCGCCCACGCTCGGCGAGCACACCGACGAGGTGCTCAGGCAGGTGCTCGGCTACGACGAGGCGAAGATCGGCGCCCTCAAGCAGGCGGGCGCGTTCTCGGCGCCGCCCAAGAAGGCCGCCTGATGAAGATCGCGATCGTCGGCCAGCAGGATTTCGGCAAGGCCGTGCTCGAGGCGTTCCTCGCGCGCGGCGACCAGGTGGCGGCGGTGTTCTGCGCGCCGGAAAAGGAAGGCGCGCGGCCCGACGCGTTGCGCGCGGCCGCCCAGGAGAAGGGCCTCAAGGTGCACCAGTTCAAGTCGCTGCGCGCGCCCGAGGCCGTGCAGGCGATGAAGGATGCCGGCGCCGACCTCGGCATCATGGCGTTCGTGCTGCAGTTCGCGCCGCAGGAGTTCGTCGCCATTCCGAAGCATGGCACCGTGCAGTACCATCCGTCGCTGCTGCCGAAGTACCGCGGCCCGTCGTCGATCAACTGGCCCATCTCGCGCGGCGACAAGGAGACCGGTCTCACCATCTTCCGCCCCACCGACGGACTGGACGAGGGCGCGGTGATCCTGCAGAAGAAGACGCCGATCGGCGAGAACGACACGCTGGGCAACGTGTACTTCGAGCGCCTGTTCCCGATGGGCGTGCAGGCGATGCTCGAGGCGGCCGACCTGGTCGTCGGCGGCAAGCACAAGGAGGTCACGCAGGACGAATCGCAGGCGTCCTACGAGGGCTGGTTCCGCGAGGCCGAAGCGAAGATCCACTGGGCGCATCACGTGGATTTCATCCACAACCTGATCCGCGGCAGCGACCCGGCGCCTGGGGCGTGGACGACCCTGGCGGGCACCAAGCTGCAGCTGTTCGACTCACGCAAGGAGCTGGTGCGGACCTTCGGGGCGGTGAAGGGCAAGATCGGCGAGATCCTCGGGGTCGAGGACGGCCGCCTGGTGATTGCAGCCCAGGGCGGGCGCATCCATGCCGGCAAGGTGAAGCTGGGCGATGCCAAGAAGGTCACGGCCGCCGAATTCCTGGCCGGCGGCACCCTCAAGCCAGGGCAGATCCTCGGTACCTGATTCGGTAAGCATTTGACGCAGCTTAGTTTTGACTGCAAGAATGCGGTCTAGACGGCTGTTTCAAGGGGAGTTGTCGGAGACCGGGCCGCCTCGAGCCGACAACGGAGCATCGGGGAGAGCCCACGCATGAAGCGCGCATTCTGGAAGAGCGACTGGTTCCTCGGCCTGCTTGTCGTGGCCGGCGTGACCGTCTTCAATCTTTCCAGCGGCCTGATCCCGAGCCTCGAGCGCAAGGCCTACGACATGGGGGTGCAGGCCACCTCGCGCAGCCCGTCGGACAAGATCGCGGTCATCGCCATCGACAAGGCGAGCATCGACAACATCGGCCGCTGGCCCTGGCCGCGCGACGTGCACGCGGCGATGATCGACGCCCTCGCGGGCGCCAAGGCGAAGGTCATCGGCTACACGGTGTTCTTCTCGGAGCCGGAGAACCGGCGGGTGAACGAGACGATCGCCCGTCTGCTCGGGGTGACGGATGGGGCGCTGCAGTCCGCGGCCGCGGCGGGCACCGCGGCCAATCCCGAGACCGCGCGCCTGCACGAGATGCTCAAGACGGCGGAGCAGGACTTCAACACCGACCGCAAGCTCGCCGGCAGCATGTCGGACGCCGGCAACGTGGTGCTGCCGGTGCTCTTTTTCGGCGATATCCCGCGCGGCCGGCCGGACAAGCCGCTGCCCGAGTTCCTGCGGCGCAACGCCGTGAAGCTGCAGGGCGTGCAGGACAGCCTTCCCGAGCAGACCAGCGCGGTGGACATCTCCATCGTTGCGCCCATCGGCGAGGCGGCCGCCGCCATCGGCCACCTGAACGCCTTTCCAGACGTGGATGGCGCGATCCGCACGGAAGCGCTGGCTGTCACCTACTTCGACGAGTACTACCCGTCGCTTTCCGCCATGCTGGTCGCCAGGAGCCTCAACCTCGGCCCGGCGGACATCCGCATCAGCGCCGGCGAGGCGATCCGCATCGGCAACCTCAAGGCGCCGACCGATCCGAGCGCGCGCATGTACACGTACTTCTACAGCGACCGCGACGGCAGGCCGGCGTTCGCCGAGGACTCCTTCTTCGACGTGTTCACCGGCAAGATCCCGGCAGAGAAGTACCGCGACAAGATTGTGCTGATTGGCCCGACCGCCGCGGGGCTGTCGAGCCTGTTCGTGACGCCGGTCAATCCCAGCATGCCGGCGGTGACGCTCTCGGCGCACACGGTGTCCTCGCTGCTGCAGGAGCACTTCTTCGTCGTGCCCGTGTGGAGCCACTGGGTCGAGCTCGCCGCCAGCCTGGCGATCGCCGCCTACCTGATCGTGCTGCTGCCGCGCCTGAACGCGCGCGCGGCGCTGCTCGCCTCGGGCGCGCTGCTCGCCGCGCTGATCGGCGCGCATTTCGGCCTCATGGTGTCCGCCGGCATGTGGCTGCAGCTCATGCTGCCGGCGACGCTGCTGGTCGTCGGCCACGCGGCGCTCGTTTCCAAGCGCTTCATCGTCACCGAAGCGGCGAAAGTGAAGTCCGACGAGTCCTCCGCCGAGTCCAATCGCATGCTCGGCATCGCCTATCAGGCGCAGGGGCAGCTCGATCTCGCCTGGGACAAGTTCCGCCAGGTGCCGATGTCGGGCGCGGTGATGGACAATCTGTATAACCTGGCGCTCGACTTCGAGAGGAAGCGCCAGTTCAACAAGGCCGAGTCGGTATTCCGCCACATGCACGAGTACGACCCGAAATTCCGCGACCTCGAGGGACGCATGGCGCGCGCCAAGCAGCTCTCCGAGACCGTGATCCTCGGCGCCGGCTCGAGCCATCCCGGCGGCACGCTGAATCTCGCGGCCGGCGAGAAGCCGAAGTTCGGCCGCTTCGAGGTGCAAAAGGAGCTGGGCAAGGGCGCCATGGGGGTGGTGTACCTCGGCAAGGACCCGAAGATCGGTCGCGAGGTGGCGATCAAGACCATGGCGCTGTCGCAGGAGTTCGAGGCCGACGAGCTCGCCGAGGTGAAGGAGCGCTTCTTCCGCGAGGCGGAGACGGCCGGACGGCTGTCGCACCCGAACATCGTCACCATCTACGACACCGGCGAGGAGCACGACTTCTGCTACATCGCCATGGAGCTGCTGAAGGGCGGTGACCTCGCGCCGTACGTGAAGGCCGGCAACCTGCTGCCGGTGCCCAAGGTGGTGTCCATCGTGGCGCGCGCGGCGGATGCGCTCGGCTACGCGCACAAGCAGGGCGTGGTGCATCGCGACGTGAAGCCCGCGAACATGATGTACCACGCCGAGTCCGACATGCTGAAGCTGACCGACTTCGGCATCGCGCGGCTCACCGACTCTTCCAAGACCAAGACCGGCATGGTGCTCGGCACGCCCTCGTTCATGTCGCCGGAGCAGCTCGCCGGCAAGAAGATCGAGGGGCGCTCCGACCTGTTCTCGCTCGGCGTGAGCCTGTACCAGCTGCTGTGCGGCAGGCTGCCGTTCGAAGGCGAGTCGATGGCGCAGCTCATGTACAAGATCGCCAACGAGCCGCCGGCCGACATCCTGGCAGTCAATCCCAGGGTGCCGGCCGGGCTGGTCGCGTTCCTGGCGCGCGCGCTCGCCAAGAATCCCGACCAGCGCTTCCAGACGGGCGAGGAGTTCGCGGCGGCGCTGCGCGTGGCGTCCGGCGGCGCCGGGCCCGCGGCGCCTTCCGGCGCGCCGAAGAGCGTCGACATCGAGCTCTAGCGCGCATGGATCTGAGCCAGTCCCTGGAAATCGCCTCGTGCACGGACCCCGGCATGGTCCGCTCGCATAACGAGGACTCGATCGCATCGGACCCTGCAAACGGGCTGGTGGTGCTGGCCGACGGCATGGGCGGCTATAACGCGGGCGAGGTGGCGAGCGGCATGGCCACCACCGTGATCACCACGGAGATGCAGCAGCTGCTGGCCAAGGTGCAGCCGCACGAGATCGACCCGCAGACCAACAGGGTCCTGGCGGGCGAGCTGGTGCGCGAGCAGGTGATGAAGGCGAACGCCTCCATCTACCACGCCGCGCAGAGCCAGCCGCAATACGCGGGCATGGGCACCACGCTGGTGGTGTGCCTGTTCTACGACAACAAGGCGCTGGTCGCGCACCTCGGCGATTCGCGCCTGTACCGCATGCGCGACGGCGAGCTGACGCAGGTGACGCGCGACCACTCGCTGCTGCAGGAGCAGATCGACTCGGGCCTGATCACGGCCGAGCAGGCGAAGCACGCGCAGCACAAGAACCTCGTCACCAAGGCGCTCGGCATCGATCCGTCGGTGGAGCCGGAGATGCACGAGTACGACACCCGCACAGGCGACATCTACCTGCTGTGCTCGGACGGGCTGTGCGACATGGTGGAGGACGACGACATCAGCATGACGCTGGAGGCGCTCGGCGCAAACCTCAAGCTCGCCGCGCAGCAGCTCGTGCAGATGGCCAATGACAACGGCGGCAAAGACAACGTTTCGGTTATACTCGTGCGCGTCCTGCGGGAGTACCCTGCCGCGCGCGGCGTGATGGGGAAGTTTCTGGGTTGGCTAAAATAGGCTCCAGGGGTCGGCTATGGCGAAACTGATACTCAGCATGGACGGGTTGGTGCTCAAGGAAATCCCCTTGACCAAGGAGCGCACCACCATCGGTCGCAAACCGCACAACGACATCCAGATCGACAATCTGGCGGTGAGCGGCGAGCACGCCGTCATCGTCACCATCCTGAACGATTGCTTCCTCGAGGACCTCGGCAGCACCAACGGCACGCTGGTCAACGGCAACCCGGTCAAGAAGCATTTCCTGCAGAACAACGACGTGGTCGAGCTCGGCAAGTACCGGCTGAAGTTCGTCGGCGAGGCGCCGGCGCCGGCGGCCACCGCCGAGAAGGCGGACTTCGAGAAGACCATGGTGTTGCGCCCGTCGGCCATGAAGGCGGCTGCCGACCAGGCCAAGGCCATGGGCGCGGGCGGGGCGGAAGCCGCGCGCGCGAGCGCCGCGCAGCAGGTCGCCGCGAGCGCGTCCGCGGCGGGCACCGTGGACCGCGACGCGAGAACGCCGACCCACGCCATGCACACGCCGACCCCCACGCCGCCGCCCGCGGCCGCCCCCGCGCCGGCCGCGGCCCCGAGGAGCGGCCATCCGCTCGGCGCCATCCAGATCCTCTCGGGCGGCAACGCCGGCAAGGAGCTCGAGCTCGCCAAGCCGCTCACCACGCTCGGCAAGCCCGGCGTGCAGGTCGCGGTGCTCACGCGCCGCCCGCAGGGCTACTTCATCACGCACGTCGAGGGCGCAAACCCGCCTACGGTCAACGGCCATGCGATCGGCACCGCGCCGCACGCCCTGAAAGACCACGACGTGATCGAGCTGGCCGGCGTCAAGATGGAGTTCTTCCTGAAGGGATGATTCGCGGGGCGACACGGCGCCCCGCACGCGGCCCCGCCGGCCCGACGGAGCCTGCATGAAACAGCACATCGTCCGCATCGCGCTCGGGTTGGCCATCACGCTGTTCTTCATCGGGCACGCCGCCAAGTACTACAACGTCCCGTTCATCACGCAGCTCGACGACATCATCTACGACGCGCGGCTGCGGCTGACCATGCCGGGCGGCGTCGACGAGCGCATCGTCATCCTCGACATCGACGAGAAGAGCCTGGAAGAAGTCGGGCGCTGGCCCTGGCCCCGCGACCGGCTGGCGGAGCTGGTCGAAAAGCTCTTCGGCAAGTACCAGGCCGCCATCGTCGGCCTCGACGTGGTGTTCGCCGAGCCCGACTATTCGTCCGGAATCCGGGTCCTCGACCGGCTGGCGGAAGGGCCGATGAAGGACGTGCCGCAGTTCCGGCAGCAGTATGCCGAGCTGCGCCCGGGGCTGGACTACGACGCGCTGTTCGCGCAGGCGATCAAGGGCAAGCCGGTCGTGTTCGGCTACTACCTGAACAGCGAGAAGGACGCGAAGCGCACCGGGGCGATCCCGGAACCCGTGCTGCCCAAGGGAACGTTCCGCGGGCGCAACATCCCTTTCACGACCTGGACCGGATACGGCGGCAACCTGCCGGAGTTCCTCAAGAACGCCGCAGGCGCGGGGCACTTCAACCCGATCACCGATGCGGACGGCGTGGTGCGCCGCGTGCCGTTGATCGCGGAGCTGGACGGCGCGTACTACGAGGCGCTGTCGCTCGCCATGGTGCGCACCATCCTCGGCTTTCCCAAAGTGGAGCCGGGCTATGCCCCGGACCGCTTCCTGCAGCGCGGCTATTCCGGGCTGGAGTGGCTGCAGGTCGGGGAACTCGCCATTCCGGTGGACGAGACCGCGAGCGCGCTCATCCCCTACCGCGGTCACCAGCGCAGCTTCGCCTACGTGTCGCTCGCCGACGTGCTCGCCGAGCGCATGCCGGCGGATCGCCTGAAAGGCAGGATCGCGCTCGTCGGCACGACGGCGCCGGGACTGAAGGACCTGCGCTCCACGCCCGTGGACAGCGTCTACCCGGGCGTCGAGGTGCACGCCAACCTGATCGCCGGCATGCTCGACCGCAAGGTGAAGCTCAAGCCGCCCTACATGCTCGGCGCGGAAGTGGTCCTGCTGCTGATCGGCGGCGTGGCGCTTTCGCTGCTCATCCCGCTGCTCGCGCCGCTGTGGGCCACCCTGCTGACGGTGGCCGGCATGAGCGTGATCGCCGGGATGAACGTCGCGGTCTGGACGCAGGCCGACATGGTGCTGCCGCTCGCCGCGTCGGTCCTGATGACCGCGGCGCTGTACACCGTGAACATGGCCTACGGCTATTTCGTCGAGGCGCGCTCCAAGCGCCAGTTCACCGAGCTGTTCGGCCAGTACGTGCCGCCCGAGCTGGTCGACGAGATGGCGCGCGACCCGCAAAAGTACAACATGGAGCCGCGCGCCGCGGAGCTGACGATCCTCTTTTCCGACGTGCGCGGCTTCACCAGCATCTCCGAGGCGCTCCGGCCCGAGGAGTTGCGCGAGTACATCAACGAGTATCTCACCGCGATGAGCGGCATCATCCGCAGCCAGCATCGCGGCACGCTCGACAAGTACATCGGCGACGCCATCATGGCGTTCTGGGGCGCGCCGGTGGAGGACGCGCAGCACGCCAGGAACGGCGTGCTCGCCGCGCTCGACATGCAGAAGGAGCGCGAGGCGCTCAATGCGCGCTTCGCCGCGCGCGGCTGGCCGACGCTCAACATCGGCGTCGGCCTGAACTCGGGCAACGTGCGCGTCGGCGACATGGGCTCGCGCGTGCGCCGCGCCTATACGGTGATGGGCGATCCCGTGAACGTCGCCTCGCGCCTGGAAGGGCGCACCAAGGGCTACGGCGTCGGCATCCTCGTGGGCGAGTCGACGCGCAGCCAGGTGAAGGACGTGGTGTTCCGGGAGGTCGACCGCATCAAGGTGAAGGGCAAGGACGAGGCGGTGACCATCTACGAGCCGCTGGGGCTGGAGTCCGAGGTCGACCGCAAGCGGCAGGAGGAGCTCAAGCTCTGGAACCAGGCGCTGCGCGCCTACCGCGCGCAAGCCTGGGATCAGGTGGAGGTCGGCCTGCTCAATCTGCGGCGCATGGATCCCGACTGCGGCCTGTACGCCGTGTACGAGGACCGGGTGGCCGCGCTGCGCCGTAGTCCGCCGCCGGCCGGCTGGGACGGCGTGACCGCGTTCGACGAGAAATAGCCATGCGGCTGCGCGTCCTCGGCTGCTCGGGCGGCATCGGTGGCCGGCACATGCGAACGACGTCGTTCCTCGTCGACGGGGACGTGCTGCTCGATGCGGGCACGGGCGTGGGCGACCTGTCGCTCGCCGAGCTCGCGCTGGTGGACCACATCTTCATCACCCACTCGCACCTCGACCACGTCGCCTCGATCGCCTTCATCGCCGACACGGTGGGGGGCATGCGCGCCCGGCCGATCCTCGTGCACGCCACGCGCGAGACCATCGCCATCCTCAAGGACCACATCTTCAACTGGCAGATCTGGCCGGACTTCACGCAGATTCCGTCGCCCGAGGCGCCCTTCATGCGCTATGAGGAGATCGAGCTGGGACGCACGGTGTCGCTCGCCGGGCGCGCGTTCACGCCGCTGCCGGCGGTGCACACCGTGCCCGCGGTCGGCTTCCTGCTGGACAGCGGCGCGGGCAGCCTCGTGTTCACCGGCGACACCGGGCCGAACGACGCGCTCTGGCAGATCGTCAACCGCATCGACAACCTGAAGTACCTGATCATCGAGACGGCCTTCGCCAACAAGGAGCGCGACCTGGCCGAGCTGTCCAAGCACCTGTGCCCGTCCATGCTCGCCGAGGAGCTGGTCAAGTTCGAGCGCGAAGCGGAGATCTACGTCACCCACCTGAAGCCCGGCGAGACCGAGCTGACCATGCAGGAGATCGAGGAGTCCTCGGGTCGCATCCAGCCGCGCATGCTGCAGAACAACCAGGTTTTCGAATTTTGACCGCCCGCGGCCGCCCGGATGTGAAAAACAGCCCTAAAATCAGGGCAATGGCGGTTGAATGTTTGTCGACTGGGGGATAGCATAGTCCGGTTCGATCCGAGGGGTCCACGATGAGTGCCGTACTCAGCCACCAGGCAGGGCCGCAGGCCGACGTCAACATCCGGCTCGCCTTCCAGAAGCAGCTGCAGGCGGTCACCAACAAGATCCACGCCACCTCCAACATCGACGAGATCATGCTCGAGGTGAGCGCGGACGTCTGCGTGCTGTTCAACGCCGACCGCCTGACGATCTACTCGGTCTCGGACGACAAGCAGGCGATCGTCTCCAAGGTCAAGACCGGCCTCAACTCGTTCAAGGACCTGAAGCTGCCGGTGGCCGAGCACTCGATCGCCGGCTTCGTCGCGCTGGCCAAGCGCACGGTCAACATCCGCGACGTCTACGACGACGCCGAGCTGAAGTCGCTCAACCCCAACCTGCGCTTCCTGCAGGAGGTGGACAAGCGCACCGGCTACCGCACCAAGCAGATGCTGGTGGCGCCGATCGTCGACAACCAGAACCAGGAGCTGATTGGCGTCATCCAGATCATCAACAACAAGGCGGGCGTGCCGTTCGGCGCGCTCGCCGAGGACGGCGTCGCCGAGCTGGCGCAGACGCTGGCGATCGCCTTCCGCCAGCGGCAGAAGCCGGCGCTGGTCAAGACCAAGTACGACTACCTGATCTCCGACGCGGTGCTGTCGGCCGGGGAGTTCGAGCTCGCCTCGCGCCAGGCGCGCAAGAAGGCGGTGGACATCGAGCAGGTGCTGACCGAGGAGTTCCAGGTCAAGATCCCGGCGATCGGCGCGGCGCTGTCCAAGTTCTTCGGCGTGCCCTACGAGTCGTTCAAGTCGGACCGCGTCAAGCCGATGGAGCTGCTGAAGAACCTGAAGCGCGAGTACGTCGAGCAGAACCAGTGGCTGCCGATCGACGACACGAAGGAGGGGCTGGTGGTGCTGTGCGTCGATCCAGAGCGCATCCGCAGCTCGCGCATCGCCGCCAACGTGTTCCCCAAGGCGCGCATCGTCTACCGCGTCACCACGCAGCGCGAGTTCAAGGAGACGATCAACCAGTTCTACGGCGCCGAGTCGATGGACATGGGGGACATCGGCGACCTGCTGTCCACCATGGACGAGGAAGGCGAGACCGTGGGCGAGGGGGGCGCGGACGAGGCCTCGGCCGCCGCGGACAACGAGCTGGTCAAGCTCGTGAACAAAGTGATCGTCGACGCCTATAACCAGGGCGCCTCGGACATCCACGTCGAGCCCTATCCGGGCAAGGCGAAGACCGAGATCCGCTTCCGCAAGGACGGCTCGCTCGGGCCGTACATCGAGGTGCCGGCGAGCTACCGCTCGGCGATCGCGGCGCGCATCAAGATCATGTGCGACCTGGACATCTCGGAGAAGCGCCGGCCGCAGGACGGCAAGATCAAGTTCAAGAAGTTCGGGCCGCTCGACATCGAGCTGCGCGTGGCGACCATCCCGACCGCGGGCGGCGTCGAGGACATCGTCATGCGGATTCTGGCTGCCGGCGAGCCGATTCCGCTCGACAAGATGGGCTTCACCAAGGTGAACGAGGTGAACCTCAAGAACACCGTCAGCAAGCCCTACGGCCTGTTCTTCGTCTGCGGTCCCACGGGCTCGGGCAAGACGACGACGCTGCACTCGGTGCTCAAGTTCCTCAATACACCGGACACGAAGATCTGGACCGCAGAGGATCCGGTCGAGATCACGCAGAAGGGCTTGCGCCAGGTGCAGGTCAACAAGAAGGCCGGCCTGGACTTCGCCACCGTGATGAAGGCGTTCCTGCGCGCCGACCCGGACATCATCATGGTCGGCGAGATGCGCGACAAGGAGACCACGGCGACCGGCATCGAGGCCTCGCTCACCGGCCACCTGGTGTTCGCCACGCTGCATACCAACTCGGCGCCGGAGTCGATCACCCGCCTGCTCGACATGGGCATGGACCCCTTCAACTTCTCGGACGCGCTGCTCGGCATCCTCGCGCAGCGCCTCGCCAGGCGCCTGTGCAGCTGCAAGCAGGCGTACGCGCCGGAGCCCGCGGAGCTCACCGCGTTCCTGCGCGAGTACTGCGACGAGCTGCAGCATACGTCGCGCTTCAGGGCCGACCCCAAGGGCGCCATGGAGGGCGTCTACAAGGAGTGGGTGCGCCTGTACGGCAACGACAAGGGCCAGCTGACGTTCTACAAGCCGGTGGGCTGCGACAAGTGCGGTGGCAGCGGCTTCAAGGGACGCTGCGGCCTGCACGAGCTGCTGCTCGCCTCGGACCGCCTGAAGAAGGCGATCCAGGAGCACGCGCGGGTGGCCGAGATGCTCGCCATCTGCCTGGAGGAGGGTATGCGCACGCTCAAGCAGGACGGCATGGAGAAGTGCCTGATGGGGGTCACCCACATCAAGGAAGTGCGGTCGGTCTGCATCAAGTGACGTGCCCTCGCCCGGCGCGCGCATGACCCACCTCCTCGACGACACGAATCCTCCGGTCCGCGCCGAGAGCCGCGCGCCCGACGACCTGGTGCAGCGCCTGGAGCAGCTGCACGCCATCGGCGCGTCGCTGTCCGCCGAGCGCGACATCCACCGGCTGCTCGAGTCCATCCTCACTGCGGCCAAGACCATCACGCGCGCCGACGGCGGCACGCTGTACCGCCTGGCCGAGGACGGCACGTTGCGCTTCGAGATCGTGCGCACCTCCAGCCTGCAGTACTACCTCGGCGGCACGACCGGCGCGCCCGTGCCGTTCTATCCCATTCACCTGCACGACAAGGAGGGCAAGCCCAACCACAGCATGGTCGCGGCCTACGCGGCGCTCACCGGCCAGACGGTGAACATCGCCGATGCCTACACGGCCGACGGCTTCGACTTCACCGGCACGCGCAATTTCGACAAGAAGACGGGCTACCGCTCGAAGTCCTTCCTCACCGTGCCGATGGCGAACCACGAGCGCGAGATCATCGGCGTGCTGCAGCTGATCAATGCCCAGGACCCGAGGACCGGCGAGATCGTCCCCTTCTCGCCGGCCGACCAGCGGCTGGCGGAGTCGCTCGCTTCGCAGGCGGCCATCGCGCTCACGAACCGCATGCTCATCAACCAGCTCGAGCAGTTGTTCGAGTCCTTCATCGCGATGATCAACACCGCGATCGACGAGAAGTCGCCCTACACCGGCGGGCACTGCCAGCGCGTGCCGGCGCTCACCATGATGCTGGCCGAGGCGGTGAACGAAACCGCCGACGGCCCGCTGCGCGACTTCCACATGACGGACAAGGACCGCTACGAGCTGAAGATCGCGGGCCTGCTGCATGATTGCGGCAAGGTGACCACCCCGGTGCACGTGGTGGACAAGGCGACCAAGCTGGAGACCATCTACGATCGAATCCACCTCATCGACACGCGTTTCGAAGTCTTGAAGCGCGATGCCGAGATCGCGATGCTGCGCGACAACACCGCCAAGGGCAAGAAGCGCTGGCGCGAGGTGCTGCGCCAGATCGAGGAGGACCGCTCGTTCCTGCGCGCGGCCAACATCGGCGGCGAGCGCATGCGCGAGGAGGACGTCGAGCGCGTGCAGCGCATCGCCGAGTACCGGTGGACCGACGTCTCGGGGCACGAGGCCAAGTTCCTCACCGAGGACGAGGTGAAGAACCTGACGATCCGCGCCGGCACGCTGACCGGCGAGGAGCGCCAAGTCATCAACCACCACATCGTCGCCACCATCAAGATGCTGGAGTCGCTGCCCTGGCCCAGGCACCTGAAGAACGTGCCGGAGTACGCGGGCGGGCACCACGAGCGCATGGACGGCAAGGGCTATCCCAAGGGCCTGACGCGCGAGCAGATGTCCGTGCAGGCGCGCGTGATGGGCATCGCCGACATCTTCGAGGCGCTGACCGCCAAGGACCGGCCCTACAAGAAGGGCAAGACGCTCTCGGAGTCTCTCGAGATCCTCGGCCGCTTCAGCCAGAACGGCCACATCGATCCGGAGCTGTTCGACGTGTTCGTGCGGCGCAAGGTGTACCAGCGCTACGCCGAGACGTTCCTCGATCCCGAGCAGATCGACGAGGTCGACGAATCCAAGATCCCGGGGTACACGCCCTGAGCCGGGCGCCGGAACTCGATCGCGCGCACGCGCTGATCGGGCAAGGCCAGGCGGCGGCGGCGATCGAGGTGCTCGAGCAGCTGACCGCGCGGCTGCCGACCGATGTCGAAGCCTGGTTCGCCCTGGGCAGGGCGCATGGCATGCTCGACCAGGACCGCCAGGCGGAGAGCGCTTTCCGCAGGGCGGCGCAACTGAGGCCCGATCTGCGCGACGCGCACCTGAACGTCGCGCTGTCGCTCGCCTACCAGGGCCGGCCGCGCGAGGCGATGCCCGCGCTGCTCGAGGCGCGCCGGCTGAGCCCCGGCGACCGCGAGGTCAACGACGCGCTGCTGTGGGTGCTGCTCAGCATCCTGCAGCAGGAGCCCGAGCATGGCGCGCTGCCCGCGCTCGCGCCGCTGGGCCCCGAGCCTCTGGTGAGCGTGATCATCCCTACGCGCAACCGGCCGGCGATGCTGCGCGGTGCGCTCGAGTCGGTGGCGCGGCAGCGCTACGGCCGCTGGGAGATCCTGGTGGTGAACGACGGCGGCGAGGATGTAGCGCACGTGCTCGCTTCGCTGCCTGCCGCGCTCGGCGGCAGGACCACGCTGCTCAACGAGCCGCGCTCGTGCGGCGCCGCCGCCGCGCGCAACCGCGCGCTCGGCGAAGCGCGCGGCGAGATCATGGCGTTCCTCGACGACGACGACCTGTATCTGCCCGAGCACCTGGCGGCGCTGGTGGCGCAACTGCGCGCCAGCGGCGCGCCGTTCGCCTATACGCGCTCGGTCGCCGTGGAAGAGAGGATCGTCGACGGCCGGCGCGTCGAGATGCGGCGCGGGACGCCGCGCGAGTACCGCGTCTCGCACGCCATGCTGCAGGTCCGCAACCTGATTCCCACGGCGAACTGGGGGATGCGGCGCGAGTGCTTCGAGCGCTACGGCACGTTCGACGAGAGCCTGCCCTGCGCCGAGGACTGGGACCTGCTGCTGCGGCTGTCGAGCCGCTTCCCGCTGCAGCAGGTCGCGCAGGTGACCGCCGAGATCCGGGTGCGGCCGGGCACTGCCGACAGCGTGACGCGCCGGGTGCCCCTGCGCCCGATCTGCGAGCAGTTCTACCGCCGCTTTCCGAGCGGCGGCAACGAGCTGGTGGAACTGGGGCGCACGGTCTACCTGGAGTGCGTCAACTAGGCGGCGGCGCCCTCGAGAAAGTCCTCCAGGGCGCGGATCGGCGCGGCGTCGCCGAACAGCAGGTCGCGCCGCGACACGATGCGCGCACGCACCGCGTCGCGGTAGCCCGGGTCGCCGGCGAGCCGCAGCGCGAGCTCGACGTACTGGGCTTCGTTCGCAACGACCAGCTCCTCGAGCCCGATGCGCCGCAGGATGCCGCTCGCCAGCCGGCCGCGCAGGAAGCCGCCCTCCAGCGCCACCACCGGCAGCCCGCACTGGATCGCCTGCAGCGCGGTGTTGAATCCGGAGAAGCCGAGCGTGTCCAGGTAGACGTCGGCGCACTCGAGCAGGCCGTAGAACGCGTCGCGCTCCTGCCAGGGCACGAAGCGGGCGCAGCGCTCGAACTGCACGCCGTGCGCGGCGAACGCCGCGCGCAGCCGCGCCTCCAGCTTGCGCGACAGCGCGCCGGTGCGGTGGGTGAAGAACAGCATCCGGCAGCGGCCCAGCCGCCGCGCGATCTCGGCGAGCACCCGGTCCCGCTCCGGGGCGTACTTGAAGGGCGATCCGGGGCACAGCAGCAGCGGCACCCCGGGCTCGATGCCCCAGGCCTCGAGGTCGGGCGGACGCGCCTGCGCCGCCTCGGGCTCGACCCAGCATCCCAGGTTCGGCAGGCGCACGAGCCGCTCGCTGTAGTTCGCCTCGGCCCCGGGCGGCTCCAGGCCCGCCGCCGAGAAGAAGTAGTCGATCGTGGGCAATCCAGTCGTCTCGGGGTGGCCCCACGAGGCCGCCTGCACCGGCGCGAGCCGCAGGCTGGCGAGCTTCAGGCTCATCGGGTCCATGCCGATCTCCGGATAGATCAGCACGTCCGGCTGCGCGTCGGCGATGACTTCGACCCAGCGTTCCAGGCCGAGGTGTCCCTGCTCGAAGCGCGCCGCGCGCGAGCGCGCGTAGCGCGTCTCGGCGTCCTCGTGCGCGCCGAGGCAGAACGCGTTCAGCGCGAAGCGTCGCGGGTCGAGCTGCCGGAACCAGCCCTTGATGATCGCGCTCCACACCGAATGCGAGCGGAAGTACTGCGACACCACGCCCACGCGCAGCGCTCCGGGTGCGCGCTGCGCCACCGGCCGCGGGGCGCGCCCGGCCTGCCAGGACTGCATGAGCCGCGCGCACAGGCGGCCGTAGCGCTCGAGCAGCTCGCGGTTGAGCTCGTCCTGGTAGGCGAGCCAGAAGGGCTGCGCCACGCCGAGGGCGAGCGGTCCCAGGCCGCTGCGCCCGGCGTCGAACCAGCGCTCGAGCTCGCCGAGCTGCTCGGCGAACCGCGCGCGCACCCCGGGCAGATCGTCGCCGGGCTCGCGCACCGCGGGCAGATGGCACATGGCGAGTGCCCACCGCGCTTCCGGCGCGCCCGGGCTGAGCGCGATCGCGGCGCGGCAGCTCTCGATCGCCTCGCGCCAGCTGCCTTGCTGCCAGAGCACGATGCCGAGGTTCACATGCGCCTGGGCGATCGCCGGATCGAGCGCGATTCCCCGGCGGAAGCACTGCTCGGCGTCCTCCGGCCGCTGGCTGGCGCCCAGGACGTTGCCCATGCCGACGTGCGCATCGGCGTAGTCGGGCTTCAGTTCCAGGGCCTTCTGCAGGCAACGGCCTGCCTCGTCCAGTGAGCCCCGGCCGCAGAGCAGGTTGCCGAGGTTGCACCATGCTTCGGCGAAGGTCGGTCGCTGCGCTGCGGCGCTCCGGTAGGCAGTAAGGGCCTCCTCCGGCCTGGCCTCCCGGATCAGCGCGTTGCCGAGCCAGTAAAGGGCGTCGGCGTCGGCGGCGTCGGCCTCGAGCGCACGGCGCAAAACGGGTAGCGCTTCGCTCCAGCGCTCGAGGCGGCAGAGCAGCATCCCGAGGTTTCGCAGCGCGCCGGCGTAGTCCGGGCGGAGCCCGATCGCCTGCTGCAGGGTCGAGGCGGCCTGCGCAAGTTCGCCGCGCGCCTCGAGCACGCTCGCCATGACCACCAGTGCCTCGGGAAACGCTGCGCGGCCGCGCAGAGCGGCTCTGAGCAGGCTCTCCGCGCGCTCCAGCGCACCCTGCGTATAGAGCAGGCGTCCGAGGTTGTACGAGGCAAACGGCTCTCCCGGCTCGAGCGCCAGGGCGCTGTCGAACTCCTGCGCTGCCGCAAGGGGGTCGCCGAGGGCCTCCAGCACGATCCCGAGGTTGAGGTGGGCGGCGTGCGTAGGCGCGGCCGCGACCGCGGCCCGGTACCGGTCGCGCGCCTCTTCGAGCCGACCGGCCTGCTCACTCGCCTTGCCCAAGGCGAGCAGGCGGCGAGACTTTCTGCCGCGCATGCCGAACAGGCGCTCCAGCAGCGATCCGGGCGCTACGTGGGCCATGCGAAATTTGCCACAGAAGGAGGGGCCAAGGGCAGGGCGAGAATGGTCAGGGGGTGCCGGATTCGGTCACCGCAGAGGCCTGTTAGCGCATGAATCGGTGAGGTTTTTGGCAACTTTCTGGCATGGCATATGGTTTGCTTGACTCCTGTCAAGCGGCGCTGCCGCCTGTCTTCAACCGAAAGGAGAAGTTACATGAAACGCCTGCAACAGGGCTTTACGCTGATCGAGCTGATGATCGTGGTCGCGATCATCGGCATCTTGGCCGCGGTGGCGCTCCCCGCGTACCAGGACTACACCGTCCGGGCGAAGGTGTCCGAGGTGCTGCTGGCCATGAGCGCTTGCCGTACGTCGATCACCGAGGTCTATCAGACCGGCGGCACGCCTCCGGGCGCCTCGAACTGGGGCTGCGAGAGCGGCAACACGTCGAAGTATGTTTCGTCCATCGCGACCGACGACGACGGCAAGGTGACGGCCACGATTACCGGCATCAGTGCGACGGTGAACGGCGGGATCGTGACGCTGGTGCCGCTGGTGCTCAACGCCACGACGCCGGCGACGGTTGCCTCGAACATGGGCGAAGGCCTGTTCGGCTGGCGGTGCGGCAACACCACCGACGGCACGACACTTGCCGCCAAGTACCTGCCGGGCTCCTGCCGCGGCGCGTAATCCTCGGCGAGAGAAGTCCAGAAAGCGCCCTTCGGGGCGCTTTTTTTTGCCCTAGCGGCAAGCCGGCGCGAGCTTGCCGCGCGGCGGCGGCTGCGGCAGCGCCTCGAGGCGCTGCAATTCCATCTGCCCGCCGCGAAAGCCGAAGCGCTCCGCGAGCCGGTAGTTCTCCTTCGCCTCGTCGAACCGGCCGAGGCATTCGAGCGCCAGGCCCAGGCGGTGATACTGGATGCCAGTCTTCGGCAGCATCTCGATCGCGCGCTCGAGATCGGCGCGCGCCGCCTCGAACGACTTCATCTGCAGGTGCACCACGCCGCGCGCGTAGACGCACTGCGCGGTCTGCGGATAGCGGCGCACGCAGGTTTCGGTCACTGCGAGCGCCTTCGCGTGGTCTCCGGCGTACAGGTACTCGCGGCCGGCGCCGTACAGGGTGCGCGAGCCCCATGGCACCCGGGATTCGGGGAGCTTCGCCACCGCGTCGGTCCACAGGGCGAGCGGGTCGGAGAACGACGTCAGCCGGTCGTGCGCGGCGTACGCGAGGAAGGTGCAAGCGGCAATACCCAGCGCGGTGACGGCCCGCCAGCGCAGGGGCGACAGGGCTGCGACCAGCATCAGCGCGTACCCCGGCGCCCAGAGGTAGCTGCGGTAGAGCACGAACGGCTCCTGCAGCTTCACCGTGGTGAACTCCACGAAGAACAGCATCCATGCGAACAGCAGGCCACCGCCCGCGAGCGCGGCGGCGCCGCCGCGCCGCACGAGCCACACGCCCACCGCGCCGCACGCCGCGAACGCGGCCACTTTGATCGCGATCCAGGCCGGCGTCCAGCCGGCGAGGAAATCGACGCGCAAGTCGATCGACATCGCGCCCGTGTCAGGCCAGAACCAAAGGGCCAGGTACTTGAAGAACAGGCCGGCCTGCGTCACGGCGCTCAACGCGAGCGAGGGGGTGAGCGCGTCGCCGCCCCCCGCCGCTACGATCTGCGCCGCGACGGCGCCGGCGGCTTCCTCGTACACGCCGCCGAGAATGCGCAGCGAGCGAGCGACTACGAACAGCGCCGCCGGCGCGCAGGCAGCGCCGAACAGCGCGACATAGCGCAGGGCGAACCGGGGCTCGGGCCGCGCCAGCGCCGCAAGCGGCAGGAGCGCCGCCGGCAGCAGCACGGCGTGCTCCTTGGACAGCACGGCCAGCGAGAAGCCGAGCGCCGCGGAAAGCGCGTCGGCGTAGGCGCGGCGTCGCAGGCCACGAAGGAAGAGCAGGGCACAGGCGAGCGAGAAGAGCGTCGCCATCACGATGCTGCGCTGGACGAGGTAGCCCGCGCCGTAGACCGCGACCGGATGCAGCGCAAACGCCCCGGCGCCGAGCGCCGCGCGCGCGACCACATCCGTCTCCGCGGACACGGGCAGCGCGAGGCGTTGCGCGTTCACGAGCAGCCTGTAGAGGAGCAGCGCGCAGGCCGCGTGCAGGACGAGGCTGACCGTGCGCTGCGCGACGACGCCGCCCCAGATCACTTCGGTCATGGTGAGCGAGAAGTACGCCGGCAGGCGCAGGTCGAGCCCGAGCGGATGCGTGGCGTAGTGGGCAAACAGGCGCCCGGAGAAGAACAGCTTGTCGTCGAACACCAGCGGATTGCCGAGGAACGGCGCGTACAGGGCGACCGTCGCCGCCAGCACCACCAGCAGGCCTGCGATATGCCAGCGAAGGGCGCGCCGCATCATTCGAAGCGCAGCGCTTCCACCGGATTGAGGCGCGCGGCACGGCGCGCGGGATAGAAGCCGAAGAACACGCCGATCGCCAGCGCGAAGGCTACCGCCAGCGCCACGGCCTCGCCCGAGAGCAGCACCTGCCAGCCGGCGAAGCGCGCGACGGCCAGCGCCGCGCCGACGCCGAGCAGCACGCCGATCAGCCCGCCAATGAGCGACAGCGTCACGGCCTCCACCAGGAACTGGCCGAGGATGTCGCGGGTGCGCGCGCCGACCGCCATGCGCAGGCCGATCTCGCGCGTGCGCTCGGTGACGCTCACCAGCATGATGTTCATGATGCCGATGCCGCCGACCACCAGCGACACCGAGGCCACCGCCGCCAGCAGCAGCGCCAGCACGCGGCTCGAGGCCTCCTGCGCGGCCATGAGCTCGGCCAGGTTGCGCAGCGAGAAATCGTCCTCGGCGCCGGGCTGCAGACGGTGGCGCTGGCGCAGCAGCGCGCGCACCTGCTCCTCGACGCGCTTGGTGTCGTAGCCCTCCGCGACCTTGACCCAGATGGTGCTCACGGCGCGCTGCTTGGCCAGGCTCGCCGTGCCCAGCACGCGGCTGCGCGCGGTCGCGATCGGCACGAGGATGATGTCGTCCTGGTCGGTGCCGATCATGCTCTGGCCCTTGGTGCCGAGCACACCGATCACCGTGAACGGCACGCGCTTGATGCGGATGACCTGGCCCAGGGGGTCGGCGCCGCCGAACAGCTCGCGCACCACGGTCTGCCCGACCACGCAGACCTTGCCCGCGCCCGACATCTCCGCGGACTCGAACACGCGCCCCGACTCCAGGGTCCACTCGCGCACGCCCAGGTACTCCGGGGTGGTGCCGTAGATCTGCGTCGCCCAGTTGCTGTTGCCCCAGACCACCTGCGCGCCGCCGCGCAGTGCCGGCGCAGCGAGCGCCTCCGCGATCTCGCGATTGATGGCGATGGCGTCGTCCTCCGACAGCGTGAGGTTGGAACCCACGCCGAGGCGCACGCCACCCTGGGTGCGCGCGCCGGACAGGACCATCAGGAGATTCGAGCCCAGCGCGCGGATCTGCGCCTCCACCCGCGCCTGCGCGCCGGCGCCGACGGCGATCATCACGATCACCGCGGCCACGCCGATGATGATGCCGAGCATGGTGAGCGCGCTGCGCAGCTTGTTGACCGACAGCGCGCGCAGGGCAACGCGCGTCAGGGCGGCGAAGTTCATGCAGGCACCGCGTCGCCGACGAGCAGGCGCTCGGCGTCGGCGGGCGCCGCCGTGTGCTCGTCGGCGACCACGCGGCCGTCCAGGAAGCGCAGCGCGCGGTGCGCGAAGCGCGCGACATCGGGCTCGTGCGTGACGATCACCACCGTCATGCCCTGGCGGTTGAGCGCCTGGAACAGCGCCATGATCTCCAGGCTGGTGCGCGAATCGAGCGCGCCGGTGGGCTCGTCGGCGAGGATCAGCGACGGCCGGGTGACGAGCGCGCGCGCGATCGCCACCCGCTGCTGCTGCCCGCCGGAGAGCTGCTGCGGCAGGTGCCCGGCGCGGTCCGCGAGGCCGACGCGCGCCAGCATCTCGCGCGCGCGCGTGTGGCGCTCGCGCGCCGTCACGCCGGCGTACACTAGCGGCAGCTCGACGTTCTCCGCCGCGCTGGTGCGCGCGAGCAGGTTGAAGCTCTGGAAGACGAAGCCGACGTGGCGGTTGCGCACGGCGGCGAGCGCGTCGGCCGGCAGCGCGGCGATCGCCTGGCCGTCCAGCCAGTATTCGCCGGCCGTCGGCCGGTCGAGGCAGCCGATCAGGTTCATGAAGGTCGACTTGCCGGAGCCCGAGGGTCCCATGATCGCCACGAACTCGCCACGCCCGACCTCGAGGCTGACGCCCGCCAGCGCCACCACGCGGTTGTCGCCCACCCGGTAGACCTTCTCCAGGCCGCGCACCCGGATGAGCGGCTCCGCCATCAGAACAGCCGCATGCGCGGCAGGCCGGAGCCGTTGCGCTCCGAGCCCGGGGCGAGGCCGACGATCACCTCGGCGCCCTCGGCCAGCTCGCCGCCCAGCACCTCCGTGCTCGTCCCGTCGCTCAGGCCGAGACGCAGCTCGACCGCTCGCGGCGCGCCGGCCGCGGGGATCCACACGCGCCCGGCGGCCGCCGTGCTCCTTGCGCCGAGCTCGCGCAGCAGCCGCTCGTAGGCGGGCTTCTGCTCCGCCCTGAGGATGCCCTCGACCTGCGCGCGCAGCTCGGCGCGCAAGCGCTCGCTCTGCTTGCGGCGCGCGGCTTCGTCGGTCAGGTCGCGCAGCGCCGCGAACTTCGGCCGCTGCTCGGCGAACACGGCGTCGAGCCGCGCCTGCTGCGCGGCGTCCGGCGTCACCTCGGCGAAGAGGCGGTCGCGGAACTGTTGCAGCGCCTGGCCGCGCGCCGCCGCCGCGGGCGTGGCGTCGGCCGCCGGCTTGACGTCCGCGGCGGTGGCGCCCGCGGGCCGGAAGCGCAGCGCGGCATTGGGCACCTTGAGCGCGCTGTCGCGCTGGTCGACCACGATGCGCACGTTGGCGGTCATGCCCGGCAGCAGCGACAGGTCGGGATTGCGGGCCGAGATGACCACCGTATAGCTGACCACGTTTTGCACCGTGACCGGCGACTTGCGGATCTGCACAATCTCGCCGGTGAAATTGCGCCGCGGGAAGGCGTCCACCGTGAAGCTGGCGGATTGCCCGGCGCGCAGGCGGCCGACGTCCGCCTCGTCGATCGCCGCTTCCACCTGCATGTCGCGCAGGTCGCGGGCGATGGTGAACAGCACCGGCGCCTGCAGGCTCGCGGCCACCGTCTGGCCGGCATCGACGTTGCGCAGGATCACCGTGCCGTCGACCGGCGCACGGATGATGGTGCGCTCGAGGTCCACCTGCGCCTGGCGCAACAGCGACTGTCGTTGCTTGACCGAGGCGAGTGCGCTCTTCACCTGTGCCTCGTTGACGCGGGCCTGCGCCTGCATCGCCTTCAACTGCTCGCGTGTCGCCTCGAGCAGCGTGCGCGCCTTGTCGAGCTCGGCCGACGAAATGTAGTTCTTGTCCACCAGCGCGCGCTTGCGCTCGTAGTCGCGCTCGGCGTCCCCGAGGTTGATGCGCACGCGCCCGCGCTCGGCCTGCTGCGCGGCCAGCGCAGATTCCGCCACCGCCACCGCGCTTTGCGCCGCGTCGAGATCGGCGCGCGCCTGGTTGACGCGCAGCTCGAAGGTGGCCGGGTCGATGCGCGCGATGACCTGGTTCGCCTTGACCGGCGAGTTGAAGTCCACGTGGATCTCCTTGATCTGCCCGGAGATCTGCGAGCCGACCTGCACCGTGGTGACGGCGTTCAGCGTGCCGCTCGCGATCACGACCGCGGTCAGCGGCCCGCGCTCCACCTTGGCGAGCCGGTACTGCGGCTCCTTGCCGCCGTTGGCCGGCGTGAGCCAGACGTAGGCTGCCACCGCGGCGGCCAGCGCCGCGATGGCCAGGCCGGTCTTGACGGGACTCAAGATGCGCGCCGCCGCCAGTGCCCGGAGCGCCCGCCGCGTTTTTCCTCCAGGCGCAGGTCGGTGAGCACCATGCCGCGATCCACTGCCTTCAGCATGTCGTACACGGTCAGCAGGCCGATGGCCGCGGCCGTGAGCGCCTCCATCTCCACGCCGGTCGGGCCGCGGCACTCGACCGTCGCGGCGATGCGCACGCTGCCGCGCGCGGGCTCGAGCGTGAACTCCACTGCGGCGCGCGTCACCGCGATCGGATGCGCCAGGGGGATCAGCTCGGGCGTGCGCTTGGCCGCCTGGATGGCGGCAATGCGCGCCACGCCGAGCACGTCGCCTTTCGCGGCGCGTCCCTGCGCCAGCAGGCGCAGGGTCGCCGCGCGCATGACGATGCGCCCCGAGGCGAGCGCGACGCGCCGCGTGCGCGCCTTCGCGCCGACGTCGACCATGTGCGCGCGACCGCCGCGATCGAAATGCGTCAGCCTGCGACTGGGTTTGGCCTGGCGTGCCATGGGGGCAACGGAACTTGAAGGACGCGACGGTATCATATCCGCATGCGCTCCATGTCCCTGCTGGCCGCGGTGCTGATGGCCTGCGCGCCGTCCGCCGGCGCGCAGGCGCTGCCCGAGCTCGGTGATGCGGCCGGCGCGACGATTTCCCCGCAGGTGGAGCGCCGCATCGGCGAGAGCATCGTGCGCGAGATCCGCTTTCGCCACCCCGCCTACGTCGACGACCCGGAGGTGTCCGACTATATCGACGGGCTCGGCCGGCGGCTGCTGGCCGCGAACCCCGGCGCGCAGCCGGATTTCGAGTTCTTCGTGGTGCGCGATCCCACCATCAACGCGTTCGCCCTGCCGGGCGGCTTCGTCGGCGTGCATACGGGGCTGCTGATCACGGCGGAGAACGAGTCCGAGCTCGCCTCGGTGCTGGCGCACGAGATCGCCCACGTCACGCAGCGGCACATCGCGCGGCTGCTCGGCGCCCAGCAGCAGATGCAGTTGCCGACCATGGTGGCGCTCGCCGCCGCCATCCTGCTCGCCGGCTCTCGGCCCGACCTCGCGGCGGGTGCCAGCGCCGCCGCGCAGGGCGGCGCCATCCAGCAGCAGCTCAGCTACACGCGGGACTTCGAGCGCGAGGCGGACCGCATCGGCTTTCGCGCGCTCGAGGAGGGCGGGTTCGACGTGCGCGCCATGCCGGCGTTCTTCGAAAAGATGCAGCGCGCCAACCGCCTGGGGGACGACGGCACCTTGCCGAGCTACCTGCGCACGCACCCGATGACCACCGAGCGCATCGCCGATGCCCAGGGGCGCGCGGCGAGCGCGGCCTACCGCCAGCGCGTGGACAGCCTCGAGTTCCATCTGGTGCGCGCCAAGCTGCGCGCCGAAAGCGGAGACCCGCACGAGGCGGCCGCGGCGTTGGCTTCGTCCGTGCGCGATCGCCGCTACGTCAACGAGGCGGCCGCGCGCTACGGGCTGGCGAGCGCGCTGCTGCGCGCGCGCCAGTTACCCGAGGCGCAGGCCGCGGTCGCGCGGCTGCGCGCGACCGGCGCCGCGAGCCCGATGATCGACACCCTGGCCGCGCGCGTCCAGCTGGCGGCCGGCGACACGCCGGGCGCGCTGGCGACGCTCGGCCAGGCGCGCCAGCGCTATCCGGGAAGCCTGCCGCTCGTGCTCGCGTACGCGCAGCTGCTGCAGCAGGCCGGCCGTCCGCGCGAGGCGCTCGATGCCATCGAGCCTTTCGTGCGCCGGTATCCGAACGATGCGCAGCTGCGCGCCATGCAGGCGCAGCTCTATGCCGCGCTCGGCAAGCGGCTGCTGCAGCACCAGGCGCAGGCGGAGCTGTACGTGCTGCGGGGCAGCGTGCCCGCGGCCATCGAGCAGTTGCAGCTCGCTCAGGCGGCGGGCGACGGCAATTTCTACGAGCTGTCGGCGGTCGAGGCGCGGCTGAAGGAGCTGCGCGCGCGCCATGCGCAGGACATGCGCGACGTCAAGCGCTGATCAGCCGCGCGTGACTTCGCGGGTGTCGGAGTACGCCTCGTAGAGCAGGTCGAAGGTCTTCTCCGCCTCGCGCAGCAACTCGTCGTCGCTCGAGGCGCGGCGTACCGCGCCTTGCAGCAGCGTCTGCACGCCCGCCGCCTCGGGCACCGGCGTGCCGCGCACCTCGAGGAAGTGCACGATGCCGCCGATGCGGTTGAGCGCGGCGTGACTCGCCATGCCGAAGCGCGCCAGCATCTGTTCGAACGTCACGCGCGCCTCGCTGTTGGTGAAGCGCGCGCCCTCGAAGCCGAAGCCGATCGCGTTCTCCGGGCAGGCCGCGCCCTTGTCGAGCCACAGCAGCGTGGCCTCGGAGTCGATGAAGCGCCGGATGAGCCACGCGCAGGCGAGGCGGTCGGCCCACAGCGGCCGGCGCGTCGCCCAGGTGCGCCGCTGCATCGGCTCGGTGGTCTGCTCGGTGCCCGCCTCCTGCGCCGGAAACAGCAGCGCGCGCACGGCGGCCTCCGCCTCGGCGAGTGCCTGCTCGGCGATGTCGCGCGCGACGGTGGGAAAGAAGTCGAGCGCCGCGATCGCCTCGAGATCGCGCCGCTGCTTGTGCAGCACGCGCGCGATGGCCGACGCGTCCACCACGCCGAAGCCGCCGCGCAGGCTGTGGATGTTCTTGGTCAGCTCGTCGTAGCGCGCCGAGCGGTCGAACAGGCGCCGGAACTGCGCCTGCTGGGCTTCGCTCGAGGACTCGACGCGCAGCACGCTGGCGTAGCCGGCGTTCTGCGCGACGTATTGCGCGAGGCGCTCCAGCGCGCGCCGGTTGTCGGGCGTATCGGGCAGCAGGTAGACGCCCTCGCGCATCACCGCGGCGCCGAGCGACTCCAGCGTGCGCAGCATGCGCATGCGGCCCGCCGGATCCTCCGTCGGCAGCTGCGTCACCGTGACCAGCCAGCGTGGCGGAGCGTCCGGAACCTGAGTCGCCGTCGCTGCGCGGTCCGTGTCCATGTCGCGCGGCGATTATTGCACAGCGTTCAGCACGTGATATATATGCCCGGGACATGGCACAGGCAGCGCGATGGATGCGCCTGCGCGTCGCGCAGGCGGACGAGTCATCGGCGGCCAGCGCGCGCTTCGCCGCGTCGCTGGCGGCGACGGCCGATCCGCTGCTGCTGTGGCTGCGTGCGGCAGGCGCGTGCGCGTTCGCGCTCATCGCGCCGGTGCGCCTGGCACCGGGACGTGCGTGGCGCTGGCTGGCCTGGGGCGCGATGCCGGCGATCGCCACCTGCCGGCAGTACGGCCTGCCGGCGTACCTCGAAGGCGAGGCGATCTGGCTGCACGGACGGCGCGCCGCAGGGTTGAGCGTGGCGCGCATCGGGCAGTGCGCGGTGATCGAGGGCGCGTTTCCCGCGCCGATCGCCGCCGAGCCGGGGCTGGAGGCCGCGTTCCGCGAGCGCGTCGAGGCCCAGCATGGCTGGCGCTTCGACACCGCGTGGCCGGAAGGCGGCGAGGCGCGGCGTTGAGCGGGCGCCGCCGGTTCCTCGCCGCGGGCGCGGCGCTGCTGCTGGTGCGCGAGGCGCTCGCGGCCGGCACGGTGCAGAAGGGCGTCTACCGGGTGAGCGGCGAAGCGCGCGTCAATGGCGTGCCCGCGCGTCGGGGCATGGACGTCAAGGCCGGCGATACCGTGGTCACCGGGCCGGGCGGCGAGATCATCTTCGTCGTCAACCGCGATGCCTTCCTCGTGCGTGCCAATACGCGCTTCGAGGTGGGCGGCGCGGCCGCCGATGTCTTTCGCCTGGTGACCGGCGCGCTGCTCTCGGTGTTCCAGCCGGGCGTGCGCAAGACGCTGCGCGCGCAGAACGCCACCATCGGCATCCGCGGCACCGCCGTCTACGTGGAGAGCGCGGCCGACAAGACCTACGTGTGCACCTGCTACGGCGAGGCGGAGCTCGTGCCGGAGGGCGATCCCGGGGCGACGGAAACCGTGCGCACGCGGCACCACGAGCAGCCGCGCTACATCATGCCCAAAGGCGCGCCGCAGATGCTGATGCAGGCGCCCGTCTTCAACCACACCGACGCCGAGCTGGCGATGCTCGAGTCGCTGGTCGGGCGCAGCGTGCCGTTCGAGCCCTTCGGCCAGAGCTACAACTGAGGGGCGCGCGGTACGATGCCTAGCCGCTCGTAGACCGGGCGGATCTCCCGGCGGATGGCGGGCAGGCGCGCGAGGTAGACGAGCGAGGCGCACAGCGCCAGCGCGCCGCCGACGGTGAGCGCCGCCGGCGGGCCGACGTAGAGCGCCGCCCAGCCCGCGGCGAGCGCGCCGAGCGGGCTCATGCCGAGGAAGGACATGATGTAAAGGGCGGCCACGCGCGCGCGCAGGCGGTCCTCGACGATGGTCTGCAGGACAGTGTTGATGGAGCCTGCCGTGAGCATCATGCCCATGCCGGCCACATAGGTCAGCGCGAGCGCCGGCCAGAACCACGCGCACCAGGCGAACGCGACCACCGCGACGCCGGCGATGGCGCCGGCCCAGCCGATCACCGTGAGCAAGCCGCGCACCGTGGGGCGCAGAGCGAGGAACAGCATCCCCGAGACCGCGCCCAGGCCGCCGGCACCGATCATCCAGCCGAGCGTCTGCGAGTCGCCGCTGAACACGTCACGCGCAAAGAACGGCGCCAGCGCCTGCAGAGGCTGGGTGCCGACGCTCACCGCCGCGAGCAGCAGCAGGATGCTGCGCGAGGGCAGGAAGCCGTAGGCCCAGCGGAAGCCCGCCGCGAGCTGCGCCAGCCACCCCTGGTGCGTGCCCTCGGGCTGGCGCGGCTGCACCCGCACCACGGCGAGCGCCGCCAGGATCGCCACGTAGGAGGCGCTGTTCAGCGCGAATCCCCAGGCCTCTCCGCCGAGCGCGATTACCGCGCCGCCGACCATCGGCCCGACGAAGCGCGCGCCGTTCATCAGCATGGACTGGAAGGCGATGGCGCTCGGCAGGTCGGACCTGCCCCCGACCAGCTCGATGAGGAAGGACTGGCGCGCCGGGCTGTCGAAGGCGTTGACGATGCCGAGCACCAGGTTGCCGGCGATCAGGTGCCAGGGCTGGATCTCGCCGGAGACCACCAGCGCCAGCATGGCGAGCGATTGCGCGAGCGCGACCGCGTTGGTGACGCGCAGCACCGTGCGCTTGCTCAGCCGGTCCACCCAGACGCCCGCCATCGGCGCCAGCACGAGGAACGGGATCTGCAGCGCGAAAGTGACGAGGCCGAGGAAGAAGGCGGAGCCGGTGAGCCGGTAGATGAGCCAGCTGGTGGCGATCAGCTGCAGCCAGGTGCCGAACTGCGAGACGCCCTGGCCGAGGAAGAAGAGCCGGAAGCTGCGGTGCCGGAAAGCGCGCAGCCCGTGCGGGAGGTTCACGTCTTGCCGGTGAGCTTCTTCAGGGTGGCCTGGAAGCTGTCCAGGCGATCGCGCATCTGCTGCACCACGTGGGCGGGCGCGCGCTCGACGAAGGAAGCGTCGTCGAGCCTGGCGCGTGCCTTGGCGATCTCGCCCTCGAGGCGCGCGATCTCCTTGGCGATGCGCGCGCGCTCGGCCTCGGGTTCGACCTCGATATGCGGCATGAGGCGGTGCGGCCCGACCACTGCGACCGGCGAGTCGGAAGGCGGGAGCTGCGCAAACGTCTTCAGCTCCGAGGCCCGTGCCAGCGCGGCCATGGCCGACTCGGCCGATGCGCTCAGCGTGCCGGTCACGTAGAACGCGATGCGGTCCTTGGGCGGGATCTTCGCTTCGCTGCGCAGATTGCGCGCCGCGTTGACGAGCTCCTTGGCGAACGCCACGTCGCGCTCCGCGGCCTCGTCGATTCTCTCCGGCTGGCTGCGGGGGTAGGGGGCGAGCATGATGGTCTCGCCGGTCCTGCCGGCGAGCGGCGCAACCTTGTGCCACAGCTCCTCGGTGATGAACGGGATGATGGGGTGCGCGAGGCGCAGCGCCGTCTCGAGGACGCGCACCAGCGTGCGGCGCGTGCCGCGCTGCGTGGCCGCGTCGCCCTTCGCCAGCTGCTCCTTCGCGACCTCGACGTACCAGTCGCAGTATTCGTCCCAGACGAAGCGGTAGATCGCGCCGGCCGCGTTGTCGAAACGGTACTCGTCGAAGCCCTTCTCGACTTCGGATTCCGCGCGCTGCAGCGTACTCACGATCCAGCGGTCCCAGGCCGTGAGCGCGACCGGCGCGGCGTCGTCCAGGCCGCAGTCCTTGCCCTCGGTGTTCATCAGCACAAAGCGCGTGGCATTCCACAGTTTGTTGCAGAAATTGCGGTAGCCTTCGCAGCGCCCGAGGTCGAAGTTGAGCGTGCGCGAGAAGGTGGCCTGCGCCGCGAAGGTGAAGCGCAGCGCGTCGGCGCCGAAGGCCGGAATGCCCTGCGGATAGTGCGCGCGCACGTACTTCTCGATGCGCTGCTTGTGCTCGGCCTTGAGCAGCCCGACGGTCGACTTGGCGAGCAGGTCCGCGAGCGAGATGCCGTCGATCAGGTCCAGGGGGTCGAGCGTGTTGCCCTTGGACTTGGACATCTTCTCGCCCTCGGCGTCGCGCACGATGGCGTTGATGTACACATGGCGGAACGGCACCTTGCCGGTGAAGTGCCGCGTCATCATGATCATGCGCGCCACCCAGAAGAAGATGATGTCGTTGCCGGTGACCAGCACGGAGGAGGGCAGGAAGACGTCCTGGTCGCGCGTCTTCTCGGGCCATCCCAGGGACGTGAAGGGCACCAGCGCCGAGGAGAACCAGGTGTCGAGCACGTCGGGGTCGCGCCGCAGCGTCTTGCCGCCGGCCCGGGCGCGCGCTTCCTGCTCGCTGCGCGCGACGTAGGTCGCGCCCGCCTCGTCGTACCAGACCGGGATCTGGTGGCCCCACCACAGTTGGCGCGAGATGCACCAGTCCTGGATGTTGTTCAGCCACTCGTTGTAGGTGCTCGCCCAGTAGTCCGGAAAGAAACGTACCGCGCCGCTCGCCACCGCCTCGAGCCCTGACTTCGCCAGGCTCTCCATCTTCACGAACCACTGGTCGGTGAGCATCGGCTCGACGATGACGCCCGTGCGGCCCGAGCGCGGCACGCGCAGCTTGTAGGGCTTCTCCGAGACGAGCAGCCCGTGCGCCTTCAGGTCCTCGAGGATGCGCTTGCGTGCCTCGAAGCGGTCCAGGCCGTCATACCGGGTGCCCTTGACCTTGGCTTCGAGCGTGAGCATCTCCACCGGCGCCAGGCCGTGCCGCTGGCCGACGGCGTAATCGTTGAAGTCGTGCGCCGGCGTGATCTTCACGCAACCGGTGCCGAACGCGGGGTCGACGTAGTCGTCCGCGATCACCGGGAGGGTCCGGTCGGTGAGCGGCAGGTGCACCGACTTGCCGACCAGCGCGGCATAGCGCTCGTCCTTCGGGTTCACCGCGATCGCCACGTCGCCGAGCATCGTCTCGGGACGGGTGGTCGCCACGGTGAGGCTGAAGCCCTCGCCCGGATAGCGGACCTCCCAGATCCTGCCGTCCTCCTCTTCGCTGTCCACCTCGAGGTCGGAGACGGCGGTGCCGAGCACCGGATCCCAGTTGACCAGCCGCTTGCCGCGATAGATCAGGCCTTCCTCGTACAGCCGCACGAAGACCTCGACCACGGCGCGCGACATCTTCGCGTCCATCGTGAAGTAGCCGGCCTTCTGGCCCTCGGTGTCGGCGTAGCCCCAGTTGCCCGAGGCGCCCAGGCGCCGCATCTGCCCCATGATGCTGGCCCCGGAGCGCTGCTTCCACTGCCAGACGCGCTCGACGAACTTCTCGCGCCCCAGGTCGTGGCGCGACTTGCCCTCTTCCTGCAGCTGGCGCTCGACCACGATCTGCGTGGCGATGCCGGCGTGGTCGGTGCCGACCACCCAGTTGGCGTTCTCGCCGCGCATGCGGTGGTAGCGGATCAGTGCGTCCATGAGCGTTTGCTGGAACGCGTGCCCCATGTGCAGCGTGCCGGTGACGTTGGGCGGCGGCAGCTGGACGCAGTAGGCGGGCGCGGCATGGCCGCGGTGCGCAAACCAGCCCGCGGATTCCCAGCGGCGGTACCAGCGATCCTCGACCGCGCGCGGGTCGAAGCTCTTGTCGAGCGACATGCTCAGTCGCCCGAGCCGCCGGAGCGCTTCTGGGCCAGCGCGCTCGCGTCGAGCTTGCGCAACTGCAGCTCGCGCGCCACCGCGCCGGTCACCGCCTCGCGCAGCGCCACGCGCAGCGCCCGGCCAAGCGCGGCGAGCGTCGGCTTGAGCTCGTCCTCCAGGCGCTGCAGGACCGCGCGCTCGAGCTCGCGCGACAGGGCCTCGACGGCGGCGGCATCCAGCGCGGCCGCAGCGCGCGGCTTGTCCGGATCGACAATCTCGGTCAGGACCGGCAGCTCGTCGCGTGCCTGCGCGGCCTCCTGGTGACGCCGCAGGAGCGCGTCGACGCGCTCGACCAGCGGGTTCGTCGCGCGCGCCTTCTCGTCACTCACCCTGCGCGGCTCCCGCGAGGTCGTGGTCGGCGATCGGGTAGCCGCGCTCGCGATAGTAGCGGTAGCGGCCGCGCGCCTGCTGCCGGTCGGCGTCGTCGCGGCCGATCACCTCGAGCAGGCGCTCGAAGCGCTCGAAC
>JAOUIL010000096.1 GCA_029883975.1 Betaproteobacteria bacterium
GAGGATCGAGTACAGCGTGGTCGTCTTGCCGCTGCCGGTCGGGCCGGTGACCAGGATGATGCCCTCCGGCCGCGCGATCATGCGCTTCAGCAGCTCGAGGGCGCTTTCCTCCAGCCCCAGCTTGTCGAGCGGCACGATGCCCTTCTGCCGGTCGAGAATCCTGAGCACGATGTTCTCGCCGTGCGTGGTCGGCAGGCTGGCGACGCGGAAGTCCACCACGCGGCCCGACATGGTGGCCGAGATGCGCCCGTCCTGCGGCGCGCGCGTCTCGGCGATGTTCATCTTCGACATCACCTTGAGGCGCACGGCCATCGCCGGCCAGTAGGTCTTGTGCAGGCTGCGGATCTGGCGCAGCACGCCGTCGATGCGGTAGCGGATGCGCAGGAAGTTCTGCTCGGGCTCGAAGTGGATGTCGGAGGCGCCGCGCTCCACGGCATCGGCGAGCAGCGCCGAAATCAGGCGCACCACCGGCTGCGAGTATTCGTCGCCCTCGGCGATGGTGGCGTAGTCGACCTCGCCGGTCTCGATCTCGCGCAGGATGCCGTCGATCGAGAACTCGTGGCCGTAATAGTGCTCGACGGCCCGCTCGATCTCCGAGTCGCCCGCCAGGCGCAGCTCGATCTCGACGTCGCCCTTCAGGTGGGCGCGCAGCTGGTCGACGGCGACGATGTTGTTGGTGTCGGCCAGCGCGACGATGAACTTCTTCATCTGGCGGTCGAGCGCCACCGGGAACATGCGGTAGCGCCGCGCCATGTCGCGCGGCAGCATCTTCAGGGCAGCCGGGTCGACGATGATGTGCGCGAGATCCACCGACTGCATCCCGAGCTTCTCGGAAAGCGCGTCGCGCAGCGTGGCCTCGGAAACGAACCCCAGCTGCACCAGCAGACGCCCCACGGGCGCTTTCGACTTGGTCTGCTCGAGCAGGGCGATGCGCAACTGGTCTTCGGTCAGGATGCCCTGGTCGATCAGGATCTGGCCGATGTGGCGCTTCGCCTGCGGGTTCGTGGGCGAGTTCATCCAGCCTGCATGATACAGAAAGCCCCAAAAAACCGGGCTTTAGGAACTGTCAGCGCGACAGCGCCTGAACGCGGGCCTGCGCCGTCGCGGGATCGAAAGAGGAGGTCCGCCGCAGCCCCAGTGTCAGCGCCCGGCGGTATTGCTGCAATGCGGCCGCAGGCTGCTTCATCTGCTCGAGGCTGACGGCGTAGTTATAGGCGAAGTCCGCGTTCTCCGGGTCCATCGCAGCGGCCTTGGCGAATGCCTGCTGCGCTTCCGCCCAGCGGTATTGCTGCGCGTACTGGTTGCCGAGTGAGAAATACAGCACGCTTTCCGTGGAATCGCTCGCAATCAGCCCCTTCAGCCGCGACTCGGCGCTCACCGGGTTGGTCTGGGCCGCGCGCAGTCCGAGCAGGCCGGCCTGCGCGTGCGCGTCGCGCGGATCGATCTGCAGCACGCGCCGGTAGAGGCTGTCTGCGGCCGCGAATCGCTGCGCGCGCGTTTCCACCGCCGCGAGCCCGAGCAGCGCATCGCGGTTCCCCGGTTCGTCCGCCAGCGCCGAATCGTAGTCCCGGCGCGCGCGTTCCATGTCGCCCGCCTGGTACGCCTCGTAGCCGCTCGCGACCAGCGGATGGATCCGGGCCTGCGGACGCGTGGCCGTCACGGCCGCACGCGCCGGCCTGGCCGACGGCGCGGCCTCCTCCGCCGGGCGTACGCTCGGCCGCGGCTTGGGCGCCGCGCGTGGCTGCTCCGCGGTCCGCGGGCGCGCCGCGGCGGCTGCGGGCTTGCGCACGGCCGGTGGCGGCGCGGGCTGCGCAGCGGGCTGTGCCGCTTCCGTCGCCGGCGCGCTCGCAACCGGTAGTCCGGGCAGCGCGCCGGCCGGGATGCTCTCCAGTCTCGGCCCGGCCTGCGGCGCGGGGCTGACCGCCGCGACGACGGTTTCGCCGGACGGCGGCTTCACATCCTTGACGTACAGAGATTGCGGCGGCCGCAACTGGATCCAGAAGTAGATGACCGTCCCGACCGCGAACGCGCCGAGCACGCCGACGGTGATATAGAACGGCAGCCGCGGGTTGGGCTCACGCATCTTGGCTTCGAAAGGCTTGCGCGCTACCGCGCGCTGCGCCGCCTGCGGGTCGGTCCTGGGGCGCGCCGCGGCAGCCGGTCGCGGCGCGCTCTGCGGCGCGGGCTCGGCGGCCCGGGCGGCGGCGATGTCTTCCGACTGGATCTCCAGCGGCCCGGTGATCTGCGGCAGCTCGTCGCGCGTCACGACGCGTCTTTCCTCAGCGGCGGGCGCGGGCGGCGCGTCGTCGGCGAGCCGCAGCTCGCCCGGGCTTTCCGCCTCGCCCTCGCGCGCGCGCTTCTGCGCCTCTTCCTTGGCCTTCTCCGCCTTCTTCAGCGCCTCGAGCAGCAGGCTCATGTCACTTGTCCGCCGGCGCGCCCGCGGCGTCCGCATTGCCTCGCGGCCGCGTGAGGAAATTTTCCGTCGGCAGCAGGTTGCGGAAGTGCGCGTAGTCGCCGTCGACGCTGGCGTCGTTGATCACGGTCACGCGCAGGAAGATCACCAGCTCGGTCTTGCGCGTGATCTTGCGCTCCTGCGCGAACAGCTTGCCGAAGAACGGGATCTTGTTCACGCCGGGGATCGTGTCCTCGACGTTCTCGATCGAGTCCTGCATCAGGCCGCCGAGCACCGCGGTCTGCCCGCTCTGGATGCGCAGCATCGAATCGAACTCGCGCGTCTCGAACACCGGGATCAGGTTGGGGGATGCTGCCGACAGCGCAGGGTTCGGGTCGATCGCGTCGGCGACCTTGCGGCGAATCGTCGGCCGCACGTTGAGCACCACGGTCTCGGCTTCGCTGATCTGCGGCAGCACGCTCATCATGAAGCCCTCGGCCGCCACGTTGGGCGTGGTCGTGAAGGCGGGCGGCACGACGATGCCGCCCACGCCCCCCGTGACCGTCACCGGCGTGGTCGAGGGCGTGATGGTGAAGTACACGATGTCGCGCGTCACGCGCAGCAGCGCGATCTGGTTGTTGACCACGCTGATCTTCGGGCTGGACAGCACGCGCACGTTGCCGAAGGATTCGAGCAGCTTGATGGCGACGTTCAGGTTCTGGCTGACCACCGCGCCGCCCAGCAGGAAGGCGTTGGTGGCGATCTGGGCCGGCGTGCCGGCGGAAATCTGGTTGAACTCGACGCCGGACTGACCGGTGTTGAATCCCGGACGGCCAGTTTGCGCGGCGCCCGTGCGCAGCCGCTGCCAGTCGATGCCGCGCTGATATTCGTTGCTCAGCTGCACTTCCGCAACCGTCGCCTCGATGAGCACCTGCCGGCGCACGTTCGCCATCACCGAATCGAGGAATTCCTGCACCTTGGCGTGCTGGCGCGAGGAGGCGCGCACCAGGAGCACCCCGCTTTCGCGGTTGCCGATCACGTTGCTCGCCGTCTGTCCGCCCGGCGCCGTGGCTGCGCCCGCCGCCGGCTTTGCCGTGGGGCCGCCGCCGAGGATGTCCTGGATGTTCTGCACCAGCGTATCCCAGAGCTGGCTGTTCGCGGTGACATCGACACTCGCAGTGGACCCGGTGCCCGTCGTGGCCCCGCCGCCCCCGCCTCCGCCGGCGCTGCCTCCGGTGCCCGAGCCGGAAGCGGATCCACCGCCGAACTGCGTATTGGTTTGCGACTGCATCTTCAGGTTGCGCGAGGCGGTCACGAAGTCGACCCGGTAGGCGCGCAGGTACGGGGTGTCCGGCAGGACCTGGAGGTTCTGCCCGCTCAGCTCGTAGCGCATGTCCACCTGCCGCCCGATGCGCTCCAGGAGCTGCGGCAGGGTCTGGTCGACTGCATTCAGAGTGACTGACCCGGTGATACCGGGGTGCACGTCGATGTTGATCCGGGCGTCGCGCGCCAGCGCGAAAAGCAGCTCCTGCGCGGGCACGCCGTTGACGACCACACTATAGGTTTCGGGCGCAGGCTTGGGCTCCGGCTTGGGCAGTACCGGGGCGACCTGGACGGGCGGGGGAATGTTGCCGGCCGCTGGGGGTGGAGGGAGTTCGATTCCCAGGTGCGTCGTGGAGGGCTTTGCGGGCTCCTGCGCACAGCCAGCCAGAGCGCCCGCCAGCACGGCCACCGACAGCGTGAGCTTCCAGTGCATGAGTCCCCACCCTCTCCCTGGGAAAACTAGCATAGCACGGGTCTGCGTGAAGAAAAGCGGCTAAGGGTCTGTCGCGGGAGAGTTTTCAGGATTTTGCAAAACCCGCGTCAAAGAACCCGCCGAACCTCCGCATAAGTCCTCGGGGCCAGGGGGAACTCCCGCTGATACTTCGGTGGCAGGGCCCGGGCGGCCTGCAGGGCCTCTTCGGCGCTCGCGTAGTCCCCGTAGGTCGCCCAGATGCGGTACGTCCCACCCCCCCCGGCGACCGGCACGACGTACACGTTTTCCAGGGGCACGAGGTCGCGCGCGCGGACCAGGAACCGTTCGACCCTGGCGGCATCGCTGCTCTCCGTGTAGTAGAGCTCGAGCGTCACGCGCTCGCCCGCCACGACCTCGAGGTGCCTGCGCGTCGCCTCCAGCCGGGACGCCAGCAGCGGCTGGCCCCTCGAAGCGTATGCGGAAAGCCGCTGCGCCTGCTCCCGGTCGAGTTGGGGCGGTGCTGGCGCAGCCTTCGGGGGCTCCGGGGGCGCTGCGGGAACCGGCGCGGCCGCAACCGGCGCGGCAGCCGGGGGCGCCGCGGGCGGCTCGGCGGAGGGCGCGGCAGGGGCTGCCATCCGCGCCGGCGCAAGGTCCGCCAGGCCGCGCTCGTACAGCCGGTAGGCGCCAAGGCCGATCAGCACGCCGGCGAGTCCGGCCGCGCCGACAGCGGCAAGCCTGCGGGCGTCCGGCCGGCGCGGCGCGAACTCGGAGTCGTTCACGGCGGCACGCACATGCTTCGGGGTGACCGCGTGCGCCCCCTCTCCGAACGCGGCGAGCAGAGCCTTGTCGGCCAGGATGTTGACGCGCCGGGTCAACCCGCCGGACGCACGCGCCACCCGTGCGAGGGCCTGGGCCGCGAAGAGGTCGGGCCCACGATATCCAGCGGCGCGCATGCGGAACGACACATACGTTCCGACCTCCGGCACCGAGAGCGGCCGTGTGCGGAAACTGTGCGTGATGCGGTCCTTCAGCTGGCGCATGGAGGTCTTGCCGAGGACCTCGTCGAGCTCGGGCTGGCCGAAGAGCACGATCTGCAGGAGCTTGTGGCGGCTGGTCTCCAGATTGGAGAGCAGCCGCACCTGTTCCAGCGCGTCCTCGGGCATGGCGTGCGCTTCGTCGATGAGCACGACGGTGCGCCGCCCGCGCCCGTAGGCGGCGATCAGGTGGTCCTGCAGTGCGTGCAGCACGCCCGTGGCGCGCCCGCCTGTCACCTCGAGCTTCAGCTCCTCGGCGACCGCCAGCAGGATCTGGTCGCGCGACACCGAGGGGTTGGCGAGGTACACGGTGTCCACCTGCGCCGGCAGGCGCTCCATGAGCACGCGGCACAGCATGGTCTTGCCGCTGCCGACCTCGCCAACCACCTTGACGATGCCTTCGTCGTGCAGCGTCGCGTACAGCAGCGCTTCGAGCGTGGCGCCACGGTCGGCGCCGTCGAAGAAGAAATCGGTGTGCGGCGTGATGCGAAACGGGGGCTCCTTGAGCCCGAAGTGCTCGAGGTACAGGGACATCCGCCTAGTGTTCCTTCCCGTCGGTGTTGTTCATGCGGCTGTACAGCGTCGTGCGGTTCACGCCCAGGAGCTTGGCTGCCTGGCTCACGTTGCCGCGCGTCAGGCGCAGCGCGGCTTCGATGTAGGTACGCTCCCAGGTCTTGAGCGTCTCGTCGAGGTTGAAGCCGCCTCGCTCGAGATCGCGCTCCGCCTCGACGGACAGGTCGCGCGCCTCGGGTACCGACGGCGGCGGCGTCTCGAGGTCGAGCTCGGGCTCGACCTCGGCCGCAGAGAGCCGGCGGCCTGCGTACTTGGTGGTCAGGCGGATGACGATGTTGCGCAGCTCGCGCACGTTGCCCGGGAAGCAGTACGCCAGCCACGTGCGCTCGGCCGAGGCATCGAGCGAGAAGGGCGCGACGCCGGCCTGCGCCGCGTAGGCACCGCGGAAATGCTCGAGCAGCAGCATGCGGTCATGGCCCATGTCGCGCAACGGCGGCACCGCGATCGTCAGCACCGAAAGGCGGTGGTACAGGTCGGCGCGGAAGCGCCCCTGGCGCAGCTCCTGGCGCAGGTCCCGGTTGGTGGCGGCGATCACGCGCGCGCGCGCCACGCGGCGCTGCGTCTCGCCCACGCGCTGGTACTCGCCGTTCTCCAGCACGCGCAGGAGCTTCGCCTGCATCTCGAAGGGCAGCTCGCCGATCTCGTCGAGAAACAGCGTCCCGTCCTGCGCGTCCTCGAAGTAGCCCGACTTGTTCGCGGTGGCGCCGGTGAACGCGCCCTTCACGTAGCCGAACAGGGTCGGCTCGACCAGCGTGGGCGCGATGGCCGCGCAGTTGAGCGCCAGGTACGGGCGTGCGGCGCGCCGCGAGCCGCGGTGCAGCGCGAGCGCGACGCGTTCCTTGCCGCTGCCGGATTCGCCCTCGATCAGCACCGGGAAGGGCGCGTCGGCGGTCTGCGCGATCAGGGCCCGCAGCCGCACCAGCGGCTCGCTCTCGCCGATCAGCTCGGCGCTGTCTTGCGCGGCCGGCGCGGTCTCCGCGGCGGAGAAGGCGAGCGCGCGCTGCAGCGTCGCCTTGAGCACCGCCGGATCGCACGGCTTGGCGATGAACTCGGCGGCGCCGAGCGCGCGTGCATGGCGCGCGTGCGCCGCGTCGTTCTGGCCCGAAAGCACGAAGATGCGCATGGCGGGGGAGTGCGCCAGCAGGTCGGCGATCAGCTGGAACCCCTCGTCGGGCAGGTGCGGGCGCGGCGGCAGCCCCAGGTCTACGAGCGCGAGCTGCGGCGGCTGCGGCAGCTGGCGCAGGAGTTCGATGGCGTGCCGGCGCGACTCGCAGGCGTACACCTCGAAATCCGTGCCGAGCGCGAAGGCGAGCGTGTCGGCGATCAGCGTGTCGTCGTCGACGATCAGCAGCGCCGGCCGCGCGCTGCGGGAGTCGGACGCGTCAGTCGCCATGCACGCAGCGCAGGTACGCGCGCTCGAGGTTGGGCTCGTCGTAGCGCGCGCACAGCTCGGACGGTGCGCCGCGGAAGCGCAGGCGGCCGCGCTCGAGCACGGCGATGCCCGAGCACAGCTCCTCGACGTCGGCGAGCACGTGCGAGGTGAAGAACAGCGTGCGGCCCTCGCGGCGCAGCCGCGCGAGCACCGCCTTGACCGCCAGCCGGCTCGCGGGATCGAGGCCGCTCATCGGCTCGTCGAGCACCGTCAGCTCGCGCGCCAGCAGGAATCCGCCGGCCAGGCCGAGCTTCTGCATCATGCCCTTGGAGAGCTCGCGCACCGGCCGCTCGAGCGTGTCGGCCTCGAGGGCGAGCTCGGCCAGCAGCGCGCGCGCCTGCTCGTCGCGATAGGCGCCGCCGCCCAGGCGCACGGTCAGCTCGAGGAACTCGCGCCCACGCAGGTAGTGGGGCGGCAGGAAGCGCTCGGGCACGTAGGCGAGGCGCGCGCGTGCGCGCGCCTCGCGGCTCGGCGTGTCGAAGATCTCGATATGGCCGGCATCGACGGCGCAGAAGTCCAGCATGCATTTGAGCAGCGTGGTCTTGCCGGCGCCGTTGGCGCCGACCAGGCCGAACGCCTCGCCCTGCGCGACCTCGAGGTCGACGCCGGCGAGCGCTTCGCGCCGGCCGAAGCGCTTGCTCAGGCCCGTCACGCGCACTGCGGCGCCGGTCACGGCTCTGTCCACGGCCCTTACTATATTGGAAACGGCGCTGCCTCGATCATGGGGGGCGGCGCGGTGCCGCGGTCGAGTAAAATCCCGGCGTTGCCGCCGCCCCCCCTTCCCGTGGCAGAGCCCGCCATCGCCGAGATCGAGCGCCTGTCGTTCGCCTACGACCGCCGCCCCGTGCTGCACGACATCGACCTGCGCATTCCGCGCGGCAAGGTGGTGGCCATCATGGGTCAGTCCGGCTGCGGCAAGACGACGCTGCTGCGCATCCTGATGGCGGCGCTGCTTCCGGGCGAAGGGCGCGCGCGCGTGCTCGGCGTGGACACGGCGGCGCTCGACCGCGACGGGCTGTACGCCCTGCGCCGGCGCATGGGCATGCTGTTCCAGTTCGGCGCGCTGTTCACCGACATGACGGTGTTCGACAACGTCGCGTTCCAGATGCGCGAGCACACCGACCTGCCCGAGGACGTGATCCGCGATCTCGTGCTGCTCAAGCTCGAGGCGGTGGGACTGCGCGGGGCGGCGCCGCTCATGCCGGGCGAGCTCTCGGGCGGCATGGCGCGGCGCGTGGCGCTGGCGCGCGCCGTGGCGCTCGACCCCGAGCTCATCCTCTACGACGAACCATTCACCGGGCTCGATCCGATCGCGCTCGGCGCCATCGCGCGGCTGGTGCGGCAGCTGAACGACGCACTGGGCGCCACCTCGGTGATCGTGACGCACGATGTCGCCGAGACGCTGCCGCTCGTGGACTACGTGTACTTCATGGCCGACGGCCGCGTGCTCGCGCAAGGGGCGCCGGCGGACGTGCGCCGCACGGGAGTCGAGTTCGTCGAGCAGTTCGTCACCGGCGCCAAGGACGGCCCGGTGCCGTTCCACTATCCGGCGGCGGGCTATGAGGCCGATCTCGGCCTCGCCGCGGGCGCCTAGGCATGCGCGCGGCCCTCGCCCGTCTGGGTGCCGCTGTTACCGCGGGCGTGTGGCGCCTGGGCTACGCCAGCCGCTTCTTCGGCTACCTGCTGGTGCATTCGGGCACCGCGCTGCGCCGCTTCCGGCTGACGGTGCGCGAGATCTACTTCGCGGGCGTGCTGTCGCTCATCATCATCCTGGTCTCGGGCCTGTTCGTCGGCATGGTGCTCGGCCTGCAGGGCTACGAGACGCTGCAGCGCTACGGCTCGTCGGAAGCGCTCGGCGTGCTGGTGGCGCTCTCGCTGGTGCGCGAGCTCGGCCCAGTGGTCGCCGGCCTG
>JAOUIL010000027.1 GCA_029883975.1 Betaproteobacteria bacterium
AACGGCTGGCGCATGGACGACGTCATCCCGAGCGCCGAGGTCGTGCGCCGCATCGACGCGGCGCTCCCCTGCGAGCCCGTCAACCCCAACCACCACGGCGAGGTCGCCAAGCGCTGGCGATACCGCGACGGGCAGGGCGAGTTCGGCATCATCTCCAGCGTGACGCAGGCCTTCTGCGCCACCTGCAACCGGGCGCGCCTGTCGACCGACGGGCACCTCTATACCTGCCTCTTCGCCGCCGAGGGCTACGACCTCAAGTCGATGCTGCGCGGCGGCGCGTCCGACGATGCGCTGGCGGGCGCCATCGCCGCCGTCTGGCGAACCCGCGAGGACCGCTACTCCGAGATCCGCACCGCGGAGACGGCGAAGGCGCGCAAGATCGAGATGTCCTACATTGGCGGCTAGACCCCTGCTCACCGACGCCGCGAAGCCCACCACCTTCGCGGTCGAGGCCTACAACGAGCGCGGCGAGATGGTGCCCACGTCCGTGGCGGGCGAGCATCCGCTCACGCTCTACCTGGACAAGAAGGAGCTGGTCACGCTGATGACGCTCGGCCACGCGCCCGAGGCGCTCGCCATCGGCTACCTGCGCAACCAGCGCCTGGTGGACTCGATCGAGGACATCGCGGCGGTGCAGGTGGACTGGGAGACCGATTCCTGCGCCATCTCGACGCGCAAGGGCGTCAAGGGCCTGCGCAAGAAGACGGGCAAGCGCACCGTCACCAGCGGCTGCGGCCAGGGCACGATGTTCGGCAGCCTGATGGACGAGATCGACCAGGTGAAGCTGCGCGAGGACGTCACGCTGAGCGACGAGCAGCTCTTCGTCCTGATCGAAAAAGTGCGCAAGCACGAGACCATCTACAAGCAGGCGGGCGCGGTGCACGGCTGCGCGCTCGCCACACGCGCCGGCGAGATCCTGATGTTCGTCGAGGACGTCGGCCGCCACAACGCGGTGGACGCGATCGCCGGCTTCATGTGGCTGGACGCCATCGACGGTTCGGACAAGGTGTTCTACACCACCGGGCGCCTCACCTCGGAGATGGTGATCAAGTGCGCGCAGATGCGCATCCCGTTCCTCGTGTCGCGCTCGGGGCTCACGCAGATGGGCCACCGCATCGCCGACAAGATCGGCATCACCATGCTCGGCCGCGCGAGCGGCCGGCATTACCTCGCCTTCACCGGCCGCCAGCGCCTGGTGCGCACCGCGCCGCAACCCACCGCCGTCGCATAGGAGAACGGAAATGCTCGAACTGTATTTCTCCCCCGGCGCCTGCTCGTTCGTGCCGCACGTCGGCCTCGAGGCGATCAAGGCCGCCACGGGCGAGGACTTCAAGCCGAACCTCGTCAAGCTGCACAAGGGCGAGCAGAAGACGCCCGAGTACCTGGCGCTGAACCCGAACGGCCAGGTGCCCGTCCTGGTCGTCGACGGCAGGCCGCTGATCCAGATCGTCGCCATCTGCGACTACCTCGACCGGCGCTACCCGAAAGTCGGCCTGCTGCCGACCGAGTCCTGGCAGCGCGCGCAGGCGCTCTCGCAGCTCGCGTGGATGAACAACACCGTGCACCCGACCTTCACCCACTGGTTCCGCCCGTACGAGTTCACCGACAACGAGGCCGCGCAGGCCGAGGTGAAGCGCTTCGCGGTGGAGAAGTTCCGCAAGCACCTCGAGCGGCTGCAAGAGTGGAGCAAGGCCGCGTCGCCCTACTGGTTCGGCAGCCAGGTGTCGTTTCACGACGCCTACTGCTTCACGCTGCTGCGCTGGGGTGGCTACGCCGGCATCGACCCGGATTCCATGCCACAGCTGAAAGCCTACGTAGAACGCGTGACCCAGGCGCCCCCGGTGGCCGCGGCGCTGGAGCGCGAGCGGGTCAAGCTCGACACTTACAAGAAGGCGGCCTAGGCGCGCGCCGCCGCGCCGGCGAGCTTGTCGCGATGCGCGGCGAGCGCCGCGCGCGTCGGGAAGAACAGCGCCGAGATCCACACTCCGGCAGCGAGCACGGCGAGCACCAGGAACACATTGCTGAATCCGCCCGCGGTGCGATGCAGCGCCGCGATCATCGGCACCGCGACCGCGGCCACGCCGAGCGACACGACGTAGCGCACGCCGAGCACGCGCGCCCGGTACTCGTCGGCGACGTACCTGCCGACGATGGCGTCATTCAGCGGAATCTGCCCGAAGACCGCCAGCATCATCAGCAGCGCCGCGCCGAGCATCGCCCAGCCCTGCAGGTTCGCGGCGAGGTACAGCATCGGGATCTGCACCAGGCCGATGGCGATCATCAGGCGCCGCAGCTCGAAGCGGTCGATGAGCGTGCCCATCAGCACCTGCGCAAACGCGGCCAGGGCATAGACGCCCGCGACCAGCGCGCCGATGCCGAAGTTGGTCTGCGTGAGCGCGGCGAGCCGCTCGTCGAACACCTTGGGCATCGCGATGGTCGTGGAGTTGAAGATGATGCCGCCGCAGGCGGTGGCGACGAGCATGATCGCGAAGATGCGCGTCATCATGCGCGCATCCACGTGCAGGCCGAGCGATTTCGACGACTTCTTCACCCGGCCCGGGTCGCGCACCAGCGCGAGGAAGGCGGCGCCGGCCGCCACGCAGAGCACACCCGGCACGAAGAACGCGGCGCGCCAGCCTGCGAAGTCGACGAGCGCTCCCGTCAGCAATGCGGCGAAGGCGAGCCCGAGGTTGCCCCACAGCCCGTTCCAGCCGAGCGCGCGGCCCATCTTCTCGGGCGCGGCCACCAGCATGGCGATGCCGACCGGGTGATAGATCGCGGCGAACGCGCCCACGAGCGTCAGCCCGACCGCAATGTGCCACGGCTCGCGCGCGAAGCCGGTGACGAACAGCGACGCGCCGATGCCGAAGAAGAAGATCGCCATCGTGCGGTAGCGGCTCCAGTGGTCCGCCAGCCAGCCGGCGGGAATCGCGAAGGCGCCGAAGGCGATGAAGCCGCCCAGCGCGAGCGGCAGCAGCTCCGAGTAAGGCCGGTCCCACTCGGCGCCGAGCGCGAGCACGGCGGTGGGAAAGACCAGCATCGCGAGGTGATCGAGCAGGTGCCCGAGGTTGAGGAAGGGCACCAGCCAGCGGCGGTCGTTCATGCGGCAAGCTTACCTCTTAGAATCCGGGCCATGGATGCTGTTTCGGGAATCGTGCTCGCGGGGGGCCAGGGCCGCCGCATGGGCGGCGTGGACAAGGGGCTGCAGCCGCTGCGCGGCAGGCCGATGGTCGCCTGGGTGCTGGAGCGCCTCGCGCCGCAGGTCGGCGAGATCGTCATCAACGCCAACCAGAACCTCGAGGCCTACGCCGCCTTCGGCCACCGCGTGGTGCCGGACGCGATCGGCGGCTTCGCCGGGCCGCTCGCCGGGCTGCACGCCGGGCTGGCCGCGGTCGCGTGCGAGCTCGCGGTCACGGTGCCCTGCGATTCGCCCTTCCTGCCGCTCGACCTGGTGGCGCGGCTGCGCGCCGCGCTCGGTGCGAACGACCTGGCGGTGGCAAAGACGGGCGAGCAGCCGCACCCGGTGTTCTCGCTGGTGCGCCGCTCGGTGCATGCGCACCTGGGCGCCTTCCTCGCCGGCGGCGGGCGCAAGATCGACGCCTGGTACGCGAGCCTGAACGTCGTCGAGGTGCCGTTCGACGACGAGGCCGAGGCGTTCCGCAACATCAACACCCGCGAAGAGCTGAACGACGCATGAAGCGCATCATCGAGATCGCGCACGCCATCGAAGGCTACGACCCGGACGCGCTGCACGTGGACAAGGCGCGCGCCGCGATCCGCGCTTGCCTTGCTCCGCTCACGGCGGCCGAGCGCGTGCCGGTGCGCGCGGCGCTCGGCCGCGTGCTCGCCGAGGACATCGTGCCCGCGATCGACGTGCCGGGCCACGACAACACGGCGATGGACGGCTACGCGCTGCGCGCAGCCGACCTGCGCGAGGGCGAAACCGTCCTCGAGGAAGCCGGCGCCGCGCTCGCCGGCAGAGCCTTCGCGGGCACGCTCGGCGCCGGGCAGTGCGTGCGCGTCACCACCGGCGCGGTGATGCCGGCGGGCGCGGACACGGTCGTCGTGCAGGAGGTCGTGAAGGTAAAGGACGGGCGCGTGACGATCCCTCCCGGCCAGATGCGCGGGCAGAACGTGCGCACGGCCGGCGAGGACCTGAAGAAGGGCGTCGCCGTGCTGCGGCCCGGACGGCTGCTGCAACCCGCAGAGCTCGGCCTCGTCGCCTCGCTCGGCATCGGCGAGGTGGCCGTGCGCCGGCGCGTGCGCGTGGCGTTCTTCTCCACGGGCGACGAGCTCGCCTCGATCGGCACGGCGCTCAAGCCGGGCGAAGTGTACGACTCGAACCGCTACACGCTGCACGGCATGCTGGCGCGCCTCGGCGTGGAGCTCCGCGACCTCGGCGTGGTGCGCGACGACCCGCAGAAGCTCGAGGCCGCGTTCCGCGACGCGGCGCAGAACGCGGATGCCATCATCACGACCGGCGGCGTGTCGGTGGGCGAGGCCGACTTCGTCAAGCCGATGATGGCCAAGCTCGGCGAGGCGCTGTTCTGGCGGATCGCCATGCGCCCGGGCCGGCCGATGGCCTTCGGCCGCATCGGCGACGCGTTTCTCTTCGGCCTGCCGGGCAACCCGGTCGCCGTGATGGTCACCTTCTACCAGTTCGTGCGCGAGGCGCTGCTGCATCTCGCGGGGCGCGAGGACGGCGCGCCGCCGCTGCTCGAGGCCGCGGCGGCCGAGCCGCTACGCAAGGTGGCCGGGCGCACCGAGTACCAGCGCGGCGTGCTGTTCCGCGACGCGCAAGGCGGCCTCAAGGTGCGGACCACCGGCCAGCAGGGCTCGGGCGTGCTGCGCTCGATGTCGGAGGCGAACTGCTTCATCGTGCTCGAGCACGAGCGCGGCCGCGTGCAGGCGGGCGAGACGGTGCGCGTGCAGCCCTTCGAAGGCCTCGTATGAGCGAGGTGCTGGTCGAGGAGTGCCGGCGGCGCGCGCTCGCGCTGCTGCGCGCCAACCTCGGGCCCGGCGGCATGCGCGCCGCCACCCCCAACGGGCGCGCGCGCGAGCGGCGCTACGACGCCGTGTTCGGGCGCGACGCCTCGATCTGCGCGCTCGGCATGGCGGTGTCCGGCGACCCCGGCCTGCGGCGCGCAGCCGCGAACGGGCTGGCCACGCTCGCCGCGCGCCAGGCGGAGAACGGCCAGATCCCCAAGCTGGTGGAGGCGCCGGGCGCGCGCGGCGACTTCTGGTACCTGGGCTGCATCGACGCGACGCTGTGGTGGCTGCTGGCGGTGGACTTCCTCGGCTTGCGCCGCCGCTACGCGCGCCAGGCGGTGAAGGCGCTCGCGTGGCTGCGCTGCCAGGAGCACCCGCGCTGGCGGCTGCTGCAGCAGAACGAGGCGAGCGACTGGGCGGACATCATGCCGCGCACCGGCTTCGTGCTCTACACCAACGCCCTGTGGGTCGCGGTGCAGCAGCGCTATGCGCCGCACGCCGCGGCGGCGACGCGTACCGCGGTGAACGCGCTGCTCTACCCGGCCGACCGCACGCCGCTCGCCGACCGGCGCGCGCGCCTTCTCGCCGAGGAGCCGCGGCGGCGCGCGGGCCTGCGCGACCTGTACGTGTCGTACCTCAACCTCGCGCACTTCGGCGACGAGGGCGACGTGGTGGGCAACCTGCTCGCCGTGCTCTACGGGGTCGCCGACCGCCGGCGCGCGCGCCGCGTGCTGGCCGCGCTGGCGCGCGAGCACGTCGCCGAGCCCTACCCCGTGCGCGCCGTGTGCCGGCCAATCGACGAGGAAAGCCCGCAGTGGCGGCCGTACCTCGCGCGGCACCGGCAGAACTTCCCCTGGCAGTACCACAACGGCGGCATCTGGCCGTTCGCGGGCGGGCTGTACGTGGCGGCGCTCGCGCACGCCGGGCAGGCGGCCGCGGCGCGGCGCGCGCTGGTGGCGCTCGCGCGCGCCAACGCGCTCGACGGCTGGGCGTTCAACGAGTGGCTGTACGGCCTGACCGGCGTGCCGCGCGGCATGCGCGGCCAGTCGTGGAACGCGGCGGGCTTCCTGCTCGCCCACCGCGCCGTCGCTAGAACGGCAGCTGGTACTCGGTCGCGTCCTCGGCGGGCTGGCCGTGCGGCTGGGGAAAGGCGCGCAGGTCCTTGGTGATCGCGGCGCGCAGGAACGAGTCCACCCACCAGAACACGTCGTGCTCGCGGATCGAGTTGCGCATGCGGCGCATGCGCGCGTGGCGCTCGGCCGGTTCCATGGCGTAGGCGCGGCGGATGGCGTCGGCCACGCCCTCGATGTCGTAGGGGTTGACGAGCAGCGCGCCGCGGTAGAGCTGCGCGGCGGCGCCGGCGAATTCCGAGAGGATCAGCACGCAGTCCTCCTCGATGCTGCAGGTGCAGTATTCCTTGGCCACCAGGTTCATGCCGTCCTTGAGCGGCGTGATGAGGCCGATGTCCGCGGCGCGGTAGTAGGCGAGCAGCTCGAGGCGCGACAGGCTGCGGTACTCGTACCAGATCGGCACCCACCCGCCCGGGCGCGCGAAGCGCCCGTTGATGTGTCCGACCAGCTGCTCGATCTCCGAGCGCAGGCGGTGGTACTCGGGAATGTCCTCGCGGCTCGGCACCACGACCTGGATGAACGACACGCGCTCGCGCAGGTCGGGGGAGCGCTCGAGCAGGTTCTCGAACGCCTTCAGCCGCAGCGGGATGCCCTTGGTGTAGTCGAGGCGGTCGATGCCGAGGATGAGCTTCCTCTCGGGCAGCCGGCGGTGCAGCTCGGCGGCCATCTCGGTCACCTCGGGCGTGCCGGCGCGGCGCTGGAAGGCCGCGTAGTCGATCGAGATCGGGAAGGCGCCGATGCGCACCTCGCGCCGCCCGAGGCGCGCCACCAGCACGTGGCCGCGTCCCTCGAACTGCGCGTCCTTGACGAGCAGGCGCGCGCACTGCACGAAGTTGCGCCGGTCGTCCGCGGTCTGGAAGCCGACCAGGTCGTACTCGAGCAGCGCCTGCAGCAGCGACAGCCGCCACGGCAGTTTCATGAAAAGGTCGGGCGACGGAAACGGGATGTGCAGGAAGAACCCCAGGCGCGAGTGCACGCCGCGCCGCCGCAGCTCCGCGGCCACGTTCATCAGGTGGTAGTCGTGCACCCAGATGAAGTCGGCGGGCTTGGCGTGCGCCAGCACCGCGTCGGCGTACTTGGCGTTCACGTCGCAGTAGGTGCGCCAGTAGGCCGGGTCGAAATTGCACAGCGATTGCAGGTCGTGGAACAGCGGCCAGATGATCTCGTTGGAGAAACCGAGATAGAACTTCTCCATCTCCTCGGCCGTCAGCGCCACGCCTTCGAGCCGGTAGCCGGCGCCGGCGCCGGCGCTCGCCAGCGCCTCGGACAGCGCGCCGGAGTCGCCCGCCGCGCCGGTCCAGCCGATCCACATGCCGCCGCGATTGCGCAGCACCGGCAGCAGCGCCGTCACCAGCCCGCCGCCGCCGGGCTCCGCGCACCAGCGGCCGCCCGCGTCCTGCCGGAACGTGAACGGCAGCCGGTTGGATACGACGATAAGCCGCTCGCGCCCTCCTCCGTGCGCGTTCATGCTCCCTCCCTAGCGGACTGCAGTGGCGTCCTGCCTAATGTACAGCGTGCGCGTCGGGTAGGCGAACTCCACGCCTTCGCGCGCGAACTTGTCGAAGATCGCCAGGTTGATCGCCTGCTGCGCGTTCATGTAGGCGGCGTAGTCCGCGCTCAGCACGTAGTACACGATCTCGAAGTCGAGCGAGAAATCGCCGTAGGACTTGAAATGCGCGCGGTCGAAGCGCGTGTCGGGCTGCGCCTCGACCGCCGCCCGCAGCCAGTCCGGTATGGCGCGCAGCTTCTCCAGTGGCGTCTCGTAGGTCACGCCCACGGCGAACGCGATGCGCCGCTCCTGCATCTTCTTGTAGTTGCGGATCTGCGCGTTCAGCAGCTGTGCATTGGCGAACACCAGCTGCTCGCCCGACAGGCTCTTCACGCGCGTGGTCTTGAGGCCGACCTTCTCGACGGTGCCAGCGTGCTCGCCGACGATGACGAAGTCGCCCACCTGGAACGGCTTGTCGAGCACGATGGCCATCGAGGCGAACAGGTCGCCGAGGATGTTCTGCAACGCGAGCGCCACCGCGATGCCGCCGATGCCCAGGCCCGCCACCAGCGCGGTGACGTTGAAGCCGAGCTGGTCGAGCGCGATGAGCAGCGCCAGCGTCCACACCACGACGCGCGCGGCGAAGCCGAGCAGGCTGACGGTCGTGGTGGCGGCCGGGTCGACCGCGCGCGCGGCCTCGGCGCGCAGATCGAGCCACCGCGTGAACCATCGGTTCCCCCACACGGCGGCCTGCGCGACCAGCCCCACCATGGCGAGGTTCTCGAGCAGCCGGTCAAGGCGCACCGGAATCTGCAGCACCGAGGCGCCGGCAAAGACCGCGAGCGGCAGGAACAGCCACAAGCGCGTCGCGTCGAGCGCGCCGGCAAGCGCGTCGCCGGCCTGCGTGCCCGTTGTGCGCGCCAGACACGTGATCAGGCGCAGCCGGCGCACGGCCCAGATCGCGAACAGCACCGCGACCGCGATCGCACCCGCGAGCAGCCACGCGTCCGGCGCATTGTCGCGCAGCAGTTGTTCCCAGATCTTCATCGATGCGCCACCGAACTAGTTTGACCTGGCAATGGATCCCCCGTCGGTCTGTGCGATGTCATTGCACAACATAACTCCGACTCTGGTTCGACGCAAAGTTTCTGCGAGTGCGTGTGCGATCGCGAATTCGGGTTGTTCGCGATAGGTCGCCGTGTTAAAATTGCCTCGCGCAATGCGAACTGCGAAGCGCGATCAACAAAGAAGCAGCCGCGGGGCCCGAGCGTCCCGTGCATCGCCCCGACGGTCCACAAGCGACCGCAATCCAAACTGAACCGGAGGCCGGCACCTTGTTGACCGAGCATGACGCCTATCTTTTTCGCGAGGGAACGCACGGCCGCCTGTACGAGCGGCTGGGCTGCCATCCCGATGTGAAGCGCGGCGCGCGCTTCGGCGTGTGGGCGCCGAACGCGCGCGCGGTCTCCGTCATCGGCGACTGGAACGGCTGGCGCGCGGGCGCCGACGCGCTCGCGGCGCGCGGCGACGGCACCGGCATCTGGGAAGGCACGGTGCGCGGCGTCGAGCGTGGCCAGGCGTACAAGTTCCGCATCGAGTCGAGCGTCGGCGGGCGCGTCGCGGAGAAGGCCGACCCCTTCGCGCTGGCGAGCGAGCTGCCGCCGGCGACCGCCTCGCGCGCCTGGACGCTCGAGTACGCCTGGGGCGACGCCGAGTGGATGCGCACGCGCGGGCCGCGCAACGCACTCGACGCGCCGATGTCGGTCTACGAAGTGCACGCCGGCTCCTGGAAGCGCAAGGACGGCGCCTTCCTCGGCTATCGCGCGCTCGCGCACGAGCTCGCCGCCTACCTGAAGGAAACGGGCTTCACGCACGTGGAGCTGATGCCGCTCACCGAGCACCCGTTCTACGGCTCCTGGGGCTACCAGACCACCGGCTACTTCGCGCCGACCGCGCGCTACGGCACGCCGCAGGACCTCATGTACCTGGTGGATCACCTGCATCAGTCCGGCGTCGGCGTGATCCTCGACTGGGTGCCGTCGCACTTCCCCGCCGACGCGCACGGGCTCGCCAGCTTCGACGGCACGCACCTCTACGAGCACGCCGATCCGCGCCAGGGCTTCCACCCGGAGTGGAACTCGAGCATCTTCAATTACGGCAGGAACGAGGTGCGCGCGTTCCTGCTCTCCTCGGCGCTGTTCTGGCTCGACAAGTACCACGTCGACGGCCTGCGCGTGGACGCGGTCGCCTCGATGCTGTACCTCGACTACGCGAGGAAGGACGGCGAATGGATCCCGAACCGCTACGGCGGCAGGGAGAACCTGGAGGCCATCACGTTCCTGCGCGCGCTGAACGAGTCCGTGTACCGCGACCACCCGGACTGCTTCACCGTGGCCGAGGAGTCCACCGCCTGGCCGATGGTCTCGCGCCCGACCTACCTCGGGGGCCTCGGCTTCGGCCTGAAGTGGAACATGGGCTGGATGCACGACACGCTCGCCTACTTCAAGGAGGACCCGGTCCACCGCAAGTACCACCACGGGCGGCTCACGTTCTCGCTGATCTACGCCTTCAACGAGAACTTCGCGCTGCCGCTCTCGCACGACGAGGTGGTGCACGGCAAGGGCTCGCTCATCGGCAAGATGCCGGGCGACGCCTGGCAGCAGTTCGCCAACCTGCGCGCGCTCTACGGCTACATGTGGGGCCATCCGGGCAAGAAGCTGCTGTTCATGGGCGGCGAGTTCGGCCAGCGGCGCGAGTGGACGCACGACGGCGAGCTGGAATGGTGGGTGTGCGAGCGGCCCGAGCACGAGGGCGTGCGCCGCTGGATCGCGGACCTGAACCGTGTCTATCGCGACCAGCCCGCGCTCTGGCAGGTAGACTTCTCGCACGAGGGCTTCGAATGGATCGACGCCAATGACGCCGAGGAGAGCGTGATCGCGTTCCTGCGCAAGCCGAAGGGCGGCGGCGCGCTTGTGGCCGTGGCCTGCAACCTGACGCCGCTGCCGAGGGAGAACTTCGTGCTCGGCGTGCCGCGCGCCGGCGCGTGGCGCGAGCTGCTGAACAGCGACGCGAAGGTCTACGGCGGCGCCGGCTGGGGCAACCTCGGCGCGGTCGAGGCCGCGCCGCTTCCGGCGCACGGCCGGCCGTACTCGCTCACCCTGACGCTGCCGCCCCTGTCCACGCTGTTCCTGCGGAGCGAGACGTGAACGCGGCCGGCCAGGTGCGCGCGGTCATCGACGCGGTGCTGCCCGCGGTGGAGGGCGGGCGTTTTGCGGTCAAGCGCATCGCCGGCGAGCCGCTCGAGGTCGAAGCGCACTGCTTCGCCGACGGGCACGACGTGCTGCGCGCGCGCCTGCTATGGCGCGCCGAAGACGAGCAGGCCTGGCGGGAAGCGGAGATGCGGCCGCTGGGCAACGACGTCTGGCGCGCCGCGTTCACGCCGGAATCGATCGGGCGCTATCGCTACACGGTCGCGGCGTGGGCCGACCGCTTCGCGACCTGGCGGCACGACTTCGAGCGGCGCGAGGACCCGGCCGACCAGGCGGTGGCGATCCTCGCCGGCGCCGAGCTCGCCGCGCAGGCGGCCGCGCGCGCGAAAGGCGCCGACGCGAAGAAGCTGGCCGAGTGGGCGAGCGCGCTGCGCGCGGCCAAAGGGACCGAGAACGTCCGCAGCGCTGCGCTGGACGCATCCATGGCGGAGCTCGCGGCGCGCTACCCGGATCGCACGTTCGAGACCCGCTGGCCGGTGGAGATGCCGCTCACGGTGGACCGCGAGCGGGCGCGCTACTCCACCTGGTACGAGCTGTTTCCGCGCTCGGCGAGCGACACGCCGGGCCGCCACGGCACCTTCGCCGACGTGGAGAAGCGCCTCGCCTACGTCGCCGAGCTCGGCTTCGACGTGCTCTACCTGCCGCCGATCCACCCGATCGGGCGCGAGCGCCGCAAGGGCAGGAACAACGCGCAGCGCGCGGCGCCCGACGACGTCGGCAGCCCCTGGGCGATCGGGGCGAAGGAAGGCGGCCACAAGGCGATCCACCCGGCGCTCGGCACGGCGGAGGATTTCCGCCGGCTGGTGAAGTCGGCCGCGAAGCACGGCCTCGAGATCGCGCTCGACATCGCCTACCAGTGCGCCCCGGACCATCCGTACGTGAAGGCGCACCCGGAGTGGTTCCGCAAGCGCCCGGACGGCGACATCCAGTACGCCGAGAACCCGCCGAAGAAGTACCAGGACATCTACCCGTTCGACTTCGAGAGCGAGGACTGGAAGGCGCTGTGGGCGGAGCTGAAGAGCGTGCTCGACCACTGGATCGGCGAGGGCGTGAAGATCTTCCGCGTCGACAATCCGCACACCAAGGCTTTCCCGTTCTGGGAGTGGGCGATCGCCGAGGTGCAGCGCGCGCACCCCGACGTGATCTTCCTCGCCGAGGCGTTCACGCGGCCCAAGGTCATGCACCGCCTGGCCAAGCTCGGCTACACGCAGTCCTACACGTACTTCGCCTGGCGCAACTCGAAGCACGAGCTGACCGAGTACTTCAGCGAGCTCGCGCAGGGCCCGGGACGCGAGTACTTCCGCCCCAACGTCTGGCCGAACACGCCCGACATCCTCACGGAGGCGCTGCAGATCGGCGGGCGCGCCGTGTTCATGCAGCGCATCGCGCTCGCCGCGACCCTGGCGGCGAGCTACGGCATCTACGGTCCCGCCTACGAGCTGATGGAGCACCAGCCGCGCGAGCCGGGCAGCGAGGAGTACCTCGACTCGGAGAAGTACCAGCTGCGCCACTGGGACCTCGCGCGCGCCGACAGCCTGCGCGGCTACATCGCGGCGCTCAACCGCATCCGGCGCGACAATCCCGCGCTGCAGGCCGACCGCAGCCTCATCTTCCATCGCACCGACAACGACCAGCTGCTCGCCTACAGCAAGCAGACCGCCGACGGCGCGAACCAGATCGTCTGCGTGGTCAACCTCAACCCGCACCATGCGCACTCGGGCTGGGTGGAGCTCGACCTGGGCGCGCTCGGCATCGGGCCCGACCTGCCCTACCAGATGCACGACCTGCTGTCCGGCGCGCGCTACCTGTGGACGGGCGCGCGCAACTTCGTGCAGCTCGACCCGCAGCGCTCGCCGGCGCACGTGTTCCGCGTGCGCCGGCGACTGCACCGCGAGCAGGACTTCGACTACTTCCTGTAGCGCGCCATGAACGCCCCCGACGCCGCCACGCCGCCCGCAGTCGCGCAAGCCCCCGCGACGGACGACCCGCACTGGTACAAGGACGCGGTCATCTACCAGCTGCACGTCAAGGCCTTCTACGACTCCAACGGCGACGGCCTCGGGGACTTCCGCGGGCTGACCGAGAAGCTCGACTACGTGCGCGACCTCGGCGTCAACACCATCTGGCTGCTGCCCTTCTACCCTTCGCCGCTCAAGGACGACGGCTACGACGTCGCCGACTACCACGAGGTGCACCCGCAGTACGGCAGCGCGGAGGACTTCCGCCGCTTCGTCGAGGAGGCGCACAAGCGCAGCCTGCGCGTCATCACCGAGCTGATCGTCAACCACACGTCGGATGCGCATCCCTGGTTCCAGGCGGCGCGCCGCGCGCCCAAGGGCTCGCCCGAGCGCGACTTCTACGTCTGGAGCGACGACGACCGGAAGTACCAGGGCACGCGCATCATCTTCACCGACACGGAATCCTCGAACTGGACCTGGGATCCCGTCGCCAAGCAGTACTTCTGGCACCGGTTCTTCTCCCACCAGCCCGACCTCAACTTCGACAACCCGAAGGTGCTGGAGGCGGTGCTGAAGGCCATGGAGTACTGGTGCGAGCTCGGCGTGGACGGATTCCGCCTGGACGCCATCCCCTACCTGGTGGAGCGCGAGGGCACGTCCAACGAGAACCTGCCCGAGACGCACGCGGTCATCAAGAAGATCCGCGCGGCGCTCGATGCGCGCTATCCGGGCAAGCTGCTGCTCGCCGAGGCCAACCAGTGGCCCGAGGACGTGCGCGAGTACTTCGGCGAGGCCGACGAATGCCAGATGGCCTACCACTTCCCGCTGATGCCGCGCATGTACATGGCGATCGCGCAGGAGGACCGCCATCCCGTGGTGGAGATCATGCAGCAGACGCCCGAGATCCCGGACAGCTGCCAGTGGGCGATCTTCCTCAGGAACCACGACGAGCTGACGCTCGAGATGGTGACCAGCAAGGAGCGCGACTACATGTACCGCACGTATGCCGCGGACACGCGCGCGCGCATCAACCTCGGCATCCGCCGGCGCCTCGCGCCGCTGCTGGAGAACGACATCGACCGCATCAAGCTGATGAACAGCCTGCTGCTCACCATGCCGGGCTCGCCGATCATCTACTACGGCGACGAGATCGGCATGGGCGACAACATCTACCTCGGCGACCGCAACGGCGTGCGCACGCCCATGCAGTGGAGCCCGGACCGCAACGCCGGCTTTTCGCGCGCCGACCCGCAGCGCCTGTACCTGCCGCCGATCATGGACCCGATCTACGGCTTCGAGGCGGTGAACGTCGAGGCGCAGTCGCGCGAGCCCAATTCGCTGCTCAGCTGGATGCGGCGCCTGCTCGCGGTGAGGAAGACCAGCCAGGCGTTCGGCCGCGGGCGCCTGCAGTTCCTGCGCGCGGGCAACCGCAAGGTGCTCGCCTACGTGCGCGAGCACGGCGAGGAGGCCGTGCTGGTGGTGGCCAACCTCGGACGCACGGCGCAGCCGGTGGAGCTCGACCTGCGCCGCTTCAAGGGCCGCGTGCCGGTGGAGCTGATGGGCCGCACCGCGTTCCCGCCGATCGGCGAGCTGCCCTACCTGCTCACGCTGCCCGGATGCGGCTTCTACTGGTTTCGCCTCGCCACCGACGCGCCGGCGCCCGTGTGGCACGCCGACGTGATGGGGCGCGAGGACCTGCCGGTGCTGGTGCTGTTCGACGGCTGGACCAGCTTCTTCCGCGACCGCGTGGTGCCGTGGCGCATCAACATGGCGGTGAAGACGCGCGAGCATTTCGAGACGCAGGTGCTGCCCGCGTGGCTGGGCGTGCAGCGCTGGTACGCCGCCAAGGGCGACGCGAGCGCGCGCGTGCGCCTCGGCGACTGGGCGCTGTGGGAAACCGGGCGCGCGAGCTGCATGCTCGCGCTGCTCGAGGTCGAGGCGGGCGGCGAGAGCGCGCAGTATTTCGCGCCGCTGGCGCTCGCCTGGGAGGACCGCGACGAGGAGCGCGTCAAGGCGCTCAGCGGCGCGGCCATCGCCAAGGTGCGCCAGCAGGCGAGCATCGGGCTGCTGGCCGATGCGCTCGCCGACGAGGCGTTCTGCCGCGCCGTGGTCGTGGCGATCGGCGAGGGCAGTGAAGTGAAGGGCGCGCAGGGCACGCTGCGCTTCACGCCGACCGCGGCCTTCGCCGAGATCGCCTGCGAGGACGTCAACCTGCTGCCGGTCGGCCGGCCCAAGGCGCAGAGCAGCAACACCGTGGTGACGCTCGGCGAGCGCCTGTTCCTCAAGGGCTACCGGCGCGTGCGCGCGGGCGTCAACCCCGAGTTCGAGATCGGGCGCCACCTGACCGAGAAGCTGCGCTTCGCGCACTGCGTGCCGGTCGCCGGCGCCGTGCAATACACGGCCGCCGACGGCACGCAGCGCACGCTCGCGCTGCTGCAGGCCTACGTCCCCAACCAGGGCGACGGCTGGAACCACACGGTCGAGACGCTGGAGCGCTACCTCGAGGAGCGCCGCGGCGCGCCGCCGCCGCCCGACGCGCACGGGGTGTACCTGTCGCTGGTGCACACGCTCGGCGCGCGCACCGCCGAGCTGCACCGTGCCCTGCTGACGCGCACGGGCGACGCCGCCTTCGACCCCGAGCCGGTGACCGATGACGACCTCGCAAAATGGAAGGCGGCCGTGCGCAGCGAGGCCGCCGCGACGCTCGATCTGCTCGCGGCGCGCCGCGGGCAGATGACCGCGCCGGCGCGCGACGACGCGGCCACGCTGATCGACGCACGCCGCGCGCTGCAGGCGCGCATCGAGCGCGTGCGCCTGCCCGCCGGCGCGACCCTGAAAGCGCGCTACCACGGCGACTACCACCTCGGGCAGGTGCTGCTGCAGAAGCTGGACTTCGTCATCACCGACTTCGAGGGCGAGCCGGCGCGCAGCTTCGACGAGCGCCGCGCCAAGCACTCGCCGCTCAGGGACGTCGCGGGCATGCTGCGCTCCTTCGACTACGCGCGCTGGACGGCGCTGCGCCAGGCGCTCGAGGGCCACGCCGACTACGAGCGCCTCGCGCCGCACGCCGCCGACTGGGTGGCGCGCGTGCGCCGCGCGTTCCTCGGCGCCTATGACGAGGCGGCGCGCGGCAGCGGCCTGTACGCCTCGTTCGACGACCTGCACGAGCTGCTCGAGCTGTTCGAGCTGGAAAAAGCGCTCTACGAGCTGCGCTACGAGCTGAACAACCGCCCGGGCTGGGTCGGGATCCCGCTGACCGGCATCCTGGCGCTGCTGGAATAGCCAAGACTGGAGGACCGCATGGACTTCAACGTGATGCTCGAGCCGATCCGCGCCACGCTCACCCAGGTGGGCGTGTTCCTGCCCAAGCTGGCGGTGGCCGTGGTGGTGCTGATCGTCGGCTGGCTGCTGGCGCGCCTGGCGCGCTTCACCGTCAACCGGGGGCTGCGCGCCATCAATTTCAACGTGCTCACCGAGCGCGCCGGCATCGACGGCTTCCTCAAGCAGGGCGGCATCCAGAGCGACACCACCGACATCTTCGCCGTGCTGGTGTACTGGCTGGTGGTGTTCGTCGCGCTGGTCATCGCCTGCAACGGCCTGGGGCTTACCTACATCACCGACCTGCTCGGCCAGGTGGTGCTGTTCGTGCCCAAGGTCATCGTCGCGCTCGTCATCCTCGCCTTCGGCGCGTACTTCGCGGCCTTCGTCGGCAGCACGGTGACCACGTACTGCAAGAACGTGGGCCTGAAGGACGGCGAGCTGCTGGGCAGGATCGCCCAGTACGCCATCATCGCGTTCGTGGTGCTGATCGCGCTCGACCAGATGAGCGTCGGCGGCGACATCGTGCGCCACAGCTTCCTGATCCTGCTGGGCGGCGTGGTGCTCGGCCTGGCGCTCGCGTTCGGCATCGGCGGGCAGAAGGCCGCCTCGGAGCTGCTGCAGCGCTGGTGGCCGCGCGGCCGCGACTGATGGCCGAGCAACCGGCGTTCAGCGCAGTCTGGCGCGGCGCGCCGTATCCCCTGGGCGCGACCTGGGACGGCGAGGGCGTCAATTTCGCGCTGTTCTCCGAGCACGCGGAGAAGGTCGAGCTGTGCCTGTTCGATCCGTCCGGCCGGCGCGAGCTGCAAAGGATCGAGCTGCGCGAGCGCACCGACAACGTCTGGCATTCCTACCTGCCGCAGGCGCGTCCGAGCCAGATCTACGGCTACCGGGTGCACGGCGCCTACCGGCCGAAGGACGGGCATCGCTTCAATCCGGCCAAGCTGCTCGCCGATCCCTACGCGCGCGAGATCGTCGGCGAGGTGCGCTGGAACGACGCGCTGTTCGGCTATCCGCTGGGCGGCAAGCGCGAGGACCTGGGCCTCGACCGGCGCGACAGCGCCGCCTACATGCCGAAGTGCCGCGTGGTGGACACGGCGTTCACCTGGGGCGCGGACCGACGCCCCGAGATCCCCTGGCACGACATGGTCGTCTACGAGCTGCACGTGCGCGGCTTCACCCGGCAGCATCCCGGCATTCCGCCGGCGCAGCGCGGCACCTATGCGGCGCTTTCCTCGGCGCCGGCCATCGAGTATCTGCGCAAGCTCGGTGTGACGACCGTCGAGCTGATGCCGGTGCACGCCTTCGTCGACGACCGGCGCCTGGTCGACATGGGCCTGCGCAACTACTGGGGCTACAACACGCTCGGCTTCTTCGCGCCCGAGCCGCGCTACTCCGCGAGCGGCAGCTCGAAGGAATTCAAGACCATGGTCAAGCGCCTGCACTCGGCGGGCATCGAGGTGCTGATCGACGTGGTCTACAACCACACCTGCGAGGGCAACCACCTCGGGCCGACGCTCTCCTTCCGCGGCGCGGACAACGCCTCGTACTACCGGCTGGTGGAGGACGACCGGCGCCATTACCTCGACTTCACCGGCTGCGGCAATACGCTCAACCTCGAACACCCGCGCGTGCTGCAGATGGTCATGGACTCGCTGCGCTACTGGGTCGAGGAGATGCACGTGGACGGCTTCCGCTTCGATCTCGCGCCCGCGCTCGCGCGCGAAGGTCGGGCGGTCGAGCAGCTCGGCGGCTTCTTCAGCGTCGTGCGCCAGGACCCGGTGCTCAACCGCGTCAAGCTGATCGCCGAGCCCTGGGACATCGGCGAGGGGGGCTACCAGGTCGGCAATTTCCCGCTCGGCTGGGCCGAATGGAACGACCGCTACCGCAACGGCATGCGCGCCTACTGGAAGGGCGACGGCGGGCTGATCGGCGAGTTCGCGCGGCGGCTCACGGGCTCCTCCGACCTCTACGGCCGCAGCGGCCGGCGACCGTTCGCGAGCGTCAACTTCATCACCGCGCACGACGGCTTCACGCTGCACGACCTCGTCTCCTACAACGACAAGCACAACGAGGCGAACGGCGAAGACAACCGCGACGGCCACAACGAGAACCTGTCGTGGAACTGCGGCGCCGAGGGCCCCACCGACGACCCGGATATCCGCACGCTGCGCGAGCGGCAAAAGCGCAACTTCCTCGCCACGCTGCTGCTTTCCCAGGGCGTGCCGATGCTGCTGGCGGGCGACGAGCGCGGCCACACGCAGCAGGGCAACAACAACGCCTATTGCCAGGACAACCCGATCAGCTGGATCGACTGGAGCGCGACGCCGGAGCGCGACAGCCTCACCGAATTCACGCGCCTGCTCATCGGCCTGCGCCGCTCGCACCGCATCTTCCGCCGCCGCGACTTCTTCGCCGGCCATGCCCTGCACGGCCAGGAGGCAAAGGACATCCACTGGCTGAAGCCCGACGGCACCGAGATGACCGACGAGGAGTGGAACCATGAGCACGCGCGCTCGCTCGCCGTGCTGCTCACCGGCGGCGACCTGGGCGAGCTCGACCGCTTCGGCATGCCGGCGCGCGACGACGACTTCCTGATCCTGTTCAACGCGCACAGCGCGGAAGTCGAGTTCCGCATCCCGCCGCTCGGCGAGGGCGCCTGGCACGCGGTGTTCGACACCTGGTTCGACCTGCTGCAGACCTCGACCGAGCGCTTCGCGCCCGAGAAGCCCTATGTGCTCGGCGCGCGCGGCCTGGCGCTGCTGACCCGCCCGGCGGCCCCGACGGCATGAGGCGCATGCACGACATGCCCTTCGGCGCCGCGCCGCGGGGCGATGGCACGTTCCGGTTCCGGATGTGGGCCCCGGCAGAGCGCGCCGTGACGCTCGAGGTGGGCGAAGCCGAGGCGCCCATGCGGCGCGACGATGGCGGCTGGCACGAGTGCACCGTCCCGGCGCGTGCCGGGCAGCGCTACCGTTACCGCCTGGGCGACGGCGTCTCCGTGCCGGACCCCGCTTCGCGCTTCAATCCGGACGACGTGCACGGCGCGAGCCAGCTCGTCGATCCCCGCGCCTACGCATGGCAGCATGCGGGCTGGCGCGGCCGGCCGTGGCACGAGGCGGTGGTATACGAGCTGCACGTCGGCACCTTCACGCCCGAGGGCACCTTCACGGCAGCGCGCAAGCGCCTGCCGGATCTCGTCGCGCTCGGCGTCACCGCGGTGGAACTCATGCCGGTGGCCGATTTCCCGGGCACGCGCGGCTGGGGCTACGACGGCGTGCTGCACTTCGCGCCGGACGCGAGCTACGGCGCGCCCGAGGACCTGAAGGCGCTGGTGGACGCTGCGCACGGCCATGGCCTCATGATGCTGCTCGACGTGGTTTACAACCACTTCGGCCCGGACGGCAACTACCTGCATGCCTACTGCCCGCAGTTCTTCAACCCGCAGAAGCAGACGCCGTGGGGCGCCGCGATCCACTTCGACGGCCCCGGCAGCCGCACGGTGCGCGATTTCTACGTGCACAACGCCCTGTACTGGGTGGAAGAGTACGGCTTCGACGGCCTGCGCCTGGACGCGGTGCACGCCATCCGCGACGAGTCCGACCCGCACATCGTCTGCGAGATCGCGCGCGCCCTGCATGACGGGCCGGGCCGCGAGCGGCGCGTGCACCTGGTGCTCGAGAACGGCGCCAACGAGGCGCATTTGCTCGAGCGCGGCGCAGATCTCGTGCCGCGCCACGCCACGGCGCAGTGGAACGACGATATCCACCACGCCATCCACGTCCTCGTCACGGGCGAGAAGGACGGCTACTACGTGGACTTTGCCGACGCGCCGCTCGCACAGCTCGGGCGCGCGCTCGCCGAAGGCTTCATCTTCCAGGGGCAGGTCTCGCCCTTCCACGACCACCAGCCGCGCGGCGAGCCGAGCGGCCAATTGCCCTCCACCGCGTTCGTCTCGTTCCTGCAGACGCACGACCAGGTCGGCAACCGCGCCTACGGCGAGCGGCTGCACGCGCTCGCCCGGGACGAGCGGCTGCTGCGTGCGGCCTACGCCTGCGTGCTCCTTTCGCCGCACGTGCCGATGCTCTTCATGGGCGAGGAGTACGCGGCCTCCACCCCGTTCCAGTACTTCTGCGACTTTCACGACCAGCTCGCGGACGCCGTGCGCGACGGGCGGCGCAACGAGTTCAGGGGCTTCGCCGCGTTTCGCGACGAGGCGGCGCGCGCGCGCATTCCAGACCCCAACGCGGTGCAGACCTTCGAGCGCTCCAAGCTGCGCTGGGACGAGCGCCAGCGCCCGCCGCACCGGGCATGGCTCGAGCTGGTGACCGGCCTGCTGCACCTTCGCCGCCAGCACCTCGTGCCGCACCTGGTCGACCAGCGCGCCGGTGGGCGCCACCAGGTCGAGGGCAATCTCCTGCACGTCGAATGGGCGCTCGCCGCGGGCGCGCGCTGGCGCATGCTCGCGAATTTCGGTGGCACGGCGACGGCCGCGGCCGCCGGCGGCGGCACCGTCGTATACACGGACGGCGCGCGCGAGGACGGCACCGGGCAGCTGCGCCTCAAGCCCGGCGCGGTGCGCGTCACGCTCGAGGCCGCGCGTGGCTGAGCCGCGCGCCGCGCTCGAGCGGCTGTGCGCGCACTTCGGGATCGCGCCCGGGTACGACGACATCTTCGGCAGGCGCCAGACGGTGACGGACGCGAACCTCGTCGCGCTGCTCGCCGCGTTCGAGGTGGATGCCGGCAGCGCGGAGCGCGTCGAGGCGGCGCTGCGCCAAGCCGAGACCGCCGCGGCGCGCGAAGGACTGCCCCCGGTCGCGGCGGTCGCGGCCGACGCCGAGCGTTGGTCGGTTCCGCTCGTGGGAACCCAGCGCCTGCGCTGGCGCATCGTCACCGAGGCCGGCAGGCAGCACGCCGGCGAAGCCGCGCCGGCCGACGGCCGGCTCGAGATCGGCCTGCGCCTTCCGCCCGGCTACCACCGGCTGATGATCGACGGCTTGGCGGGCGACACGCTGCTCGTCGCCGCGCCGGCGCGCTGCTACCGGCCGCCGATGCTCGCCGACGGCGGCCGCGTCTGGGGCCCGGCACTGCAGCTCTACGCCGTGCGCTCGGAGCGCAACTGGGGCATCGGCGACTTCGCCGACCTGGGCAAGATCGCCGAGCAATGGGCCGAGCGCGGCGCAGGGATCATCGGCCTGAATCCGCTGCACGCGCTGTTCCCGCACAACCCGCTGCACGCGAGCCCCTATAGCCCGTCCTCGCGCCAGCAGCTCAACATCCTGTACGTCGACATCGAGGCGATCGAGGACTTCCGCGAGTGCGAGGCGGCGCAGCGCCGCGTGCGCGCGGCCGACTTCCAGGCGCGCCTCGCCCGGCTGCGCGAGGCGCCGATGGTGGACTACGCGGGCGTCGCGGCGGCGAAGCTCGAGGTTGCGGAGCTCCTCTATGCGCATTTCCGCGAGCGCCACCTCGCCGCCGGGAGCCTGCGCGGCGCCGCCTTCCGCGACTTCCAGGCAGCGGGCGGCGAGGCGCTGCGCCGCCACGCGCTGTTCGAGGCGCTGCAGGCGCACTTCCACGCGCGCTCGCCCGAAGTGTGGGGCTGGCCGGTGTGGCCGGCCGGGTACCACGATGCCGGCGGCGAGGCGGTCCGGCGCTTCGCCGGCGAGCAGCTCGAGCGCATCGAGTACTACGAGTACCTGCAGTGGCAGGCCGAGCGGCAGCTCGCGCAGGTCGCCGAGCGCTGCCGCGCGCGCGGGCTCGCGGTCGGCCTGTACCTCGACCTCGCGGTGTCGGTGGACCGCGCGGGGTCGGACGCCTGGACGCGGCGCGCCTGCTACGCGCAAGGGGCCTCGGTCGGCGCGCCGCCCGACGAGTTCAACCCCAACGGCCAGAACTGGGGGCTGCCGCCGCTGCGCCCCGACCGGCTGCGCGCCGATCGCTACCGGTTCTTCATCGAGACGCTGCGCGAGAACATGCGCGACGCGGGCGCGCTGCGCATCGACCACGTGATGGGACTGATGCGCCTGTTCTGGATTCCGCAGGACAAGACCGCCGCGGACGGCGCGTACGTGTACTACGCGCGCGACGAGCTGCTCGCCATCGTCGCGCTGGAAAGCGAGCGCAACCGCTGCATGGTGATCGGCGAGGATCTCGGCACCGTCGCCCCGGAAATGCGCGCTGCGCTCGCGCGCCACGAGATCCTCTCCTACCGGTTGCTGTATTTCGAGCGCGGCGAAGGCGGCGCCTTCAAGCCGAACGCCGAGTACCCGCGCGAGGCGCTGGTCGCGGTGAGCACGCACGACCTGGCGACGCTCGCCGGCTGGTGGTCGGGACGCGACCTGCTGCTGCGGCTCGAGCTCGGCCTGTTCCCGAACCGCGAGGTCTACGAGAAGCAGCTCGTCGACCGCGCGCAAGAGCGCGTGCGGCTCATGCTCGCGCTGCAGCACGCCGCGCTGCTGCCGGCGAGCGTCGTGGTCGAGCCGACCGGCGCGCAGGAGCTGACGCCCGAGCTCGTCGAGGCGGTGCACGCCTTCGTGGCCTCGGCCCCGTCGCGCGTGATGATGGTGCAGGCCGAGGACGCGATCGGCGTGCTCGAGCAGGCCAACATGCCCGGCACCACGAGCCAGCACCCCAACTGGATGCGCAAGCTCCCCGAGACGCTCGAGGCTCTCGCGTCCAATGAGCGTGTGCGCAGCCTCGCCGCCGCGCTTGCCCGGCTGCGGCCGCACCCGGCGCTGCGCGCGGCGGCCGCGCCGGCCGCGGAGGCGCGCGTGCCGCGTGCCACCTACCGGCTGCAGCTCAACAAGGAGTTCAGGTTCGAGGATGCGGAGCGGATCCTCCCCTATCTGGCGCGCCTGGGCGTGAGCCACGTGTACTGCTCGCCGGTCCTGCGCGCGCGGCCGGGCAGCACGCACGGCTACGACATCGTCGCGCACGACGAGATCAATCCCGAGCTGGGCGGGCGCGAGGCCTTCGAGCGCTTCGCCGCGGCGGCGCGCCGCCACGACATCGGGCTCGTGATCGACATCGTGCCGAACCACATGGGGGTGCTCGGCGCGGACAACGCGTGGTGGATGGATGTGCTGGAGAACGGGCCGGCCTCGGCTTACGCGCAGTATTTCGACATCGACTGGCACCCGGTGAACGTCGATCTCGACGGCAAGGTGCTCGTGTCGGTGCTCGCCGACCACTACGGCAACGCGATATCCGACCCGGCGCTCGCCCTCGCCTTCGAGCGCGAAACGGGGACCTTCGCGCTGCGCTACCACGAGCACCGCTTCCCGCTCGATCCGCGCACCTACCCGGAACTCCTCAAGCGCGCGGAGCCGCGCGTGGCGGACAGCGAGGCGCGCGACGCACTCTCCAGCCTCGCCGCCGCGTTCGGGCACCTGCCGGCGCGCGACACCGCCACGCCCGAGGCGCTGGCCGAGCGCGCGCGCGACAAGGAGGTGCACAAGGGACGCCTGTCGCGCCTCGCCGGCCGGCAGGCCGCCGTGGCGCAGGCCATCGAAGCGGTGCTCGCGGAGCTGAATGCCGCGGGCGCGCGCGAGGCCATGCACGAGCTGCTCGAGGCGCAGGCCTGGCGCCTCGCCTACTGGCGCGTCGCCTCCGACGAGATCAACTACCGGCGCTTCTTCGACATCAACGACCTCGCCGCGCTGCGCATGGAGAACGAGCAGGTGTTCGAGGCGACGCACGCCTTCGTGCTCGAGCTCGCCGCCGCCGGCCTGGTGGACGGCCTGCGCATCGACCACCCGGACGGCCTGTACGACCCGGCCCAGTACTTCCGCCGGCTGCAGGAGGGTTACGCGCGCCGCGCGGGCATCGCGCTTGCGGAGCGCGATGCGGCCGGCCGCCCGGCGCGCCCGCTGTACGTGGTGGCCGAGAAGATCGTCGCCCCGCACGAGGACGTGCCCGAGGACTGGCACGTGCACGGCACCACCGGCTACCGCTTCGCCATGGTCGCGAACGGCGTGCTGGTCGACACCGCCGCGGCCTCGCGCATGGACCGCATCTGGCGCGCCTTCAGCGGCGAGGACGAGCCCTTCGAGGAGCTCGCCTACTTCGGCAAGCACGCCATCATGCGCAGCGCGCTCGCCTCCGAGCTCACGGTGCTCGCCACGGAGCTGCTGCGCATCGCGCGCGCCGACCGGCGCACGCGCGACTTCACCTTCAACACGCTGCGCCGGGCACTCGCCGAGGTGGCGGCGTGCATGCCCGTGTACCGCACCTATCTCGTCGAGGGACCTTCCGCGCAGGACCTGCGCTACGTCAACTGGGCGGTGGCGCACGCGCGCCGGCGCAGCCGCGCGGCCGACGTCTCGATCTTCGACTTCGTGCGCGCCTCGCTCCTGGGCCAGGCGCTCGAGGGCGCGCCGCCGGCGCTGCAGTCCCTGGTACGCCGCTTCGCCGTCCGCTTCCAGCAGTTCACCGCGCCGGTGGCGGCAAAGGGCGTCGAGGATACCGCCTTCTACCTGTACCACCGGCTCGTGTCGCTGAACGAGGTGGGCGGCGACCCGGCACAGTTCGGCATGACGGTGCGCGCCTTCCACGGCGCGAGCGCTGACCGCGCCGCGCGCTGGCCGCACACCATCCTCGCCACCTCGACGCACGACAACAAGCGCGCCGAGGACGTGCGCTGCCGCATCGACGTGCTGTCCGAGATGCCCGCCAGGTGGCGGCTCGCCCTGCGGCGCTGGAGCGCGATGAACCGCGGGCATCGCCGCAAGCTCGAGGCGGGCCCGGCGCCCTCGAGCGCCGACGAGTACCTGCTCTACCAGACGCTGCTCGGCACGCTGCCCGCCGCAACGCTCGACGAGGCGGCGCTCGCCGGCTGGCGCGAGCGCATCGAGCGCTACATGGTCAAGGCGGCGCGCGAGGCCAAGGCCAACACGAGCTGGATCAGCCCGAACGAGGAGTACGAGGGCGCGCTCGCCGGGTTCGTGCGGGCGCTGCTCGGCCGGCTCGCGCCGAACCCGTTCCTCGACGAGCTGCGCGCGCAGGCCGGGCCGCTCGCCTGGTTCGGGGAACTGAACGGCCTCAGCCTCGCTGCGCTCAAGTATGCCTCGCCCGGCGTGCCCGATCTCTATCAGGGTACCGAGCTCGTGGACCTGTCCCTCGTCGATCCGGATAACCGCCGCCCCGTGGACTACGCGCGGCGCGCGGCGCTGCTCGAGGAGCTCGCAGCGCTCCGCGACCCGCGCCCCCTGCTCGACTCGCTGCACGACGGCCGCGCCAAGCTCTGGGTCGCCTGGCGGCTGCTCGAGCTGCGTCGCGCCCTGCCTGCGCTGTTCCGCGACGGCGCCTACCTGCCGCTCGCCGTCGAGGGCTCGCGCGCGGCGCACGCGCTCGCCTTCGCCCGCCCGCACGCGAGCGGCACCCTGGTGATCGTGGCCGGCCGCCTGTACGCGAAGATGCTGGGCGGCGAGGCAGGACGCCTGCCGCTCGGCGAGGCCTGGGGCGATACGGCCGTGCGGCTGCCGCCGAAGCTCACGCGGCTGGAGAGCGTGCTGACCGTCGAGCGGCTCGACGCGGACGGCGGCACGCTGCCCCTGGCGCGCGCTTGCGGGCGCTTCCCGGTGGCGGCGCTACTCGCCGCGTCCTGAGAACGCGAGGATGTCGCCGAGGTAGTCGTCCAGGTCGAGCAGGTCGCGCCGTGCCCGGGAATGCGCGCGCTCCGCGCGCCATTGCGCCGCGCCGAACACGAGCCGGCCGAGCCACGGCGGCAGTCTTTCGATGCCGCGCAGCGCCACGGCCGACGGCAGGAACGAGGCGACGAGGTCCTCCTCGATCGCGAGGATCGCCTGGCAGCTGCCCTCGTCGCCCTGGCGCGCGCAGCGGCCGAACAGCTGCCGGTCGATGCGCCCGGAGTCGTTCAGCTCGGTAGCGATCACGTGCAGACCGCCACGCTCCGCGAGGCCCGGCGCGAGCTTGATGTCGGTGCCGCGCCCCGCCATGTTGGTCGCCACGGTAACGCGGCCCGGCTGGCCGGCCTGCGCGATGATCTCCGCCTCGTCCTTGTCCTGGCGCGCGTTCAGCAGGCGATAGGGAATGCGCGCCTGGTCGAGTTGCCCGGCGAGCGTCTCCGAGGCGGCCACGGAGCGCGTGCCGATCAGCACCGGGCGCCCGTCGGCCTGCAGGCGCGCGATGGTCTCTACGACCGCGCGCCACTTGCGCGCCGAGCGCCCGTACACCTGGTCGCGCGCGCGCACGCGGCGCCCGGGCCTGTGCGTGGGAATGGTGGCGACGCGCAGCCGGTAAACGGCCCACAGCTCGCTCGCCACCTCGCTCGCCGTGCCGGTCATGCCCGCCAGGTGCACGTAGCGGCGGAAGAAGCGCTGGTAGCTGATGCGCGCGAGCGTCTCGCGCTGCCCGGTCACCTCGCAGCCCTCCTTCAGCTCGATCAGCTGGTGCAGCCCCTGCTCCCACGAGCGGTCGGGCATCAGCCGCCCGGTGTTCTCGTCGATGATCACCACCTTGCCCTCGCGCACCAGGTAGTGCTTGTCGCGCTGGAACGCGTGCAGCGCGGAGAGCGCCTGGCGCACGAGCTGCTCGCGCCGGCGCGGGCCGCGCCACACGCCTTGCATGCGCGCGCCGAGATCCTCGAGCCGCTGCAACCCCTGCTCGGTGATCTCCACGCCCGTCTCGCCGATGCGGTAGTGCGCGTCGTCCAGCTTGCGCGCCAACGCGAGCGCCTGCGCGTGCAGCGTCTCCTCCTGGCTGTGGTCGGCTTCCGCCGAGAGGATGAGCGGCGTGCGCGCCTCGTCGACCAGCACGCTGTCGGCCTCGTCGACGATGGCGAACTGCAGGCCGCGCAGCAGCAGGCGGTTCGCCACGCTCGTGCCGGCGAGCGCGTCCAGCTTCATGGCGATCGCCCGCGGCCGGCCGCCGAGCACGCGCCGGTCGCGCAGGTAGTCGAAGGCGATTTCCTTGTTGCTGCAATAGGCGATCTCGCAGCGGTAGGCGGCGCGGCGCGCCGCCGGATCCATGCCCTGCCTGACGCAGCCCACCGTGATGCCGAGCGCCTCGTACACCGGGCGCATCCACTGCGCGTCGCGCTCGGCGAGGTAGTCGTTCACCGTGATGACGTGCACCGCGCGCCCGGCGAGCGCCGCGGTGGCCGCCGCAAGCGTCGCGGTCAGGGTCTTGCCTTCGCCGGTCTCCATCTCGGCGAGCATGCCGTTCAGCATCGCCCAGCCGCCGATCAGTTGCACGTCGAAGTGCCGCAGCCCGAGCGTCCGCGATGCCGCCTCGCGCACCAGCGCGAAGGCGCTGCCGGCCAGCGCCACGTCGCCGGAGCCCTCGCGCCGCAGGCGCGCGCGCAAGGTGTCGGCGCGCGCGCGCAGCTCGTCGGCCGTGACCTGCGCGAGCCCCGCGCCGGCCCGCTCGGTCGCCGCGACGATGCGCGCCAGGCTGCGCTCGCGGGTGCGACCGCCCCCGGTGAAGTAGCGCAGCGCCGTGACGAAGCGCTCGAGCTTGCCCTCGCGCGGCTCCTCGCGCTCCGGGTAGGCCGCGCCGGGCAGCGACGCCGCGGGCGTGCTCATCAGACCGCGAACTGGCGCAGGAACAGCTGCCGCACCGAGCGGTAGATGCGCCAGGCGACCGGCTCCGCGCCGTGCTCGAAGCGCGCGTAGACGTGCTCGCCGAGCACGAAGGCGTGCGTCGCCGGGAGCGCGAGCTCGTACTCGAACCAGGTCTCGAGCGCCCTGGGCTCCCGCGAGTCCTGCGGGTCGAGCGCCGCGGGCCCGCCGCCCGCGCTGGAGAGCGCGAGGTTGCTCAGCCGGTTGCTCGCCGCCGGCACCTCGCGGCTCAGCTCGGCGTGGAACGTCTCGTACAGGCGCCCGGCGAGCTTGACGCGCACCGCCTCGGTGCCCGAGCGCACCAGGTCGATGTCGTCCTGCGAGACCAGCACGCGCGCGGTCACGGTCTTGGCCGGCACCACGTAGCCGATCTCCTGCCCCTTGCGCAGGAACCGATCGGGCAGGTCCTGCGCGGGCAGCGACAGCACGAACGTGCCGCTGGTCGGGCTCAGCACCGTCAGATCGCGATGCAGGCGGCGCGCGTGCTCGAGCTCCTGGCGCGTGGCGGCGATTTCCTCGAGCGTCATCTCGCGGCGCGTGCGGTTGTCGATCAGCTCCGCCTGCGCGCGCACCTCCAGCAGCCGCAGCTGCGCTTCCAGCACCTTGATCCTCGGCGCGAGCTCCGGGTTGTCGCTCACCAGCAGCGGGCTGCCGCGGCCGACGATGGACCCCGGTTCGGCGACGATGCGGCGCACGAAGCCGTCCGCGCCTGCGCGCACCTGCGCGTCGTGCGGCACCCAGATCACGCCTTCCGCGCGCGTCCAGTACGGCACCGGCAGCGCAAACAGCAGCGCGGCGAGCACCCCGAGGATGGCCGAGGTCGCGGCCAGGGCGCGCACGCGGTTGCGCCGCAGCTTGGCGTGGAACAGCAGGAAGCCAACGCCCTTGGCGAGCGGCAGGAACACGCCGGTCGCCAGCGCCCACAGGGCGAGCAGCACGCCGACGATCATGTACTCGCTGGCGATGAAGATGGCGATGGCGAGCATGATGAAGATGCGGTACAGGAACGAGGCGATGGTGAAGGCGACGAACCAGCGCTTCTCGCTGCGCGTGGCCTCGAACTCGGGCTGCTTGAGCCCGAACAGCTTCGTCTCGGCGAGCCAGGCGAGGTACTGCTGCCCGCGCTGGCGCAGGTTCTGGATCTGCAGCAAGTCGCCGAGGATATAGTAGCCGTCGAAGCGCAGCAGCGGGTTGGCGTTGAACAGCACCGTGGAGATGCCGGCGATCAGCATGACGTTGTACAGCGCGGCGCGGAACAGCCCGGGCTGCGCCTCGAGCCACAGGAAGAGCGCGAGCGAGGCGATGAACAGCTCGACCACCATGCCCGCGGCGCCGACCAGCACGCGGCGGTGCGTCTTGCGGAACGCGCTCGCCGAGGAGGCATCCACGTAGGGAATCGGCATCAGCACGAGGAACATGATGCCCATCTCGTGCACCTCGCCGCCCCAGGCCTTGGTGGCGCAGGCGTGGCCGAACTCGTGGAACAGCTTCAGCACCGGGAAGATGAGCCACATGAGCAGCAGGTTCTGCGGCGCGAGCACGCGGCTGCCGAAGTCCTGGCTCAGCGCGTCCCAGTGCGTGACGGCGGCGGTCGCGCCCCAGCCGACCACCGCGCACCACAGCACCAGCCCGGCCCAGCCGAACAGCGCCCGGTACCAGGGCAGCCAGCGCTCGAGGAACGCATCCGGGTCGAAAAGCGGCACGCGGATGGCGAGCGGCGAGCGCAGGTTCTGCATCCAGGTGGAGGGCTTGCCCTTGCGCGCGCGGCGCAGCAGCTCGGCGATGTCCGGCGTCACCTCCGACTGCAGCACCTCGGCGGCGTGCAGCTGGCCGAGGAGGCGAATGGTCTCGTCCTGCGTCGGCGCGTCGTCGCCGAAGCGGTCGATGGCCGCGTCCCAGATCTCCTGCACCGTGCGCCGGCCGTTCATCAGGCCGATCAGGTAGTGCGCCACGGCGTTGAAGCGGTGCATGCGGCGCGACACGCGGTCTTCGAGCACATACCAGAGCTCGCCGCGGTAGTGGTGGCGGTGGATGCGCACGTGGCTGCGCAGCCGCGGGCGCAGCTCGGCGACGCGGTACCAGGAGGAGCTGAGCAGGTCGAAGGACATCGGGCGGCCTCAGCCCCGCGCGCTCAAGGCAGGTGCGACCAGAGCCACAGCCGCACCCAATCGGTGAGGCCGTGCGTCCAGATCCAGACCAGCTTGCGCTCGTCGATCGAGATCTTGCCGACGCCTTCCATCCCGGGGCGCAGGCGCGCCCTGGCCTCCTGCGCCAGCGCCGCCTCGACGCGGTAGAGATTGCGCCCCTCCTTGGCGACGTTCACCGGGGTGATGCTGCGCACCTTGAAGGCGAAGCGCTCGCCGGGCATCGAGGTAACGGTGAGCTCGCCGGACTGCCCTTCGGCCACGTACGCGATCTCGCGCTCGTCCACGTGCAGCACCACGCGGTAGTCCGCCAGCGGCGCGACCTCGAAAAGCACCTGGCCGCGCTCGACCGGCGCGCCGAGCCGTTGCGACAGGTCGCCGCTGACGATCAGACCGTCGAAGGGCGCGGCCAGCGCCGTGCGCGCCAGCTGCTCGTTGACCAGCGCGAGCTGCGCCTCGGCTTGGGCGATCTGCGCGCTGACGATCGCCACCTGCGCGCGCTCGCGCTTGCCCATCGCCTCGCGGAACTGCTTGGTGAACTGCTCGCGCTGGCTCTCGATGCGGATGCGCTCCAGGCGCAGATCGCGGTCGTCCAGGCGCGCGATCACCTGGCCCTGGCGCACCGTGTCGCCTGCGCGCAGCGGCGCCTCGGTGACGAAGCCGTTGATCGGCGCGCTGATCGCGCGCTGCACCACGCCCTCGACAGTCGAGTCGGCAGACACGCGGAACTCGCCCGTGGTGAAGGCGAGGAACAGCGCCAGCGCGCCGACGCCCAGCGCGCCGAGCTTCCAGCCTGGATGGCCCGGCCCGGCGACCTTTTGCCACAGGTTCTTCGCCGAGCGGCCGGCGAGGCGCGGCAGGCCGGCCTCGTTGCCCTGCTTGAGCTCGATGATCGGCCCGGCGACCGCTGCGACCGCGGCGCACAGCTCGAGCGACGGCGCGTCGAAGCGCTGCCCGGCGGCGCGCTCGAAGGTCAGCGCGCCGATCACCTGGTCACCATGCACGAGGGGGAACGTGGCCGCGCTGCCGGCCTGCGACTCGTGCGCGAGCGCCTCGTGCGCCTGCGCGACGACCATGCGGCCCTCGCGCTCGGGCGGGTGCACCACCATCTCGGCCTGGTCGACCGACTCCTCCATCGCGCGCTCGATGGCGCGCAGCAGGTTGGCGCGCTTCTCGAACTGCGGCGAGTGCGATACCGCGGCCACGCGCACGCGCTTGCCCTCCAGCATGCCGAGCGTGACGCGGTCGCAGCCCAGGCGCGACGCGAGCTCGGTGGTGAAGGCGGTCGAGCTCTCCTTGAGGCTCGGAAGCTCGAGCAGCGTGGAGACTAGGTCGAGCGCGAGCTTGAGGCGCTGGCGCTCGGCCTCTACGGGATCCGCGTGGCGCCGCAGCAGCACCTCGAGCCAGGAAGAGCCCCACTGCAGCTCGCGCATGGCGACCTGCAGGCGCGGCTCGGGACGCGGCGCGATCTCCAGTCCGACTACGCCGCGGATCTCGCCATCCACGCGCACCGGATACGCGAGCTGGTAGCGCGGCCCGCCCGCTTCCAGCTCCGCGCCCTGCTCGACCGGCTGCACGATCCCCTGCCCTTCCTGCAGCGCGCGCTCGCTGACGCGCGCGAGGTGCATGCGGTCGCGCGGATTCTCCGGGTAGAAGGCGACGGGCGCGTAGGACTTCGTGCCCGGCTTGAGCAGGATGACCACGCCGTCGGATACCCCGCCGATGTTGTGCGACTGGATCACCAGCCAGCTGCCGCAGAACTCCTCGGCGCTCTGCTGCTGCGCGAACTGGCGCCACGCCTGGTCGTAGGCGCGGCGCGCCGCGAGGTCGGCCACCGGCCCGTGGCCGACGGTTTCGTGGATTTCCGGCGGGGCGGAGCTCACGACCGCGCCTCAGGCGTACTACGCCTTCGGCCCGCCGCCCGTCTCGATGTTGAGGGGGCCGAAGCGCTTCTCGTACTCCTTCACCACGCTGTCGAGCAGCATGCTCATGCGCTTCGCCGCATAGGGGCTGATGACGATGCGGTCAGTCAGCTGGATCGTGACCTCCTTCTGTCCCCGGTTCCACGCCTGGTTCATGCCGAACAGCAGTACGACCTCCTCGCGCGTGCTCGTGATGTTGCAGACGTTGGCGTAGGAGCTCTTCATCATCGAGTCGTCCCACTTGATCTTCATGCCCGCGGTGTCGCCGCGGATCTGGGGTGCTTCCGGAGTCTTGTCTGCCATGTGTTCCTCTGATTTCGCCTGAAAAAGGCGCACCCCGGCGCGGCGGACGCCGCACCGGGTACGCCCCCAACTACTTGATTTTCATTCTACTCCAGGCGTCGCCCGGCTAGTCACGGCCGCGCCCGTGCCTGGGACAATCGTACGAGAGGAATGCGAAATTTGACAGATTAGGCTGCCAGCCGCCGGTGGCCAGCGTCAGCCCGACGAACTGCGGGAACGAGCCCTCCCAGTCGACCATGCGCGCGGCGACGGCCTTGCGCAGCGAGCTGGAGTTCTCGTTGCCGCTGGTCGTGTGGTCCCAGCCCGGCCCGCCGTCGAGCTTGTCCTTGCCATCGCCGCCGACCAGCCGGTCGTTGCCCGCATCGCCGCGCAGCGTGTCGTTGCCGGCCTGGCCGAAAAGGATGTCGTTGCCCGCGCCGCCCGAAATGTCGTCGCTGCTGGCGCATGCGGCGCCATCGTCACGGTACCTGTCGTCCAGCGCCACGATCGCCTCGAGCGCGTCCTTCGCCTCGTCGCTCGCCTTGTGGAAATCGTGCCAGCCCAGTCCGGCGCCGCGCGTTACCGCGCTGCTGATCCGCGCGAGGCTGTCGCCAAAGATGAGGTCGTCGCCGGCGCCGCCCGAGATGACGTCTGCACCGGACTTGCCGCTCACAGGCGCCCAGCCATCATGATGGTGGTGGTCATGGTGATGCCAGTCCCAGCCGCCGTGCCCTTTCCTGTCTTTCCAGTCGTCATCGAGCCAATCATCGCTCCTGCCGGATTTCCAGGGCGAGCCGCCCGGAACGAGTGACACTTCGGCCGTGAGCGCGACGAACGCGTCGCCGACGATCAGGTCGTTGCCCTCGCCGCCGAGCAGCGTGTCGTTGCCCATCTCCACCAGGTCGCCGTGGCGCTCGAGCACCTCGTGGAAATGACTCCTGTGAGGCACGAGCACGGTCACTTCGCGCAGATGCCGATCCAGGTCGCCCAGGTCCTGCACGACGTGTCCGAGCTCGTGCGCGGCCAGCGCCATGCCCTCGGCGAAGCGCTCGAAGTCCCCGGCGAGGCCGACGGGCAGCGTGATCGAGGTGTCGACCAGGACGTTGTCGTCGCCGATCAGAACGTCGTTGCCATCGCCGCCGTCCAGCAGGTCCGCACCAACGGTGAACACGTTATCGACCACCGTGCGCTCGTCGCGGTAGTGGTGATCGTCGAGCAGCGAGTACTGGCGGTGCACGAGATCGGAGAGATCGTCGGCCACATCGAGCAGGCCGCGCGTCAGCGCCTCGGCGCGCGCCATGGTCGCGTCGTCGAAGACGACGTCGCGCACGACCACCCGCTGATCGTCACCCACCAGCGTGTCGTTGCCATCGCCGCCGGCGAGCACGTCGCTGCCGCGCACCTGCCCGAGGTGATGCGCAAAGTCTGTGATCACCGAGGCGTAGGCGACGAACGCCGGCCCGCCGTCGCCCGCCGCCATCAGGTTCTGCGTGCCGTCGCCGAACACGGACGGCAGGACGCCAGCAATGCCGGCCGGCGCCGCGCCCGGATCCGATTGCACCGCGGGCAGGACCACGGCGCCGCCGATCAAAAGGCCATGGGCTACGTTCGGCATGGCAGCGCCGGCCGAGTCGATCGCCAGCATGTCGCCGACGAGCGTGTCGTCGCCGGTGCCGCCCTGAGCCTCGTCGTTCCCGGCGCCGCCGGCGAGCAGGTCATTGCCGGCATCGCCCTGCAGCGTGTCGTCGCCCCCCTGGCCGAAGAGCGCGTCGTCGCCCTCGCCGCCGGTCAGCGTATCGTCGCCGCCGGCGATGAGCTCGAACAGCAGCGCCCGGAAATCCGGCGCGCCGTCGGCGCCTTCCCTGCCGACGAGCAGCACGAGGTCGGCCTCGAGGAGCGCGCGCACGGTCTCTTCGCTCGCCGCCGGCAGGCAGTCCTCGCCAAGCGCCAGCTCGCCGGTCACGTGCGCCACGTCGGTCAGGAGCACGTTCCCCTCCGAGACGACGCCGGCATCGCCGAGCAGCACATCGTTTCCGTCCTCGCCGTGCAGCGTGTCGCTGCCCAGATTGCCGCGCAGTGCGTCGTCGCCCCCGCCGCCCCACAGTGTGTCGTCGCCGGCCCCGCCGGCGATGTCGTCATTGCCCTCGCCCCCGGAGATCGTGAGGCCAAGCGTGGATCCGGAGGCGTCCAGCGTGTCGTTGCCCCCCTGCAGGTTCACCGTCAGCGGTCCGTCGGTCGCCGCGTCGAGCGATACCGTCACCACGTCGTCGCCGTCGCCCGAGTTCACGGTCGTCATCGTCCCGACGTCGTCGCGCCGCATCGTGCCGGTGATGGCGAATTGGTTGCCCCCCGCGCCGAGCGAGATCTGCAGCGTCTCGAAATCGAGATAGGACATGCTGTCCGCCATGCCGAGGCCGGAGAGCGTCGTCGCGGTCAGCACCCCGCTGTTCGGATCAGCGTCCCCGGTGTCGTCCACGTCGAGCGCATCGGTGCCCTCGCCGCCACTGATCACGAGCGGCGCGCCGACGCCGTTCACCGTCCCGCCCGTCGCCGGCGCAAGGTTGCCGACCTTCACCGTGTCGTCGTCGGCGCCGGTATTCACCGACGTTTCGCCGGAAGCCGACCACACGTTCACCGTGTCGTTGCCGGCACCGGTGTCCAGACTCGTCGTACCGGCGTGCGTGCTCTCGATGGTGAAGCCGTCCGCACCCGAGCCCAGGTCGATGTCGAGCGTTTCGATGGTTCCGTAGACGATGCCGCCGGCCATGCCCAGGCCGGTGACGGTGGTCGCCGTCAGCGCGCCGCTGTTGGGGCCCGTGTCGCCGGAGTCGTCGACGTTGAGCACGTCGCTGCCGCTCGAGGGCTCATCGCCTTCGACCGTGAGCCACGCGCCGATGCCCTCCAGCGTGCCGGGCGCTGCGCTGCCGACGTTGACCGTGTCGTCGTCGGCACCCGTGTCGACCGTCGTGTCGCCGGAAATCGCCAACACGTCCACCGTGTCGTCGCCTTCGTCGGTGTCGAGGCGCGTGACGCCCGCGTGCGTGCTTGCGATCAGGAAGGCATCCGCACCGGAGCCTAGGCCGAGCACCACGCTTTCGAAGGCGCCATAACCGATCGCCGCCGCCATGCCCAGGCCGCTGATCGTCGTGCCGGTGAGCGTTCCAGCGTTCGCGTCGGCATCGCCGGAGTCGTCCACGTTGAGGACATCGACCCCGTCGCCGCCGTCCACGACCAGCGGCGCGGCGATGCCGTTGACGGTGCCGCCCGTCGCCGGAGCGAGGCTGCCGATGTTGATCGTGTCCGCGCCCGCGCCGCCGTGCACCGCGTTCAGCGTGCCGGCCCGGGTACCCAGGACGTTGATCTGGTCTGCCCCGTCGCCTGCGTCGAGCGTGATGCCATCGCCGCCGGACGACGGCCCGGTGCCGGCGATATCGATGGTTGCGCCGCCCGCCTTCTGCACCCGCACGACGTCTCCCACCGGCGCGATGGTGAAGATATCGGCGCCGCTCGAGCCGTTGATGACAACAGCGTCCTGCACGCTGTCGGCGCCCAGCTCGAGGTTGACCTGCTGCAGGCCGGATCCGCCCAGGTCGTTGACCGTGAGCGTGTCGCCGCCGCGTCGTGCGTCGACGTTCGCCGTCTCGACGCCGGCAACGCCGAGCGTCTCCGCCCCGACGCCCACCGTGAACCCCGCGCCCGAGGCGCCGAGGGTCACCTGCTCCGCGCCGCCGTCGGTGCCGAAGAGGTCCAGGATGTCGCTGCCGAGCTGGCCGTCGACGATGTCGCTGCCGTCCCCGACGTCCCAGACCAGCAGGTCGTTTCCGTGCAAGCCCAGATTGAGCAGCGTGACGACGAGATCGTCCGGCAGGAGCATGACCCTGCCATCGTCGCCGTATACGCCGTCGACTCCGGCATCGCCGGATATTTCGTCCGCGCCGCTGCCCCCGAAGATGATGTCGGTGCCGTCACCGCCATGGATGTCGTCGCTGCCCCCCAGGGCGGTCGCGATCGTCTCGAAGACAGCGTTGGCTGCGTCGCCCGAAATCGCAGCAAGGTCTCCGGCGATCAGGTCTCCACCGCCGCCGCCCAGGATCGTGTCGGCGCCGGCGCCACCG
>JAOUIL010000173.1 GCA_029883975.1 Betaproteobacteria bacterium
AGGCCGATGACCAGCACGCCGAAGGCCACGAGGACGATGCCCTGCCAGTATCCCCCGGTGACGAGGAAGTAGAGCGCGGCCGGCGCCCACACCAGGCCGGCGCCGACCGCCGGGATCAGCGACAGGAACGTCATCACCACGCCCCAGAGCAGGGCCGCGTGGATGCCGAGGATCCAGAAGATGAGGCCGCCCAGCGTGCCCTGCACGATCGCCACCACCACGCTGCCCTTGATCGTCGCGCGCACGACCTCGGCGAACTTGCCGGCCAGCAACCCCTGCAGCTCCGGCTGCAGCGGGATCGCGTCGCGCAGGCGCCGCGCCACGCCGCCGCCGTCGCGCAGCAGGAAGAACAGCAGGTACAGCATGACGAACACGTTGAGCGCGAAGAAGAACGTGTTCTCGCCGATGGCGAGCGAGCGCTTGGCGAGGAACTGTCCGGCGCGCGCCAGCCCGGCGCCCACCTGCTCGCGGATGCCGCGCACGTCGCTCAGGTCGAGCTCCTCGAGCTGCCGCGTTGCCCACGCCGGCAGGATGTCCCGCAGGCGCTCGAGGAACGCGCTGATCTCCAGCTCGCCGGCCTGGAACATCGTGTACGCCATGCGCAACTCGCGCACGAACGTGGTGGCGATCAGCGCCAGAGGCAGGATCACCATCAGCAGGATCACCAGCAGGGTGATGACCGCGGCGAGCGAGGGCCGCTCGCCCAAGCGCGCGCTGAGGCGCCGCTGCAGCGGCGCGAACAGCACTGCGAGGATGGCCGACCAGACGATCGCCTCGTAGAACGGCGTGAGCAGCCAGCCGAAGACGAGCGACACCGCGACCACCAGCGCCGCGAAGGCCCAGTGCTGCAACGCCCCCGGCCTGGCCCAGTCCGGAGCTTTCATGCCTGCGCCGGCCGGGCTGCGCTCAGCCGCAGCGCGCGAAGCGCTCCAGGTGGTGGTCGGCGTCGCCGAACTGCTGCGCGATCATGGTCAGCCGCCGGAACGAGTGGCTCACCTTGAGCTCCTCGCTCATGCCCATGCCGCCGTGCAGCTGGACCGCCTCCTGGCTGACCAGGCGCGCGTTGTCGGCGATCTTGACCTTCGCGGCGGAAATCGCGCGCATGCGCTCGCGTGCGTCCGCGCCGGAATCGGCCTGGCTGCAGGCGAGGAAGGCCATGGACTTCGCCTGCTCGTAGGCCACGACCATGTCGACGATGCGGTGCTGCAGCGCCTGGAAGGTGCCGATCGGCACGCCGAACTGCTTGCGCGTCTTCAGGTACTCGAGCGTCGTGTCGCACGAGAACTTCATCGCGCCCACCGCCTCCGCGCAGACGAGCGCCGTGGCGAAGTCGATCACCTCCTCGACGACGGGCAGCGCCTGGCCCTCGGCGCCGAGCAGCTCGGCCGCCGCGCCCGCCAGCCACACGTCGGCCGCGCGCATCTCGTCGAGCGTCGCGTAGGGCTTCAGCTTCACCGCCCCGGCCTCGACGAGGAACAGGCTCGGACCCGCCGGCGCGTGCGCCGACACGACGAGCTTGCCGGCCGAGGGTGCGCCCAGCACCACGACCTTCTCGCCCTCCAGCGTCCAGCCGCCCCCGGCCTTCTTCGCCTTCACGCCGGGCGCGAGGTCGTAGCGCGCGCCCCTCTCGGAGAACGCGAAGGCCATTTTCAGCTTGCCTTCCACGACCTGGGGCAGGATCGCCCTCTTCTGCGCATCGCTGCCCGCGTTCGCCACGCAGCGCGCGGCCATCAGCGTCGCGACATAGGGCTCCACGACCAGTGCCTCGCCGAACGCCTCCATCACGCTCATCAGGTCCACCGCGCCGCCGCCGAAGCCGCCGTAGTCCGGCGAGAACGGGATGCCGGTGAGGCCCATCTCGGCGAGCGCGCCCCAGACCTTCTCGCTGTGACCGCCGGCGACGATCTTCTTCCGCGCCTCGAACTCGTAGTCCTTCTGCAGGAAGCGCCGCACCGAGTCGGCGAGCAGCTGCTGCTCTTCGTTGTAGTCGAAGTTCATGGTCAAAGCCCCAGGGTCATCTTGGCGATGATGTTGCGCTGGATCTCGTTCGAGCCGGCGTAGATCGTCGTCTTCCTGAAATTGCAGTAGCGCGGCGCGATCGCCGCGGTGAACGCGTCGAACCCGGCATCCCCGTTCACTGCCTTGAACGGCTGCGCGAGCGGCCCGACCGCCTGCATCATGAGCTCGGTGAGGCCCTGCTGGATCTCGGTGCCCTTGATCTTCAGCATGGAGACGTCGGCGCCCGGCGGCTGCCCGGTGCGGCGCATGCGGTCCAGGAACCGTAGGTTGGTGATCTCCAGCGCCATCAGCTCGACTTCGAGGC
>JAOUIL010000028.1 GCA_029883975.1 Betaproteobacteria bacterium
CACACCGAAGCCTGCTGCGACCTCGCGCGCCTCGCGGGCCTGACGCCCGCGGCGGTGCTGTGCGAAGTCATGAAGGACGACGGCACGATGGCGCGCCTGCCCGACCTGCTGGAGTTCAGCGCGCAGCACGGCTTGAAGATCGGCACGATCGCCGACCTGATCGAGTACCGCAACCGCCACGAGTCGCTGGTCAGCCGCAGCTTCGAGCGCGACATCGACACCGCCTGGGGGCGCTTTCGCCTGGTCGCCTTCCACGACCTGCCGACGCGCACCACGCACCTCGCGCTGGTCGCGGGCGCGCCGCGCGCCGACGCGGAAACGCTGGTGCGCGTGCACGAGCCGCTCTCGGTCGTCGACCTGCTCGACGCCGGCCCCGGCACGCACACCTGGGGCGTCGGCGAGGCGCTCACGGCCATCGCGCGCGCCGGCACCGGCGTCATGGTGCTGCTCAACTGCAACCAGACGTCCGAAGCGCTCGACGCGCGTCTCACGGACACGCGCCCGGCGCGCCAGGGCCGCAGCGCCGACCTGCGCAACTACGGTATCGGCGCGCAGATCCTGAGGGAGCTCGGCGTGGGCCGCATGCGCCTGATGGCCGCGCCGCGCAAGATGCCGAGCATGACGGGCTTCGGCCTGGAGGTCACCGGCTACGTCGAGTCGCCGCGGGGCTAGGCGATGCGCCTGGGGATCGTGGCGAGCAGGTTCAACGAGGAACTCTGCGACAGGCTCCTGCAGGGCGCGACCGCGGAAGCCGCGCGCCTGGGCGTCAAGGACGTGGTGGTGCAGAAGGTGCCCGGCGCGCTGGAAATCCCGCTTGCGCTGCAATGGATGGCGCAATCCGGCCGCTTCGACTGCCTGGCGGCGATCGGCTGCGTGGTGCGCGGCGACACCTATCACTTCGAGGTGGTGGCGAACGAGTCCGCGCGCGGCCTGATGGACGTGGCGCTCGAGTTCGGCATTCCCGTGGCGAACGGCATCCTCACCACCGAAGACGAGGCGCAGGCCCGCGCGCGCCTGGACAAGGGTGCGGAAGCCGTGCGCGTGGCGCTGGAGATGGCGGCGCTCGGCCAGAAGATGGGGGAGGCGCGCAAGTGACGAAGCCCTCGCGCCGGCGCTCGCGCGAGCTGGCGCTGCAGGCGCTGTACGCCTGGCAGCTCGGCGGCGGCGACGCGCTCGAGCAGTTGCGCGCGCTCGGCGAGGACGGCGAGGCGCCGGGCGGCCTCGCGGAGGCGCTGGTGCGCGGCGTGCTGTCGCGCGCGGACGAGCTGAAGGCGCTGATCGCGCCGTGCCTCGACCGCGACTTCAGCCGGCTCTCGCCGGTGGAGCGCGCGATTCTCTACATCGGTGCGTTCGAGCTCGCCGCGCAGCCGCAGACGCCGTTCAAGGTGGTGATCAACGAGGCGGTCGAGCTGGGCAAGAGCTTCGGCGGCACGGGCGGGCACAAGTTCGTCAACGGCGTGCTGGAGAAGCTCGCCGCCGGGCTGCGCCCGGACGAGACCGGGCGCAGGACGCAGCCCGCCTGAGGACGGCCGTGCCGTCCGAATTCGAGATCATCCGCCGCTACTTCTCGCGGCCCGCGCGCCATGCGGTGCTCGGCGTGGGCGACGACGCCGCCTTGCTCGCGCCCTCCCCGGGCATGGAGCTCGCGGCGGCCACCGACCTGCTGGTCGGCGGGCGGCATTTCCTGCCCGGCGCCGATCCGCGCCTGCTCGGCCACAAGACGCTCGCGGTGAACCTGTCGGACATGGCGGCGATGGGCGCGACGCCGCGCTGGGCGATGCTGGCGATGGCGCTGGAGAAAGACGACGAGGCGTGGCTGGCCGTGTTTTCCGCGGGCTTCTACGCGCTCGCCGAGCGCTTCGGCGTCGACCTGGTCGGCGGCGACACGACGCGCGGGCCGCTCGCGCTGTGCGTGGCGATCCTCGGCGAGGTGCCGGCGGGCAGCGCGCTGCGGCGCGACGGCGCGCACGCGGGCGACGACGTGTGGGTCTCGGGCGAGCTGGGCGGCGCGGCCTACGCGCTCACCGATCCCGGCGACGCGGCGGCCGCCCGGCGGCTGCACGCGCCGGAGCCGCGCGTGGCGCTGGGCGAGGCCTTGCGCGGCCTCGCCAGCGCGGCGATCGACGTCTCCGACGGCTTCGCGCAGGACCTCGGCCACATCCTCGAATCTTCCAGGGTGGGCGCGGAGGTGCGCTACGCGCTGCTGCCCAGGCATCGCATCGCCGATCCCGTGCTCGAGCGCCGCTGCGTGCTCTCGGGCGGCGACGATTACGAGCTCGTGTTCACCGCGCCGCCGGCGCAGCGCGCGGCGATCGAGCGGCTTGCGGGCGAGCCGAAGCTCACGCGCGTGGGCACGATACTCGCGGGCGCAGCGGCGCTGCGCGTGCTGGACGAGCGCGGCGCGCCGATTGCCGCAGAGCGCGGCTACGACCACTTCGCCCCATGATCGCCTCGCGCCCGCAGCCGCGCTTCGCCTTCACGCACCCGGCGCACTTCATCGCCTTCGGTTTCGGCGCCGGGCTCGCGCCCTTCGCCCCCGGGACCGCCGGCACGCTGGTCGCGTTTCCCCTGTGGTGGGTGCTCGGCGCCTATCCGCCGGCGGTGCTGTTCGCCATCCTCGCGTTCCTGTTCGCGGTCGGCGTGTGGGCGTGCGAGCTCACCGGGCGGCGCATGGGGGTCGCCGACCATGGCGCCATGTGCTGGGACGAGATCGTGGCGTTCCTCCTCGTGCTGGCGATCGCGCCGCAGAACTGGCGCTGGCAGGCCGCGGCCTTCCTGCTGTTTCGCGCCTTCGACGTCGTCAAGCCGCCGCCCATCCGCCAGCTCGAGAGCCGCATGAAGGGCGGCTTCGGCGTGATGTTCGACGATCTCCTCGCCGCGGGCTACACGCTGCTCGTGCTGGCGCTCGCGCGGCGCTTCGTCTTCGCGTGAACGAGCTCGCGCGACAGGTGGGCGAGGCGCTCAAGGCGCGGGGCCTCAAGCTCGTGAGCGCCGAGTCCTGCACCGGCGGCTGGGTGGCGATGGCGCTGACGGCGGTCGCCGGCAGCTCAAACTGGTTCGAGCGCGGCTACGTCACCTATTCCAACGCCGCCAAGCGCGAGGACCTGGGCGTCGCCGCGGAAACGCTCGCGCGCCACGGCGCGGTGAGCGAGCAGGTGGCGCGCGAGATGGCGGCCGGCGCACTGGAAAAGGGCGGCGCCCGGGTCGCGCTCGCCATCACCGGCGTGGCCGGCCCCACGGGCGGCACGCCCGCCAAGCCCGTCGGCACGGTGTGCTTCGCGTGGACGGACGGGAGTAAGATGGTGAGCGAAACCAGGCGCTTCGACGGCGATCGCGAGCGCGTGCGCCGCCAGTCCGTCGAGCGGTCCCTGCAAGGATTACTGGAGCTGCTGTGACCCAGGTGCGACCCGCCGCCGTGGCGGGCATGTTCTATCCGCGCGAGGCACGCGAGCTGGAGCGCGAAGTCGCCGGCCTGCTGGACGGCGTGGAGAACCTCGCGCCGCGCTTCGGCCATCCGAAAGCGATCATCGTGCCGCACGCCGGCTACGTCTACTCCGGCCCGATCGCCGCGCGCGCCTACGACGAGCTGGGCGCGGCGCGCGGCGTCGTGCGCCGCGTGGTGCTGCTCGGGCCGGTGCACCGCGTGCCGGTGCGGGGCCTGGCGCTGCCCGGCGTGCAGGCGTTCGACACGCCGCTCGGCCGCGTGCCGGTGGACGCCGAGGGCGTGCGCATGCTGGCGCTGTTCCGGCACGTGGTGGAGAGCCGCGCGACGCACGCCATGGAGCATTCGCTCGAGGTGCAGCTGCCGTTCCTGCAGAAGATGCTGGGCGAGTTCTCGCTGCTGCCGCTCGCCGTGGGCGACGCACGGCCGCAGGAGGTGCGCGAGGTGATCGAGCGGCTGTGGGGCGGCCCGGAGACGCTGATCGTCGTGTCCACCGACCTGTCGCACCACCACGCCTACGACGAGGCGCGCGCCATCGACCGCGCGACGCTCGCGCGCATCGCCGCCTTCGGCACGGACATCAACCACGAGGAGGCCTGCGGCGCGACGGTGCTCAACGGCTTCCTGTCCGCCGCCAGGGCGCGCGGCCTGTCCATGCGGCTGCTCGGCGCCTGCAATTCGGGCGACACCGCGGGCGACAGGGACAAGGTGGTGGGCTACTCGGCGTTCGCGCTCTACGAAGGCGGCCGCACCTCGCTCGAGGAAACCGGCGAGACGCTGCTCGACATCGCGCGCGGCGCGATCAGTCATGCGCTCGGCGTGCAGCGCGAGCGTCCGCGCGTGGACCGGGCGCCCTGGCTCGTGCGCCCGGGGGCAACCTTCGTGTCGCTGCGCAGGGAAGGCAAGCTGCGAGGCTGCATCGGCAGCCTCGCCGCGCAGCGCGCCCTCGGCGCGGACGTGGCGGAGAACGCGGTCGCCGCGGCGATGCGCGATCCGCGCTTCGCGCCGCTCACCGCGCCCGAGTGGCTGGGCTGCGGCGTGGAAGTATCCGTGCTCTCGCCCGCCAAGCCGCTGCGCTTCGCCGACGAGGCCGAGATGCTGGCGCAGCTGCGGCCCGGCGAGGACGGCGTGATCCTGGAGTACCAGGGCCGGCGCGCCACCTTCCTGCCGCAGGTGTGGGAGACGTTCGAGGACAAGCGCGCGTTCCTCGCCGAGCTGATGGGCAAGGCCGGCATCCCGGCCGGCACGCGCCTCGAGCTCTGCAGCCTGTGGCGCTATCGCGTGCTCAAGTGGACCACGCCGCCCCGGCAATAGAGACCTCCCATCCGGGGCGCTGGTGGCACGCGCTGCCGGACGGCCGCATCCAGTGCGACCTGTGCCCGCGCGACTGCCGACTGCACGAGGGCCAGCGCGGCCTGTGCTTCGTGAGGAAGATGCAGAACGGCCGCATGGTGCTCACCACCTACGGGCGCTCCTCGGGCTTCTGCGTGGATCCGATCGAGAAGAAGCCCCTCAACCAGTTCTACCCCGGCACCTCGGTGCTCTCGTTCGGCACCGCCGGCTGCAACCTCGCCTGCAAGTTCTGCCAGAACTGGGACATCTCCAAGAGCCGCGAGCTCGACCGGCTGCAGGACGCGGCTTCGCCCGAGGCGATCGCGCGCGCTGCGGTGCAGCTCGGCTGCAAGTCGGTGGCCTACACCTACAACGACCCGGTGATCTTCGCCGAGTACGCCATGGACATCGCCGACGCCTGCCGCGCGCAGGGCGTGCAGAACGTGGCGGTGACCGCGGGCTACATCCACCCCGGGGCGCGGCGCGAGTTCTACGCGAAGATGGACGCGGCCAACGTCGACCTGAAGGCGTTCACCGACGATTTCTACTGGAAGCTGTGCGGCGCGCGCCTGCAGCCGGTGCTCGAGACGCTCGTTTACCTGGCGAAGGAGACGGACGTGTGGACCGAGATCACCACGCTGCTGATTCCCGGGAAGAACGACTCGGACGCCGAGCTCGAGGCCGAGTCGCGATGGATCTTCGAGCACCTCGGGCCGGACGTGCCGCTGCACTTCACCGCCTTCCACGCGGACTGGAAGATGACCGACATCCCCGCCACGCCGGCGGCGACGCTGACGCGCGCGCGCGACATCGCGCGCAAGGCCGGCCTGCGCTACGTCTACACCGGCAACGTGCACGACGAGGGCGGGGGCAGCACCTATTGCCCGTCGTGCGGCGAGGCGGTGATCGTGCGCGACTGGTACCGCATCAACCGCTACCGGCTGTCGGAGAGCGGCGCTTGCCTCGCCTGCGGCGCGCAAGTGGCCGGGAGGTACCAGAAGTTCGGCAAGCCCTTCGGGCCGCGGCGGATACCGGTGCGCCTATAAGGGGGTCAGAACAACATTTCTTTCTGATCCCCCGGCGGCTGCACAACATCCGCCGTCTCTTTCCTGGGGCGTCCGCGGCGCGGCGGGAGTACTGACCGTCCGAGCCTGCGCTGTATATCCGCGAGAAAGGGCTCGGCGCCCAAAGCCCAGCCCTTGTTCAGTGCAGTTCTCAAACGGGCCAGTTCGTCGTCCGCGACTGCATCGCCGAATAGCGACCTGAACACTTCGTAGCGTTCGCCCTCGCTCGTCCCGAGGGCGAGGTAGCGGGCGTGCGGGGTGATCAGCCTGCTCGTCTCGCCCCTTGCGTAGAAGCGGTGACTCGACCAGGGGTAATCACCCGCATGGCGAACGATCCCTGCGCGCACTGGGTTGAGCTCGATGTAGCGATGGCACGCAAACAGGTAGCGCTCGCTGTCGATGAGGCTCGACTTGAAGCGGCCCTCCCAGAGCGTCCCGGTCCTGCCGTGAACCTTGTTGAAGATCCGCACGTAGCGTCGCCCGAGGTCTTGCAGCATTCCGGACGCTGCGCCCTGCGCTCTTGGGGTCAGCAGCAGGTGCACATGGTTGCTCATCAGCACATACGCATGGATATCGCAGCCGCAGGCCGCCGCCGCGTGCCCTAGCCATTTGAGATAGAACCTGCGATCGAGGTCGCCAAGAAAGCAGGCCGCCCGGTTGTTGCCGCGCTGCACGATGTGCAACGGGACACCCGGCAACTCTAGCCGGGGAGGTCGCGGCATGGCACCGTACGATTCTGGATCGTCACGAGTCCTATAACGCGCGAGCCTCGAAAAAGTTGATCTGACCCCATTAAAGTACGGCGAGCGCGAACCACCACGCCGGCACGGTGAGGAAGGAAAGCGGGATGCCGATGCCCACCATCAGCGTGGTGAGCTCGGGATCGAGCTTGTGCTGCGCAGCGACGATCGCGCCGCCGATCATGGGCGCCATCGCCGCCTCGAACACCGCGACTTGCATAGCCGGACTGTCGAGGTCGGCGAACGCCGCGAATACCGCCAGCACCGCCAGCGGACCAGCTACCAGCTTGAAGCCGAGGCCGGCCGCGAGAGGCTGCCAGCGCTCGCGCACGGCGGCAAAGCGCAGCTGGAAGCCCACCGACAGCAGCGCGAGCGGCGCGAGCGTATCGCCCAGGCGCAGCAGGACCGCGTCGATCCATTGCGGCAGCGCCACGGGCGCGAGCGCCAGGGCGGCCAGCACCGCGAGGAAGGGCGGGAAGGTGAAGATGCGGTGCGCCACGGCGCGCGCCGAGAGCTCGCCGCTGGAGAGCGTCGCTGCGACCAGCAGGCCGACGGTGGACAGCACCACGTAGGTGCCGAGCTGATCGATGAGGATTCCCAGGGCCACGTGCTCGCGGCCGAAGAAGCACTCGATCATCGGCACGCCGACGAACGAGGTATTGCCCAGCGCGCCGGTGAGGATCAGCGCGCCGGTGGTCGCCGCGGGCCAGCGCCACAGGCGCTGCGCGGCGAAGAAGAACGCCACCCCGGCCGCGAACAGCAGCCAGGCCATGGCGAGCGGCGCGGCGAGGCTGGCGTCGAACTCGAGGTGGCGCAGGTGGTGCAGCGTGAGCGCGGGCAGCGAGACGTGCACGATGAAGCCGTTGAGCGCCGCCGGGGTCGCCTCGGGCAGGCGACCCGAGCGGCGCAGCAGCACGCCGAGCGCGAAGCACACGAGCAGCAGGACGAAGTTCTGCACGCGCAGCTCCTAGTGACGCGGCGCGAGCAGGCGCCAGCCGCCCTCGAGCGCGAGCCAGGCGAGCGGCGCGAGGCCGACGGCCATGGCCAGCCGCTCCTCGGCACCCAGCACCGCCGCGGCGTAGACCGCGACGATGCCGAGCTCGAGCTCGAGCGCGATGCGCACGCCGCTCATTGGCCGGCGACGACGTCGAGGCAGCGGCGCGTCGCCTGCGCTCCGCTCGCGTTGTCGAGCGCGCAGGACATGAAGCGCCCGACCGGCCGGCCGGCGCGCGCGGCGAGCTCGAACCACTGCGCGGCGGCTGCCCGATCGCGCGCCACGCCGGGAAACACCTCGCTGCCGTAGCTGAGCATGAAGCCGAGGATCTCCGCCGCCTGACCGTCGCCGGTGTCGGCCGCCGCGCGCAGGTAGTAGGTGGCTTCGGCGTACAGGCCGCTGTCGAGGAAGTGCCTGGCGGTTTCCATGTCGTCTTCGCCCGCGACGGCGGATCCGGCCGCGAGCGACGACGCGAGCAGGACTGCGATGAGGGTGCGTTTCATGGGACGGTTCTCCTAGAAGGTGTCGTAGTCGCGGCCGGGATCGGCGTCGGGGGCGGCACGCAGGCCGGCGAGGCTCGGGTCCTGGTGGGTGCCGGTCTGGATTTCGGCGACCGGCGCAGTCGGCGGCGCGGGCTCGGTCTTCGTCGCCAGCGCGCCGCTGAAGGCGGCGATCGCCACGGCGACCGCGGCGATGAAGACGATCGGACGCAGGGGGAAGCTGGATTTCGGTTCGTATGCCATCGTTCGGTCCTTTCTGCGGGTTGCGCCGGCGGCGCACCATGCGCCGTGGCAGGACCGATGCTAGGAAGCGGGGGGCAGTACGAATATCCCGCGAAGAGGCAGGGCCGTCCCGCGAACGCGGGAGGCGCGCGCTAGCGCTGCGCGCCGAGCGGGAAGGAGAGGGTGATGCGGGTGCCGCGCGTGTCGGAGGCGATGTCGAGCGAGGCGCCGATCTTCTCGGCGCGCCGGCGCATCCCTGACAGGCCCCGGCCGCTGGCGGGTGCGGCCGCATCGAAGCCGCCGCCGTCGTCGGCCACCGAGAGCATGAAGCGCGCAGGGTTGCCCTCGAGCGCGATCTGCACCGCCACTTGTTTCGCGCGCGCGTGCTTGAGCACGTTGGTGAGCGACTCCTGCAGCATGCGCAGGATCTGCAGCGCGTCCTCCGCCTCGATGTCCAGGCGCTCGGGCACGTCGCGATACGAGAACCTCAGGTCGATGCCGGCGGCCCGAAAGCGCGGCTCCAGCCGGTAGCGCAGGTTGCCGAGCGCCTCCAGCAGCCCCTCGCGTCCGGGCGAGAGTGTGTCGATGGACAGGCGCATATCATCCATTGCGTCGCGCAGCACCTGCGCCATGCCCTTGGAGTCGAGCGCGCCGCGCTCCACGGCGGCGAGCGAGGTGAGCAGCTGGGAGCCCAGGCCGTCGTGCATGTCCTGCATGATGCGCTGGCGCTCGCTGGCCACCGTGCGCTCGTGCTCGAGGCCGCGCAGCTGCTCGTAGTTGGCGGCGAGCTCGCGCTCCTTGTGCGCCACCTGCTCGGCCAGCGTCACGTTCATCCGCTCGACCGCGCCCAGGCTCTTGACGAAGCGGTCGGCAAGCTGCACGCCGACGACGACGAGCAGCGCGACGGCGGCGAAGTAGAGCACGAACGGCTCCTCGGGATCGAACCAGATGCCCTGCGAGAGCATGTAGTCGTGCACGGAGCCCGCCAGGCCGAGCAGCGCGCAGCAGAGCAGCGCGAATGCGGCCATGGAGCGCTGGCGCCACGCCGCGTGCACCGCGCCGGCGATCATCGCCACGCCCATGAGCAGCAGGCCCGCCTGGTAGTAGCGGTCGACGAAGGCATGTGCCGCGGCCCCGCCGATGGCGAGCGCGAGCGGCCCCGAGATCCAGTAGGCGGCAAACAGCCGCGTAATGCCGCGCGGCCGGAATCCCGCGAAGCGCAGGTAGAACAGCGTGATCGAGGCGGCGAAGCCGCCGGTCGCGGCATAGCGCATCACGCGCCAGCCGAGCCACCAGGACTCGGGCACCGTCTCGATCACGTAGTTCAGCGTGTGCAGCCCCCAGAACAGGCACGCCAGCCCGAACAGGCCGTAGTCGAGCTGCATGCGGCGCCGCCACGAGACGGTGAGCACGAACACCGCCATCGCCAGCGTCACGGCGGTCGTGATCTGCGCGGCGGTGTAGGCCCAGAAGAAGCGCGATTCGTACACCGGCCGCAGCTCGTCCTCGGGGCCGATCCAGACGGTGCTCATGGTCTTGTCGGCGCTCGCCACGTCCACGCGCACGTGCAGCTCGTTCTCGCCCTCGCGCAGGTCGCCGGGCGGGACGACGAAGGCGTGCGGGCGCATCCAGCGCACCCAGGTGCCGCTGCCCGGCTCGCGCACGGTGGCGAGCAGCTGCCCGTTGACGAACAGCGCGCCGCCGTCGCGCAGCCGCGGCAGGTAGACCATCCAGGGTTCGCCTTCGGGGCGCGGCGCCCTGAACGTCACTCGGTACCACACCGTGCCGGTGATCCCCGGCCAGTTCTCCTTCCACCGGTCGGGCAGCCGCACGGGCTGCCAGGGCAGGTGCTTCGGCGGCGTGAGCGCCTCGCGCGCGAACAGGTAGCCCGCGTCGCGGTGCCGCCATTGCTCGGCCTCTGCGGCCGAGCCGGGAAGCGGCGCGGCGAGGAGCAGGGCGGCGAAGAGCGCGCGCGCGAGCGGCATCACGCGCGCCCCGCGCCTATTTCAGCAGCCCCAGCTGCGTGGCCTCGAACACCGCCTCGCCGCGCGAGTGCACGGACAGCTTGCGGTAGATCTTCTTTACGTGGGCCACCACGGTGTGCGCCGAGATGCCGAGCACGCCGCCGACGTCGGCGAACGACAGGCCCTTGGCGATCAGCTTGAGGATCTCCGCCTCGCGCTCGGTGAGCGGCGAGCCGCCCTGCGGCCCCGCGGGCTTATCCTCCGGCGCGCGCATGCGCGCGAGCAGCCGCCGCGCGATGCTCGGGCTGATCGGCGCGCCGCCCTCGCGCAGCTCGCGGATGCAGCGCGCGAGCTCCCCGCGCGGGCTGTCCTTGAGGATGTAGCCGGTGGCGCCGGCCTCGATGGCGTCGATCACGTGCTGGTCGTCGCCGAACACGGTGACCACCAGCGCGTCGCAGTCGGGCCGCTTCTTCGCCGCCGCACGGATCAGCTGCGCGCCGCTGCCGTCGGGCAGTCCCAGGTCCACCACCAGCACGTCGGGGACCTCGTTCTCGATCACGGCCATCCCGGCGGCGAGCGTGCCCACCGCGCCGGCGAGGCGCAGGTCCGGCTCGCGCGTGATCGCCTCGCAGTACTGGCGCAGGAATTCGGGTTCGTCTTCGACGACCAGGACGCTGGTGGCGCTCATGCACCTCCCTGGGCGGGGCGATGCAGTTTACGCCCAATCGCCGAGCCGCTGGCAAGCGGACCCTATAATCGGCGCCATGCGCGAAAACGCCGTGAAGAAGAGCCTCGCCGCCGGCGGCCGCGCGTTCGGCTCGATGATCTTCGAGTTCTTCACGCCCGGCATGCCGCGCCTGCTGAAGAACGCCGGCGCCGAGTACGCCCTGTACTGCATGGAGCACACGGGTGCCTCCTACGAGACGCTCAAGCCCCAGTTCGCGCTGTGCCGCGCGCTCGGCGTGATCCCCCTCGTCCGCGTCCCGGGGACCGAGTACGACCTGATCGCCCGCGCGCTCGACTGCGGCGCGCTCGGCGTCATGGTGCCGCTCGTGGATACCGCCGCGCAGGCGGAGTTCATCGTCTCCTGCACGCGCTACCCGCCGGCCGGTGGGCGTCGCGGCGCGGCCTTCGGCTTCGCGCACGACGACTACGAGGGCGGCGACGTGGTGGAGAAGATGAAGATGATCCACGAACGCACGCTGGTCATCGCGATGATCGAGACCAGGTCGGGCCTGGAAAACGTGGACGCGATCGCCGCGGTGCCCGGCGTGGACGTGCTGTGGCTCGGCCACTTCGACATGAGCAACTTCCTCGGCATCCCGGGCCAGTTCTCGCATCCCGTGTTCCAGGATGCGATCCGGAGGATCGTCGCCGCCGCGCAGAAGCACGGCAAGGCCGCCGGCTACATGGCGGCGAGCGCCGCGCTCGGCAAGGAATACCTCGCGCACGGCTTTCGCATGCTTGCCACCGGCACCGACCAGGGGATGCTGCAGGAAGCCACGCGCACCATGCTCGACGGGATGCGCCAGTGACCTTCAAGGTCGGCGTCACCAGCGACATCCTCGACGCGAAGGGCGAGCCGGTGTTCGGGCGCGAGCCGCTGCAGGCGCTCGATGCCGCGCCGGGCCTCGAGTGGGAATGGCTGCCGAAGGGCATCCGCGAGATTACCGCAGGGCACGCGGCGAAGTACGACGCCCTGTACGTGAACTCTCCCTGGGTCCCCGCGGCGGCCGTGGCGGGCAAGGACCTGCGGCTCAAGGTCGTCTCGCGCCACGGCGTGGGCTACGACAGCGTGGACGTGCCGGCGATGAGCGCGGCAGGCGTGCTCGTGTGCAACACGCCGAACGCCATGCCGCGGCCGGTGGCGACCATGGCGCTCACCCTGGTGCTGGCGCTCGCCCACCGGCTGCTCGCCAAGGACCGCATGACGCGCGAAGGGCGCTGGAACGACCGGGTCGATCACATGGGCATGGGCCTCACGGGCCGCACGCTCGGCGTGGTGGGCGCGGGCAGGATCGGCAAGGAGCTGCTGCGCCTGGCGAGGGTGTTCGACATGAAGCTCCTTGCCGCCGACCCGTACGCGGAGGAGCTGGAGCTCGGCTATCTCGGCGCCAGGAGGGTGCCGCTCGAAACCGTGATGGCCGAGTCGGACTTCGTCGTGGTCACCGCGTTGCTGAATGCGGAAACACGGCACCTCGTGAACGCGAAGCAGCTCGCGCGCATGAAGCCGACGGCCTACCTGATCAACGTCGCGCGCGGGCCGGTGGTGGACGAGAAGGCGCTGTACGAAGTGCTCGCGGCGAGCAAGATCGCGGGCGCGGGGCTGGACGTGTTCGAGGAAGAGCCGACGCCCGCCTCGAACCCGATCCTCAAGCTGGACAACGTGATCGTCACGCCGCACGCGCTGTGCTGGACCGACGAGCTGTTCGGCAACATCGCGCGCACGGCGGTCGGCGCGGTGCTTGCGGTACACGCGGGCCGCGCACCGCAGTTCGTGGTGGATGCGGGCGCGCTCGCGCACCCGCGGGCCAGAGCCTGGCTCAAATAGGGACTGTCCCCATTTAGTCCTTCATCAGCAGGTGCATCAGGCTGGAGGTGTCCCAGCGGCTGCCGCCGCGCGCCTGGATGTGGGCGTAGCACTGGTCCACCAGCGCCGTCACCGGCATGCGCGAGCCGTTCTTCTTGCCTTCCTCGAGCGCGATGCCCAGGTCCTTGCGCATCCACTCCACGGCGAAGCCGAAGCCGTCGAACTTCACCTCGTTCATCTGCTTCCAGCGGTTCTCCATCTGCCAGGACTGCGCCGCGCCCTTGGAGATGACGCCGATCACCTTCTCCACGTCGAGGCCCGCGCGCTTGGCGAAGGCGAGCCCTTCGGCGAGCCCCTGCAGCAGCCCGGCGATGGCGACCTGGTTGACCATCTTGGTGAGCTGGCCGGCGCCGGGCGCGCCGATGAGCGAGGCCATCTTGGCGTAGACGTCGATCACCGGCTTCGCCTTGTCGAAGTCGGCCTGCTCGCCGCCGCACATGATGCCGAGCTGGCCGTTGACCGCCCCGGCCTGGCCGCCCGAGACCGGCGCGTCGACGAAGCCGAGGCCCATGGCCTTGGCCTTGGCGTGGACTTCGCGCGCGACGATAGCCGAGGCCGTGGTGTGGTCGACCAGGATTGCGCCCTTCTTCATGCCGGCGAGCACCCCGGCGTCGCCGAACACCACCGAGCGCACGTCGTTGTCGTTGCCGACGCACATCATGACGAACTCGCAGCCCTGCGCGGCCTCCTTCGGCGTGGGGGCGGACTTGCCGCCGTACTCCTTCACCCAGGCCTGGGCCTTGGCGGCCGAGCGGTTGTAGACGGTGACCTCGTGGCCACCCTTCTTCAGCAGATGGCCCGCCATCGGATAGCCCATGACGCCCAGGCCGAGAAACGCTACTTTCGCCATCTTTTTGTCTCCTAAGGGGTTTTTCCGGTGTTTGACAGGGCGGCGTCAACCACCCACAATACATGGACGTTTATACAGTATCCGGTGCCGGCCCAGCGTGCCGTCCAACGAGCGCCTGCCGCAGATGCCGACAACCTAGAAAAAGAGGTACGGAGAATGGACGACAACAAGTCTAAGGCATTGGCGGCCGCGCTGTCGCAGATCGAAAAGCAGTACGGCAAGGGGTCCATCATGAAGATGAACTCCGAGGCCATCAAGGACATCCAGGTGGTCTCCACCGGGTCGCTGGGCCTGGACCTGGCGCTCGGTGTCGGCGGCCTGCCGCGCGGGCGCGTGGTCGAGATCTACGGGCCGGAGTCCTCGGGCAAGACCACGCTGACCCTGCAGGTGATTGCGGAAATGCAGAAGATGGGCGGCACCGCCGCCTTCATCGACGCGGAGAACGCGCTCGACCCGTCCTACGCCGCCAAGCTCGGCGTGAAAACCGACGACCTGCTCATTTCCCAGCCCGACACCGGCGAGCAGGCGCTGGAGATCGCCGACATGCTGGTGCGCTCGGGCGCGGTGGACGTGATCGTCGTGGACTCGGCCGCCGCGCTCACGCCGAAAGCCGAGATCGAGGGCGAGATGGGCGAGCCGCAGATGGGCCTGCAGGCGCGCCTGATGAGCCAGGCGCTGCGCAAGCTCACCGCCAACATCAAGCGCACCAACACGCTCGTCATCTTCATCAACCAGATCCGCATGAAGATCGGCGTCATGTTCGGCAACCCCGAGACCACCACCGGCGGCAACGCGCTCAAGTTCTACGCCTCGGTGCGCATGGACATCCGCCGCATCGGCTCGATCAAGAAGGGCGACGAGGTGATCGGCTCGGAGACGCGCGTCAAGGTGGTGAAGAACAAGGTGGCGCCGCCGTTCCGCCAGGCGGAGTTCGACATTCTGTACGGTTCGGGCATCTCGCGCGAAGGCGAGCTGCTCGAGCTGGGCGTCCTCCACGGTGTGCTGGAGAAGTCGGGCGCCTGGTACATCTACCGCGACGACCGCCTCGGCCAGGGCAAGGACAACGCGCGCGAATTCCTCACCGAGAACCCGGCGCTCGCGCACGAGATCGAAGTGAAGATCCGCGAGAAAGCGGGCGTGGCGATGCCGACGATGGAGGCGCCCGCCGCCGCCGAGGACAACAAGGTCGAGCACCTGCCCACGCGCAAGCGCGCGGAGAAGTGAAGGACATCGCGCCGGACACGGCCGGGGAGCTGCAGGCCCGGGCGCTCAGATATCTCGCGCGGCGCGAGCATTCACGGGCGGAGCTGGCGCGCAAGCTCGCGCCAAGCGCGCAATCGCCGGAGGCACTCGAGCAGCTGCTCGACGCCCTGGCCGCGAAAAAGCAGCTCTCGGACGAGCGCTACGCCGAAGCACGCGCCCACCAGCTGGCGCGCAAGTACGGCGCAGCGCGCATCCGGCACGATCTGAGATCCAAGGGCGTCGACGAGGCCATCGCCGAGAAGGCCTCGGCCGGCGGAGAGCTCGAGCGCGCGCGGGCCATCCTCGCGCGCAAGTACCGCATGCCGGTGACCTCTCGGCTGGAGCGCGCGCGGCGCATGCGCTTTCTCGCGTCGCGCGGCTTCTCGCACACCACGATCCGCAGTCTCCTGTCATCCGATGCCGACCACGAGGCGTTAATCCCCTAGCGCGCCGCAAACGTTGCGCGCGCGGAAAGGGGGTGATGGGAATGGAACAGGCACAGGCATTGGCGATCGTGAAATCGCTCGCCAACGGCGTCGATCCGGAATCCGGCGAAGTGTTTCCCGCGGAGGGCGCCTACCAGCGTCCGCAGACGGTGCGCGCGCTGTTCGCGGCGGTGGAGGCGCTGGAGCGCGCGGCGCAGTTCGAGCGGCGCAAGCAGCAGCTGCCGGCGAAGACCGGCGAGCCCTGGACGGAGGACGAGGACCGCAAGCTCCTCGCGTCGTTCGACGCCGGGCAAGCGCTCGGCGAGCTCGCGGCGGCGCACCAGCGCACGCAGACGGGGATCCGGGCGCGGCTGGTGAAGTACGGGCGGCTCGCGGCGTAGCGGGCCGGGGAGGAGAGCCCGTGGCGCCCGGGCGCCATGGGCCTTCCTTTAGAATAGCGGCCCTATGAATTCCAACGAGATTCGCGCGAGCTTCCTCGACTACTTCGAGTCGAAAGGCCACACCGTCGTGGCCTCGAGCTCGCTCGTGCCCGCCGGCGACCCGACGCTGCTGTTCGTCAACTCGGGCATGGTGCAGTTCAAGGACGTGTTCCTCGGCAAGGAGAAGCGCCCCTACAAGCGCGCGACCACCTCGCAGCGGAGCGTGCGCGCCGGCGGCAAGCACAACGACCTGGAGAACGTCGGCTACACCGCGCGCCACCACACGTTCTTCGAGATGCTGGGCAACTTCAGCTTCGGCGACTACTTCAAGAAGGACGCCATCCAGTTCGCCTGGGAGCTGCTCACCAAGGTCTACAAGCTGTCGCCCGAAAAGCTGTGGGCGACCGTGTACGAGACTGACGACGAGGCCTACGACCTCTGGACGAAGACGATCGGCGTGCCACGGGAACGCTGCATCCGCATCGGCGACAAGCCGGGTGGCCTGAAGTACCAGTCCGACAACTTCTGGCAGATGGCGGACACCGGCCCCTGCGGCCCGTGCAGCGAGATCTTCTACGACCACGGTCCCGGCATCGAGGGTGGGCCGCCGGGCTCGCCCGAGGCGGACGGCGACCGCTACATCGAGATCTGGAACCTCGTCTTCATGCAGTTCAACCGCGACGAGCAGGGGGTCATGCACCCGCTGCCCAAGCCCTCGGTGGACACCGGCATGGGCCTCGAGCGTATTGCCGCGGTGCTGCAGGGCAAGCACTCCAATTACGAGATCGACCTGTTCCAGGACCTGATCAAGGCCGCCGCTCGCGAGACCGGCCAGGCGCTGCTGAAGAACCCGTCGCTCAACGTCATCGCCGACCATATCCGCGCCTGCTCGTTCCTGGCGGTCGACGGCGTGATCCCGGGCAACGAGGGCCGCGGCTACGTGCTCCGGCGCATCATCCGGCGCGCGATCCGTCACGGCTACAAGCTCGGGCGGAAGCAGCCGTTCTTCCACCGGCTGGTCGAGGACCTCGACCGCGCGATGGGCGCGGCCTATCCCGAGCTGCGCAGGGACAAGGCGCGCGTGGCCGCCGTGCTCAAGCAGGAGGAGGAGCGCTTCGCCGAGACGCTGGAGAACGGCATGGGCGTGCTCGAGTCGGCGCTCGCCTCGGGAGAGCAGAGGCTGCTCGACGGCGAAACGGCATTCCGCCTGTACGACACGTTCGGCTTTCCGGTGGACCTCACCGCCGACATCTGCCGCGAGCGCGGCGTGATGCTCGACATGGCGGGATTCGAGGCGGCGATGGCCGCCCAGCGCGAGCGCGCGCGCGCGGCGAGCCGCTTCTCCGCGGCGGCGGGGCTGGAGTACGCGGGCGGCCGGACCGTGTTCCGCGGCTACGACACGCTCGCCGTCCAGGCGAAGGTCGTGGCGCTGTATCGCGAAGGTGCGGCGGTCGAGATGCTGAAGAGCGGCGAGCAGGGCACCGTGGTGCTCGACCAGACGCCGTTCTACGCCGAGTCGGGCGGCCAGGTCGGGGACCGAGGCGCGCTGGTGGGTTCCTCAGGCACCTTCGAGGTCGCGGATACGCAGAAGATCCAGGCCGACGTCTTCGGCCACCACGGCGCGTTGAAGACCGGGACGCTCAAGGTGGGCGACGCGCTGGAGGCGCGCGTGGACGTATCCCTGCGCGGGCGCACCATGCGCAACCATTCCGTTACGCACCTCATGCACAAAGCGCTGCGCGAGGTGCTCGGGCCGCACGTGCAGCAGAAGGGTTCGCTGGTCGATGCGGACAAGACGCGCTTCGATTTCGCGCACGACAAGGCGATGACCGAGGACGAGATGCGCCGCGTCGAGGCGCTGGTCAATGCCGAGATCCTGGAGAACACGCCCACGCGCGCGCAGATCATGCCGGTCGAGGACGCCAAGCGCTCGGGCGCGATGATGCTGTTCGGCGAGAAGTACGGCGACGAAGTGCGCGTGCTCGACATCGGCAGCTCGCGCGAGTTCTGCGGCGGCACGCACGTCGCGCGAACCGGGGACATCGGCCTGTTCAAGATCGTGGAGCAGTCGGCGGTGGCCGCCGGGGTGCGCCGCGTGGAGGCGAAGACCGGCGAGGGGGCGCTCGCCTGGGTACAGGCGCAGGAGGCGAATCTGCGCCAGGCGGCCGCCGCGCTGCGCGTGCCGGTCGATGATCTCGGGCCCAAGATCGCCCAGGTGCTGGACAACGTGAAGTCGCTGGAGCGCGAGATGGCGAAGCTCAAGTCGCGCCTTGCCTCCGGCCAGGGCACGGACCTCGCCGGCCAGGCGGTCGACGTGAAGGGCGCCAAGGTGGTGGCGGCGACGCTCGACGGCGCCGACGCCAGGACGCTGCGCGAGGCGGTGGACCGGCTCAAGGACCAGCTGAAGAGCGCCGCCATCGTGCTGGGCGCGGTGGCCGACGGCAAGGTGTCGCTGATCGCCGGGGTGACGCCCGACCTCGTCGGCAAGGTGAAGGCCGGGGATCTGGTCAACTTCGTCGCCCAACAGGTGGGCGGCAAGGGCGGCGGGCGGCCCGACATGGCGCAGGCGGGCGGCACCGACGCCGCCAGGCTGCCCGGCGCGCTCGCTTCGGTCAAGGCCTGGGTTGAGCAGCGCGTATAGGTACTGCCCCGCCTGTGCGCAGCCGCTCTCGGCGCGCGCCGAGGACGGACGTGCCGCCTGCGCCTGCGGCTTCATCCACTGGGACAACCCGGTTCCCGTCGTCGCGGCAATCGTCGAGCACGAAGGTGCCGTGATCCTGGCGCGCAACAAGGACTGGCCGGAGAAGATGTTCGGGCTGGTGACCGGATTCCTGGAGAAGGACGAAGCGCCGGAGGAGGGCGTGAAGCGCGAGGTGAAAGAGGAGCTCGACCTCGATGCGACCGCTGCCCATTTCGTCGGCCTCTATCCCTTCGCCCGCAGGAACGAGCTCATCATCGCCTATCATGTCCCGGCCACAGGCACGGTGCACCTGAACGAGGAGCTGGCGGACGTCCGGCGCGTCGCGCCGGAAAGACTGCGGCCCTGGGATTTCGGCACCGGCCTCGCGGTCGCGGACTGGCTCAAACGGAGGCAGGCATGAAACGACGTCTGATCCTGGCGGGAATCCTCGCGCTTCCGGCGCTGTCGCTCGCGCACCACGGCTGGAGCGAGTACGACTCGTCCCAGGCCCTCAAGCTCACCGGCAGGATCGTCGAGTACGGCTACGAGCACCCGCACGGCCACGTGCGGCTGGAGACCCCGGGCAAGACCTGGCTGTGCGTCCTCGCGCCGCCCTCGCGCATGCAGAACCGCGGCCTCACCAAGGAAATGCTCAAGCCCGGCGCCGCGGCGACGATCGAGGGCTACCCGAACCGCGGCAAGCCCGAGGAGATGCGCGCAGAGCGCATCACGGTCGGCGGCAAGACCATCGAACTGAGGTAGGCCGTGGCCCCCATGGGCGCCATCGAAATGAGCGCCCTCGGCATGGCGATGCGCCAGTCGCTGTGGCTGTATCCGATCGTCGAGATCGTGCATCTTACGGGCATCGCGCTGCTGTTCGGCTCCATCGCCATGCTCGACCTGCGGCTGCTGGGCTTGTCGAGCTCGGTGCCGGTGCGGCGCCTCGCCTCCCACGTCCTGCCCTGGACCGCGGCGAGCTTCGTGCTCATCGTCCCGAGCGGCCTCGCCATGTTCGTCGCGCATGCCGGCGACTTCATTACCAGCCCGGTGTTCGTGCTGAAGATCTGCCTGATCCTCGCCGCGGGCGCGAACGCGGCGGTGTTCCACGCCGGAGCCTTCCGCGGCGCCTCGGACTGGGACGTGAATCGCGCGCCGCCGTTCGCAGCGCGCCTCGCCGCGGCGCTGTCGCTCGCGCTGTGGGTCGCGGTGATCGCCTGCGGGCGGCTGCTGGCCTATACCTGATACAAAAGCGCTACATTCCGGCAGCAGCCCGACATGGGCGGGATACCGCGGCTGCCTAGCATGTCGTCACCGGCGCAGGCCATGTGACCGCGCCCCAACTTACAGGAGAAGACGACATGCAGACGATCTCGAACACCCGGCAGCTCCGCTCGCGCGTCAGCGCGGCGTTCCGCAGGATGGCGCAGGGCGCGCGCCGCAAGCCCGCCTACCGTGCGACGGTGGCGTTCTATCGCGCCACCGGGCACGCCTGGACGCGGGCCTTCGCCTACTAGAAGCCGATGCGGCGCCGGGCGCCGCGCGCGTCCGGCACGTCCTCCGGGGCGAGCTCGCTGCGGCCGGCGACCTTGGCGTTGCCGAACGCGGCGAGCGCTGCCCGGCGCATCTCGCGCGGCGACAGCGCAGCGAGCTTTTCCAGCGCCGCCTCGCCGGGCGCCTCGGGGAAGCGCCGGCCCCAGTCGTGCGCGCCGCGGATCTCGCGGTAGATGTTGAGCGCGATGCGCCGAGCGCCTTCCGCGTCGGGCGCCTCGATCTCGTAGACGTGCATGCGGTTGAGGATCGGCTCCGGGATGCGCGCCGCGTCGTTGGCGGTGGCGAACCAGACTGCGCCCGAGGCGTCGATCGGCACCTCGGCGAACTCGTCGACGAAGCGCGTTGCGGTGTCGGTCTCGAGCAGGCCGTACAGGGCGCCGAGCGGGTCGTACTGGCCTTCGGCGCTCGCCTTGTCCATCTCGTCCACCACCATCACCGGGTTCGCGTACTCGCCGTTCAGGAACGTCTCGAATACCTTGCCGGGCTTGGCGTTCTTCCACTGCGAAGAGGCGCCGCCCAGGATCCAGCCCGCGGTGAGCGAGCTCATCGGCACGAAGCCGAACCCGGTGCCGAGCAGCTGCGCGATGCGCCGCGCGAAGTGCGTCTTGCCGATGCCGGGCGCGCCGAGCAGCAGCATCGGCGGCAACTCGACCGGGTCCTGCGAATCCAGGCACAGGGCGAGCTGCTTGCGGATGTCCTCGAGCACAGTGCCGAAATTGGGCAGTTCCTCGAAAAGTTCGTCCATCTGGGGCATGGCCGAAGGCTTGACGGTGAAGCGCTGCCCGCCCATGCGCAGCATCTTGTCGTAGAGCGCGCGCAGCGCCTCGTTGGCCGTGGCGGGCAGCTCCTGCAGCGCCCTTTCCACGGTGGGGACGTCGTAGACGTCCTTGAAGCCCGCGATCGGAATGCACGAGCCCGCGAGCGGTCTGGCCACACTTGTCGTCATGTGAGCCTCCTGTTCTTCACTGATAGCGTAGCAATTCCTGCGCCAGGCGGCTGGCAGCCCGTCACATGGAGTGCCAGAAGTGGACAATTTTCCTCGCCCATGCTTCAATCCCCGGCCATGAACCGCTCGTTTTACGGCTTCTTTTTCCAGTTTCCGCGCCCTCTGGCGGAGGAAAACGGCTAGCCGCGACCCAGCGCAACCGACGAACCGCCAGAGCAGAAATGCCTGGCGGTTTTTTTTTGAACTGAGGCCATGACCATGACCGCCCCAACCGAATCCTTCCTCGGCCCCGTGCCCGTCGACAAGACCTCGCTCACCGACGACGAGCGCATCGAACAGATCGTCCCGCTGCCGCCGCCCGAGCACCTGATCCGCTTTTTCCCCATCCAGGGCACGCCCGTGGAGGCGCTGATCACCGAGACGCGGCGCAAGGTGCGGGACATCCTGCATGGCAAGTCCGACCGCCTGCTGGTGGTCATGGGGCCCTGCTCGATCCACGACCCGCAGGCGGCGCTCGAGTACGCCGGGCGCCTGGCGGCCGAGCGGCGGCTGCACGAGCACGAGCTGGAGATCCTGATGCGCGTGTACTTCGAGAAGCCGCGCACCACCGTCGGCTGGAAGGGCCTGATCAACGATCCGTACCTGAACGGCAGCTTCCGCATCAACGAAGGCCTGCGCATCGCGCGCGACCTGCTGGTGCGCATCAACCAGCTGGGCGTGCCGGCCGGCTGCGAATTCCTCGACGTCATCTCGCCGCAGTACATGGGCGACCTGGTGTCCTGGGGGGCGATCGGCGCGCGCACCACCGAGTCGCAGGTGCACCGCGAGCTGGCCTCGGGCCTGTCGGCCCCGGTCGGCTTCAAGAACGGCACCGACGGCAACGTGAAGATCGCCGTCGACGCCATCCTCGCCGCGGGGCAGAAGCACCACTTCCTCTCGGTGCACAAGACCGGGCAGGTGGCCATCGTGCAGACGCGCGGCAACGACGACTGCCACGTCATCCTGCGCGGCGGCAAAGCGCCGAACTTCGATGCGGCGAGCGTGGCGGGCGCCTGCGCCGAGCTCGCCAAGGCGAAGCTGCCCGAGCGGCTGATGATCGACTGCTCGCACGCCAACGCCGCCAAGCAGTACAAGCGCCAGCTGGAGGTGGCGAGCGATATCGCCGCGCAGGTGGCGGGCGGCGAGCGGCGCATCGTCGGCACCATGGTCGAGTCGCACCTGGTGGAGGGGCGCCAGGAGCTGACGCCGGGCAAGCCGCTGCAGTACGGCCAGAGCGTGACCGACGCGTGCCTCGGCTGGAAGGATTCGCTCGACCTGCTCGAGGTGCTCGCGGGCGCGGTGAAGGAGCGCAGGAAGCGCGCCAGGCGCGGCGCATAGCCCCGCCTGCCCGGGCACGCGGGGCCATGGCACTCATACTGTGTCCGGCGACGGACCCGCGGTGCGGCTGATCGGCTAGAATGGCCAGTCCATGTCCGCGCGCCCGCCGCAACTCGCGCACCTCGAGCACCTCGGCGACGCTGCGCGCTTCGCGACGCAGCTGCACGCGCTCATCCCGCAATGCATGCTGCTGGAGAACTTCACCTCCGAGGAAGTGCGCGAGCTGGCGCAGTTCATGGAGGTGTTCCGCGCGCCGGAAGGCGTGGAGGTCATCCGCGAGGGCGACGGCGGCGACTTCATGGTGATGGTGATCGAGGGCCGCGTCGAGGTGAGCAAGCGTGACCGCTGGAACACCCCGCAGCCGATCGCCACAGTCGAGCCGGGGCGCATCCTCGGCGAGATGTCGATGATCGACGGCGCCGCGCGCTTTGCCACCTGCACCGCGGCCGGCGGCCCGGCGCTGGTGGCGGTGCTCAGCCGCGAGAACCTGGCGCGCACCATCGTCGAGCGGCCGATGCTGGGCGCGAAGCTCCTCATGGAGCTGGTGCTGATGCTCTCGCAGCGCCTGCGCGTGACCAGCGACCGCCTGATGCAGGTTCTGGAAGAGCAGGGCCACCCCGCCGCCGGACACCCGTAAGCCGCGCGGCAACCGGCGCGACCAAGCCCGCGTGAACCGTTCCCGCCTCGCCGTCCTGCTGGCCGTCGCCGCACTGGTCGGCGCGTACTTCGTGCTCGACGGGCAGCGCACGCTGAACTTCGAGACGCTCAAGGCGCAGGTGTCGGCGGCGCAGTCGCTGTACGAGCGCTACCCGATGCAGACGGTCGGCGGCTACTTCCTGCTGTACGTGGTCGTCGCCGGCCTGTCGGTGCCGGGCGCGGTGCCGCTGACGCTCGCGGGCGGTGCGATCTTCGGCCTGCTGTGGGGCACTGTGATCGTGTCGTTCGCCTCGACCCTGGGCGCGACGCTCGCCTTCCTGGTCAGCCGCTTCCTGCTGCGCGACGCGGTGCAGGCGCGCTTCGGCGCCTACCTGCGCACGATCAACGAGGGCGTGGCGAAAGAGGGCGGCTTCTACCTGTTCACGCTGCGCCTCATCCCGGCGATCCCGTTCGTCGCCATCAACGTGGTGATGGCCATGACGCCGATGCGCGCCGGCACCTTCTACTGGGTGAGCCAGCTCGGCATGCTCGCCGGCACGCTCGTGTATGTGAACGCCGGCACGCAGCTGGCGGCCATCGAATCGCCGCGCGGCATCCTCTCGCTCGGCGTGATCGGCGCGTTCCTGCTGCTGGGCCTGTTTCCGCTGGTCGCCAAGAAGGGAATCGAGCTGCTCAAGCGCCGCCGCGTGTACCGTGGCTGGCCGCGGCCGGAGAAGTTCGACCGCAACCTGGTCGTCATCGGTGCGGGGTCGGCCGGCCTGGTGGCGGCCTATATCGCCGCGGCAGTGAAAGCCAGGGTGACGCTGGTCGAGAAGCACCGCATGGGCGGCGACTGCCTCAATACCGGCTGCGTGCCCTCGAAGGCGCTGATCAAGACCGCGCGCGTGCTGGCGACGATCCGGCGCGCCAGGGAGTTCGGCCTGAAGGGCGCGAGCGCGGAGTTCGATTTCGCCGAGGTGATGGAGAGAGTGCAACGCGTCATCAAGACGATCGAGCCCCACGACTCCGTCGAACGCTACCGCGGGCTCGGCGTCGAGTGTGTCCACGGCGAGGCAAGGATCGCCTCGCCGTGGATCGTGGAAATTCAGAAGCCCGATGGCTCGAAGCAGTCGCTCAGCACGCGCGCCATCGTCATCGCCGCGGGCGGCCGGCCGCTCGTGCCGCCGATCCCGGGCATCGAGCAGACGGGCTATCTCACCTCGGACACCCTCTGGGGGCTGCGCGAGCTGCCCGCGCGCCTGGTGGTGCTGGGCGGCGGCCCGATCGGCTGCGAGCTGGCGCAGACCTTCGCGCGCCTGGGCTCGCGGGTCACGCAGGTGGAGATGCTGCCGCGGCTCCTCGTGCGCGAGGATCCCGAGGTCGCGCAGATGGTCGAGAAGCGCTTCCGCGCCGAGGGCGTGGACGTGCGCACCGGGCACAAGGCGAAGGAGTTCTGCGTGGTCGACGGCCGCAAGGTGCTGCTGTGCGAGCACGAGGGCAGGGACCTCGCCATCGAGTTCGACGCCCTGCTGGTCGCCGTGGGGCGGGTGGCGAACACCTCGGGCTACGGGCTGGAGGAGCTCGGCATCCCGGTTACCAGGGCGCGCACGGTCGAGACCAACGAGTTCCTGCAGACCAGGTATCCCAACATCTACGCCTGCGGCGACGTCGCCGGGCCGTACCAGTTCACGCACACGGCTTCGCACCAGGCGTGGTACGCCTCGGTGAACGCGCTGTTCGGCGCGCTGAAGAAGTTCCGCGCCGACTACTCGGTGATCCCCTGGGCCACCTTCACCGACCCGGAGGTGGCGCGCGTCGGCCTGAACGAGACCGAGGCTAGGGAGCGGAACATCCCCTACGAAGTCACGGTCTACGGGATCGATGACCTGGATCGGGCGATTGCCGACGAGGAGGCGCACGGCATGGTGAAGGTGCTGACCGTACCGGGCAAGGACCGCATTCTGGGCGCGACCGTCGCCGGCGAGCACGCGAGCGACCTGATCGCGGAGTTCGTCGCCGCCATGCGCCACGGCATCGGCTTGAACAAGATCCTGGGCACGATCCATATCTACCCGACGCTCGCCGAGGCCAACAAGTACGCGGCCGGGGTGTGGAAGAAGGCGCACGCGCCGCGCAAGCTCCTCGGCTACGTCGAGAGGTTCCACGCATGGATGCGCGGCTGATCGTTCTCGTCCTCGCCTTCGCCGCGCTGCCGGCCTGGGCGTTCGACCATGGGCACCCCGCCTGGGATGCGCTGCTGAAGAAGCATGTCGTGGTGCTCCAAGGGGAACATGCCTCGCAGGTGCGCTACGACGGCTTCGCGGCCGACCGCGCGGCGCTCAGGGCCTACCTCGACAGCCTGTCAGGAGTGCCCGCGGCCGAGTTCGAGGGCTGGCCGAAAGACGAGCGCAAGGCCTTTCTCATCAACGCCTACAACGCGTTCACCGTGGAGAAGATCCTCACGCGCTGGCCCGATATCCGCTCCATCTGGGACTTCGGCAAGATCTTCGGCAATCCCTTCAAGGACGATTTCTTCCGGCTGCTCGGCCGCCCGATGACGCTCGACGGCATCGAGCACGAGACGCTGCGCAGGCGCGGCGCCTACGACGACCCGCGCGTGCACTATGCGGTGAACTGCGCCTCGATCGGCTGCCCGATGCTGCGCGAGGAGGCGTACGTCGCGCCGCGCCTGGAGGCGCAGCTCGACCAGCAGGCGGTGCGCTTCCTCTCCGACCGCTCGCGCAACCGCTTTCGCGACGGGCGGCTCGAGGTGTCGAAAATCTTCGACTGGTTCAAGGAGGACTTCGAGCCGCGCGTGAAGTACTTCGCGCGTTACGCCAGGGCGCTCGACTATCCGGGCGGCGACGTGCCGATCGGGTTTCTGGACTACGATTGGACGCTCAACGCCTATCGGTCGTCGTCCCCGCGCTGAACGAGGCGGCGGGCATCGCCGCGTGCCTCGGCGCGCTCGCGCCGCTGCGTGCGCGCGGCCACGAGGTGATCGTCGCCGACGGCGGCAGCGCGGACGGCACGCCGCAGCTCGCGGCGCCGCTCGCCGACCGGGTGCTCGGCGCGCCGCGCGGCCGCGCCGCCCAGATGAACGCGGGGGCCGCCGCCGCCGCGGGCGATGCGCTGCTCTTCCTGCACGCCGACACGCGCCTGCCGCCCGACGCGGACCGGCTGGTGCTGGAGGCGCTTACCGCGCACGCCTGGGGCCGCTTCGACGTCGCGATCGACTCCGACGACCCGCGCCTGGCGGTGATCGCCTACTTCATCAACCGGCGCTCGCGCCTCAGCGGCATCGCCACGGGCGACCAGGCGATCTTCGTGCGGCGCGACGCCTTTCCCGGATTCCCGCCGATCGCGCTGATGGAGGACGTCGCCTTCAGCCGCTCGATGAAGCAGGTCTCGCCGCCCGCCTGCCTCGCCGCGCGCGTCGTCACCTCCGCGCGCCGCTGGGAGCGGCATGGCGTCGCGCGCACCGTGCTGCTGATGTGGCGGCTGCGCTACGACTACTGGCGCGGCGCCGATCCCGATGAGCTGGCGCGCCGATACTCGCACTAGGATCATCGTGTTCGCGCGCGAGCCGCGCGCGGGGCGCGTGAAGACGCGGCTCATCCCGCTGCTCGGCGCCGAGGGCGCGGCGCGCCTGCACGCGCGCCTGGTCGCGCGCACGCTCGCCACGGCGCGCGCGGCGGCGCTCGGGCCCGTGGAGCTGTGGGGGACGCGGCGCCAGCGCGGCGCCGATCTCGGCGCGCGCATGACGCATGCCTTCCAGCGCAGCCTGCGTCGCGCCAGGCGTGTCATCCTGATCGGCTCGGATTGCCCGATGCTGCGCGCGGCGCATCTGCGCCGCGCCGAGCGCTGGCTCGCGGGTGGCGCGGACGCGGTGTTCGCGCCCGCCGAGGACGGAGGCTACGCCCTGATCGCGCTGCGCCGCGTGTCGCCGCGGCTGTTCGCGGGAATCGAATGGGGCGGGCCGCGCGTCATGGCGCAGACGCGTAAGCGGCTCGCGGCGCTCGGCTGGCGCTGGCGCGAGCTGCCCGAGGTATGGGACGTCGACCGGCCGGAGGACGTGCGCCGGCTACAGCGCGCCGGACTTCTTCAGCAGCGCGGCAACGCGCTCGGCGATCAGGCGGTAGCCGCGCGCGTTGGGGTGGATCGGATCTGACTTCAGCTCCGAGTTGCGCAGGATCTCGCCGATGACCTTGCCTTCGTAGGGAATGCGGAACTCGCTGGCGAGATCCGCATAGAATCCGGGCGGCGAGATCAGCAGCCCCTTTTCCGGCGTACCGATGAGCACCACGCCCGCGCCGCGCTCTCGGGCGAGCGCGATCATGCGGCGCACGTTCGTCTCGACCTGCCCCTTGCCGAGGTTGCGCAGGAAGTCGTTGCCGCCGATGCACAGCACGAGCAGCTGCGGCCGGTGCTCCTCGAGCGCGGCCGGCAGGCGCGCGAGCGCCTGCACGCTCACCTCGCCGGGCACGCCCGCGCGCACGACCGTGCGGCCGATCAGCGCTTCGAGTTGCGCCGGATAGCTCTCGGTTTCGCCTGCGCCGGTGCCGTAAGTAATGCTGTCGCCGAAAGCGAGCACCACCGCGTCGGGCGCGAGCGGCGCGAGCTTCGCCGCGTCGCCGCACGCCGCCGCCAGCGCGGCGCCGGCGACGAGGAGCGCGCGGAGAGTGCGCATGACGCGCATGCTACACTTGACCGCGCCACCACGGGGAGGAGGAATCCGGCAGTGAGGATCAGGAGTCCCAGGGATTTCTGGGCCGGCGTGATGTTCATCGCGTTCGGCGCGTTCTTCGTGGCCTGGTCGTTCACGCACTACGCGATGGGCTCCGCGCTGCGCATGGGGCCCGGCTACTTCCCGGCTCTGCTCGGCGGCCTGCTCGTGTTCCTCGGGCTGCTGGTCATGGCGAAAGCGCTCGCGCTCGACGGGCCCAAGATCGCGGCGTTCCACTTCAGGCCGCTGCTGCTGGTGTCGCTGTCCGTGGTCGCCTACGGCTACCTGATGAAGCCCGGCGGCCTCGCGGTGGCCACGATCGCCGCGGTGTTCATCGGCGCGCTCGCCGGACACGAGTTCAAGTGGAAGGAAGTGGCGGTCGTCGCGCTAGTGCTGGTGATCTTCTCGTGGCTCGTATTCGTGCGCGGACTGACGCTGCCCTTCCCGATGTGCCCGCAGTTCATCGACAACTGCCCGATCCGCTAGCGGGCCGATGGAAGTCTTCGACAATCTCTGGCTCGGCGTGCAGGTCGCGTTTTCCTGGCAGAACTTCTTCTACTGCCTGGTCGGCGTGCTGCTCGGCACGCTGATCGGCGTGCTGCCGGGCATCGGCCCGGTGCCGACGATCGCCATGCTGCTGCCGATCACCTTCAACCTCGACCCGATCGCCGCGCTGATCATGCTGTCCGGCATCTACTACGGGTCTCAGTACGGCGGCTCGACCACGGCGATCCTCGTCAACCTGCCGGGCGAGGCCGCCTCGGTGGTCACGGTGCTCGATGGCCACCAGATGGCGCGCCAGGGGCGCGCCGGGCCGGCGCTCGCCATCGCCGCCATCGGCTCGTTCTTCGCCGGCTGCGTGGCCACGCTGGTGATCGCCACCGCCGCGCCGCCGCTCGCCGAGGTGGCGCTCAAGTTCGGCCCGGCCGAGTACTTCTCGCTCATGGTGCTGGGGCTGGTGGCAGCCACCGTGCTGGCGCACGGCTCGCTGCTCAAGGCGATCGCCATGGTGGTGCTCGGCCTGCTGCTCGGCCTGATCGGTACCGACGTCAATTCCGGCGTGCTGCGCTTCACGTTCGAGGTCCCGGACCTGGCCGATGGCATCGGCTTCGTCATCGTCGCCATGGGCATGTTCGGCGTCACCGAGATCGTCGCCAACCTCGAGCAGAAGGGCGAGCGCGAAGTGTTCCTGGGCAAGGTGAAGCACCTGTTCCCCTCGAAAGAGGACCTCAAGCGCTCCTGGGCGCCGATCCTGCGCGGCACGGCGCTCGGCTCCTTCCTCGGTATCCTGCCGGGCGGCGGCGCGCTGCTGTCGTCCTTCGCCGCCTACACGGTGGAGAAGAAGGTCTCCAAGCACCCCGAGCAGTTCGGCAAGGGCGCGATCGAGGGCGTCGCCGGGCCGGAGTCGGCGAACAACGCGGGCGCGCAGACTTCCTTCATTCCCATGCTGACGCTCGGCATCCCGGGCAACGCGGTCATGGCGCTGATGATCGGCGCGCTGATGATCCAGGGCATCGCGCCGGGGCCGCAGGTGATGACCGACAAGCCGCAGCTGTTCTGGGGGCTGATCGCCTCCATGTGGCTCGGCAACGCGATGCTGGTGATCCTCAACCTGCCGCTGATCGGCATCTGGATCAAGTTGCTGCAGGTGCCCTACCGGTTCCTGTTTCCCTCGATCCTCATCTTCATGAACGTGGGCGTGTTCAGCCTGTCGAACAACCCCTGGGACTGCCTGATGATGACGGTGTTCGGCGTCTTCGGCTACGTCTGCGTCAAGCTCGAATGCGAGCCCGCGCCGCTGATCCTCGGTTTCATCCTCGGGCCACTGATGGAGGAGAACCTCCGCCGCGCCATGCTGCTGTCGCGCGGCGACGCGACGGTGTTCTTCAACCCTGTGGACAAGCCGATCTCGTTCTCCTTCCTGCTCGCCGCGCTCGCGCTGCTCGCCGTCATCGCGCTGCCTAACATCCGCAAGAAGCGCGAGGAAGTATTTGTCGAGGAGTAAGCCCATGATCCGCTTGCTGGCCGCTGCGGCGCTGATCGCCACGGCGTCTTCCCTGCAGGCACAGGCGTGGCCGGCGAAGCCGCTGCGCTTCGTGGTGCCCTATCCGCCCGGCGGGCCGGTAGACGTCTCGGCGCGCTTGCTTGCGCCCAAGCTGCAGGCGGCGCTCGGGCAGCCCGTCGTGGTGGAGAACAAGCCGGGCGCGGGTGGCAATCTCGGCGCGGACGTCGTGGCGAAGAGCGCGCCGGATGGCTACACCATCGGCATGGGCGCGATCGCCACGCACGCCATCAATCCGTCGCTGATGGCGAGCGTGCCCTACGATCCGCTCCGCGATTTCACCCATCTTGCGCTGGTCGTGCAGGTGCCGAACGTGCTGGTCGTGCACAACGACGTTCCGGCGAAGAGCGTCGCCGAGCTGGTGGCACTGGCGAAAACGCGCCCGGGCAAGCTTGATTTCGCTTCGGGCTCCACCGGCTCGACCGGGCACCTGGCCGGTGAGCTGTTCAAGCAGATGACGGGCACCTACATGGTGCATATCCCCTACAAGGGCGCCGCCCCGGCGGTCGCCGACCTGCTGGCGGGGCGCGTGCAGCTCATGTTTGACAACTTGGCGAGCGCGCTGCCCCGCGTGAAGGCAGGGCAGGTGCGCGCGCTCGCCGTTACCACGCTGAAGCGTGCTCCCGCGCTACCCGACCTGCCGACGCTGGACGAATCCGGGCTGAAGGGCTTCGACATGACGACCTGGTGGGGCGTCATGGCGCCGGCACCGCTGCCTGCGGATATTACGGCGCGCCTCAATGCCGAGGTGCTCAAGGCGATGGACGAGCCCGACGTGAAGACGCGGCTGCGCGCCATGGGCATGGAGGGCTCCGCGGTGCGCAGCCCGGCGCAGTTCAGCGCATTCGTCGCGGCGGAGGCAAAGCTGTACGCCCGCCTGGTCAAGGCGTCCGGCGCGAAGCCCGATTAGAGCGCCGCGACGGTCTGCACTTCCAGCAGGTACTGCTCGCCGACCAGGCGGTCGATGACGAGCAGCGTGTTCGGCGGGTACTTGCCGTCGGGGAACATCTTCGGGAACTCGCGCAGCCGCCACGCCATGAACCGGGGGATGTCCTGCGAGTGCACGAGATACGTGGTGAACTGCGCCACGTTGCCCCAGCCCGCGCCCGCGGACTTGAGCGCCGCCTCGATCTGGCGGAACACCCCCGTGCACTGCGCGTCGAAGTCGTCGCCCGGCGCGAGCATGCCGGCGATGTAGAGCGTCTCCGACGCGTTCTTCACCCGCGTCATGTGCGAATACTGGCCCAGCGGCTTGCCCAGTGCCTCGACGTTGCCGATCTTGATGTCTGCCATCGCTCCTCCCAGGGGGTGTGAGATCTACCGCACGAGCTGGCGCGCGAGGTCGAGGAAGTCGCGCGCATGCACGTCGAAGGCCGGCTCGCGCGTGATGTCCACCTTGCCCTCCGGACCGTACTCGCGCGGCCGCGTCACGTAGGCGGTCCTCAGGCCGCAGGCGCGCGCGGCGTGCAGGTCGTCCTTGTGCGCGGCCACCATCATCAGCTCGGCCGGCCTGACGCCGAGCAGGCCCGCCGCGCCCAGGTAGGTCTCGGGATCCGGCTTGTAGTGGCGCACCACCTCGGCCGAGAGGATGCAGTCCCACGGCAGCCCGGCGTGCTTGGCCATGTTGACGAGCAGGGCGACGTTGCCATTGGACAGCGTGGCGATGACGTGCCGGCGCTTGAGCTTCGCCAGGCCCGCACGCGCGTCCGGCCAGGGCCGCAGGCGGTGCCAGGCGCGATTGAGATGGTCGATTTCGTCCTCGGTGAGGCCGCGGACGCCGAAGCGTGGCAGCAGTCCGTCGAGGATCATGCGGTGCAGGTCGTCGATCTTCGTCCACGGCAGCTCGCCCGAGCGGACGCGCGCCATCGCCGGCCGGTAGCCGGCGCGCCAGGCGTCGGCGAACGCCGCCCAGTCCACCTTCAGCTTTCTGCGCCGCCCGAGCAGCCGGCCCTCGCGGATGATCGAGCCGCGCCAGTCGACGACCGTGCCGAACACGTCGAATACCAAGGCCTTCACTTGCGGGGCACGCGGGGGCTTCATCTTGACCTGTGCTCGTGCTTCCACAGCACGTCGCCGCGACGCGCGATGCGGTTGAGCGTCCGCCCGAGCACGAACAGCAGATCGGACAGCCGGTTCAGGTACTGGCGCGCGCTCGCACTGACGCCTTCGGCCCGACCCAGGGCGACCAGGCTGCGCTCGGCGCGCCGGCAGACCGCGCGCGCGAGGTGTGTCGCGGCGGCCGCGCGCGTACCGCCGGGCAGGATGAATTCCTTCAGGGGCCTGAGCTTAGCGTTGTAGGCCTGCGTAAGCGCCTCCAGCCGCGCGACATGCGTCGCGGTGACCATCGCGTGGCCGGGGATGCTCAGTTCGCCGCCGAGGTCGAACAGGTCATGCTGCACCTGCAGCAATGCCCGCTTCAGCGCCGCGGGAATCTTCTCCGCCAGGAGCAGGCCGAGGGCCGAATTGAGCTCGTCGAGATCGCCCAGCGCCTGGATGCGCGCGCTGTCCTTGGGCACGCGCGAGCCGTCGCCGAGCCCGGTGTCGCCGGCATCGCCGGTGCGCGTCGTGATCCTGGATAGCCGATGGCCCATGAGGAGCGCAGAATTATACGGGCTGCATTCCGCAACCAAGGAGGCAACAATGGCCATCCGCAAGGCGTCCTACTACTCCATGAAGGTGTCGCAGCGTCCCGGCGCCGGCGCGCAGCTGCTCGCCGCGCTGAAGGCGGCGAAGGTGAACCTGCTGGCGTTCACCGGCTTTCCCGCCGGCGGCGGGGCGCAGGTGGACTTCATCCCGCAGGACCAGGCGAAGTTCGCCAAGGCGGCGAGGAAGGCGAAGTGGAAGCTCTCGCCGAGAAAGACCGTGTTCCTCGCGCAGGGCGACGACAAGGTCGGCGCGCTCACCCGCATTCTCGGCAGCCTGGCCAAGGCGAAGATCAACCTCGTGTCGCTGCAGGCGGTGACCGCGGGCAAGCGCCGCTACGGCGCGATGTTCTGGGTGAAGCGGAAGGACGTAGCGAAGGCCTCGCGGCTGCTCAAGGCGCGCTAGCCGCGCGTCTTCCCGCCGGCGTCCGGAATTCCGCTGCGTTGCGGTAGCATGCTCGCGGCGGAGGGCCCTCATGCGCGCATGCGTCATCCTGGCGTTGGCGATGCTGCTTCCGGGCCCGGCGCCCGCGCAGGAGCCGCCGGCCGCCGCGCCGGCGCCCGTCGCTGTTCCAGCGACGCAGCAGGAGCCTCCCAGGATCCGGCTCAAGAACCACGAGCCGATCTTCGCCGGCTACACCTGGGACAGCGACGACGTCGGCTTCCTCGACTTCACGCTCTCGCTGCAGTACCCGATCCTGGCGACGACGCTCGACGAGGGCAAGCGCTACGGCCTGCTGCCGTACCTCGCCTTCACGGCGCGCTTCGGGCAGTACGTGGAGACGCGCGATTCCTCGCCGGTGATCGCCAAGCGCTTCAACCCGAAGGTCTTCCTGCGCTACGGGCTGAGCGAGTTTCCCGAAACGGGCGAGAGCCCCGACCGGTACCTGGACTTCGAGTATGCGCACGAGTCGAACGGCCAGAGCGTCGACACGCAGCAGAGCTTCGACAGCCTGGCGCAGGCGCTGGGCAACGTCGAGTACGCCAAGGACTACATCAGCCGCGGCTGGGACTACCTCGGGGTGACGTGGAAGCACACCCTGCGCTGGCAGCCGGAGGAGCTGCGCATCTACGTCAGCCGCAAGTGGTACTGCGGCTGCTGGCTGCAGGGCGACATGGAGGAAACCTACGCCTGGGAGGCGCCGCGCGAGGTCACCTCGATCCGCCAGGTGAGCGGCTGGCGCGCGGTGCTGGCGCTGGACACCGGACGCGGCAACCCGCTCGTCGACCGCGCCACGCTGATCCTCGACACGGGCACGCGCGACACGTTCAAGTACAACACCGCGCGCCTCGAGCTCGGCATTCCCGCGGTGAAGAACGTGACCGGCGTGCCGCTCGTTCTGTGGGCGCGCACCGGCTACCTGAGCGACCTGGCGCAGTACTACGCGAAGGTCACGTCCTACGGCGTGGCGTTCGAGCTGCTCACGCTCGGTCGCTGAGCCCGGCGGGAAAGCGCACCACGACGCGCAGGCCCTTGCCCTGCGCGCCGTCCTCGATGGCGACGCGCGCGCCGTGCGCGGCGGCGATTTCCCGCACGATGGCCAGCCCCAGCCCGCTGCCCGCGCCGGCCGACCCCGGGATGCGGTAGTAGCTCTCGAACACGCGCTCGCGCAGCTCCGGCGGCACGCCCGGACCTTCGTCCTCCACCGCGAGGACCACGGCGTCGCTCGTGCGCTGCAGCTCGATGGTCACGCGCCCGCCCGCCGGGCCGTAGCGCACCGCATTGTCGAGCAGGTTGGTCACCAGGCTGGCGAGCTTGTGCCGCTCGCCGCGCACCGCGGCGTCCGCGCCGCTCCTGCGGATCGCCACCTTGCGCTCCGCGGCGCGCGGCTGCAGCGCCTCCACCGCTTCCGCCACCAGCGGACCGAGCGCCACCTTCTGCGCGCGCGCCGCCTCGCCCGGCGCCGCGGCGCGGCTGTACGCCAGCATCTGCTCCGCGAGGTGCACCGTGCGGTCGAGCCCCTGCAGCATGCGCTCGAGCGAAGCCTGCCGCTCGGTGGCGGAAGGCGCGCGCGCGGCGTTCTGCGCGTGGATCTTCAGCGCGGCGAGCGGCGTGCGCAGCTCGTGGGCGGCGTCGGCGGTGAAGCGACGCTCGCGCTCGAGCGCGTCGCGCACGCGCGCCAGCAGCCCGTTCAGCGCTTCGAGCAGGGGCGCGATCTCGTCCGGGGTGCGCGAGAGCGTGAGCGGCGCCACCGAGCCGGGCTGGCGCGTGGCGATCTGCTTGGCGAGCGCGGAGAGCGGCGCCAGGCCGTAGCGGATGAGCAGCGCGAGCAGCGCGAGCAGCAGCGGAATGCCGGCGAGGATCGGCACGGCCGAGGCGAACGCGAGCTTCTCGGACAGCTCGCCGCGCACGTCGTCGCGCTCCGCGACCTGGATCCAGACTTCGCCCGAGCGCAGCGAGAACACGCGCCAGTCGCGGCCGTCGAAAGGGCGCGTGCCGAAGCCGGCGACGAGCGGCGCGAAGGGTGCCTCGGGCGCAGAGGCCGAGCGCGCCAGCAGCCGCCCGTCGGCGTCGCGCACCTGGAAGGCGATCTTGGTCTCGTAGTAGTGGCCGAGCGGCCCCGGCTTGTCGTGGTCCTCGCTCTCCAGCGGCCCGGGCAGCGCGATGACGATCGGCGCCGCGATGGTCGCCCGCTCCACCTGGTGCGCGACCAGCGCCTCGAGCACGCGCGCCGAGGTCGCGAGGCGCGCGTCGAACAGCTCCTCGGCCTCCTCCTGGCTGCCGGTGAAGCTCAGCCAGGCGACTGCGCCGAGCACGGCGAGCAGCGCCGCGACGGTGCCGCCGAGCAGCAGCGCGCGGATCGAGCGCGCCGCCAAGGCGCTAGCCGGTCCGCGCCTGGGGCGCGGGATCGATGACGTAGCCCACGCCGCGCACGGTGCGGATGACGTCGGGATAG
>JAOUIL010000174.1 GCA_029883975.1 Betaproteobacteria bacterium
CCTTGACGAAGCGGCCTGCCGCGAGGAGCAGGCTGGAGAAGAGCGGCAGTTCCGCGTGCAGGTCCTCATAGACGCCCGCGAAGCGCGGCACGACGTAGAACAGCAGGAAGGCGAGCACCGCGCCGCCTACGCCGACGAGGATCGCCGGATAGATGAGGGCGGATACGACTTTCTTCCGCACCCGGTCCACTTCCTCCTCGTAGGCGATGTAGCGCGCGAGCGCCTCGCGCACGTTCCCCGTGCGCTCGCTCGATTGGATTGTGGCGACGTACAGGGGCGGGAAATGGCGCGGATGGCGCGCGATTGCCTGGGAGAAGGACTCGCCTTCGCCCAGGCGCTGCAGGACATCCTGCAGGAGGTGTCTTGCCTCGGAATCGTTCTGCTTCTCGGCGAGGGCCTGCAGCGCTTCGACCAGGTTCAGCCCCGCCTCGAGAAGCGCGAGCAGCTCGATGGAAAAGAGCGTCGCGCGGAATCGCGTGCGTCGTGCCGGCCGCGTGAACTGTGCCAGTCCCGCGCCGCGCACGGCGAGCACCGCGAGCCCCTGGCGGCGTGCGGCTTCCCGGGCCGACGGCTCGTCCGCGGCTTCGAGCTCGAGCGCCACGACGTCGTGGCTCGCATTCACCGCCTTGAGGAGATAGCGCATGGCTAGTTCGAGATGTCCGCGTCCTCGCCGCTGCCGCCGGGCTTGCCGTCGCGGCCGTAGGAGATCAGGTCGAACTCGCCCTTCGCGCCGGGCTGGCGGTAGACGAACGCGTTGCCCCACGGATCCGCGGGGATCGCCTTCTTGAGATAGGGCCCGCGCCAGTCCTTCTCGTTCGCGGGCTTTTCGATGAGCGCCCGCAGGCCCTGCTCGGTGCTCGGGTAGCGGCGGTTGTCGAGCCGGTAGAGGTCGAGCGCCTTGTCGAGCGATTCGATCTGCGCTTTCGCGACTTGCACTTCCGATTTGCCGACTTGCGAGAAGTAGCGCGGCGCAACGTAGCCGGCGAGCAGGCCGATGATGACGATGACGACGAGCAGTTCGAGAAGCGTGAATCCTTTTTTTCTTTTCGGGAGTCGAGTTCGCTTTGTCATACAGATCGATAATCGATTCTCGAGATATCTCAACAAAGTGTTTTATTTTTTCCGCGCGCGTGAGCAAAGTAACAAGAAAGCACGCGCGCGGAAAGAGGTTTGCCGTGCGCTAAGAAGTGTCTCGTTCAGGGGGTCAGAGGATGAAATTATTCTTGCGCGGCGGCGCAGTCGCTGCCGTATGCCTGCTCGTGCCCGCAGCGGCACTGGCGATCGACCGCTCGGAATGCAGGCAGTACGGCGGCACGCGAGACTGCTGGCCGATGCTCATCGGTCCCTGGAAGTACGACGCCTGCGGCCAAGTCGGCGCGTTCAATTCGTACGAGCAGGCGGTCTGCAGGGCGCAAGGCGGCACCGGCGGCGGGTACTACGCCCCTTGCGAGGGGCTGCCCGCGCCCGAGTATCGGCGCCCGACCTCCGAGGGCGACATCGCGCCTTACGCGGAGGACATTTTCAGCGAGTACTACGGCACGCTGTGTGAAGGGCCAACATCGCAGTCCTTTGCGTGGGGCGGCGTTTATTACAGCAACCTTTGCTTCAGTGGCAGCGGCGCGGTGTATCAGTACGGGTACGAGAGGAGCAACGCGGTCACGCCGTTCGCGGTCACTGGGAAGCGCGTTCTCTCGGGGGTTTGCCAGACCACCGACACGTCGCTGATGTTTACTGCCCGCCGTGACCGGGCCGTGCATTGCTCGTCGGTGAACACGGGCCCGACTGGCGGGGGCGAGGACTTCTACGCGACGAGCGGCGCCACCCCCGCACTCTGCAACGAGGGCGCTCGGCAGCCCATCAATCCGAAGCAGAAATGCGACACTTGCACGCAGGTCGGGAACCCGATCGACCCGAACACGGGCGTGAAGCAGCAGGTGGAGCTCGATTACGGGGGCACAGGGCCCCACCCTCTCCGGTTTGAACGCATCTACAACAGCCGCATCTATACGCGGGACGGCCGCCAATGGCGGCACAACTACTTCGCCCGCATCGAGAACCAGGAATTCGGCACCGTACCTGTTGCTGTCGCCTTCCGGCCGAGCGGCCGCGTCTTCTTGTTCCACCAGGCGAGCGGTGTCTACGTCGCACCTATCGACATTGATGACCGAATCACACGTATCAATGACGGCGGCGGTGCGCTCGCGGGGTGGCAGTACTACGACGCGGCGACGGACAACCTCGAGAGCTACGACGCCGAGGGCAAGCTGCTCTCCGTCACCAACCGG
>JAOUIL010000029.1 GCA_029883975.1 Betaproteobacteria bacterium
GCTCGCCTGCCACTACCGCATCGCCACCGACAAGACGGTGCTCGGCCTGCCCGAGGTGAAGCTCGGCATCCTGCCCGGCTCGGGCGGCACGCAGCGCCTGCCGCGCATCATCCCCGTGCACGAGGCGGCGCGCATGATCATCCTCGGCGACGCGATCCCCGCGGCGCGCGCGAAGGAGCTGGGCCTCATCGACGAGATCGCCACCGGCGACCTGCTGGAGAGCGCGCTCGCCTACGCGAAGCTGCTGGTCGACTCCGGCAAGGGGCCGCGCCGCGTGCGCGACATGCCGCCCAAGGTGGAAGGCGACCAGAAGGCGCTGCTCGAGGCGGTGCCGCAGCAGGCGGCCAAGGCCGCGGGCGGCAACCCGGCGCCCGCGGAGATCGCCAAGTGCATCCACGCGGCGGTGACGCTGCCGTTCGACGAGGGACGCAAGATCGAGCGCGAGCGCTTCGAATATCTGGTCGACACCAACGAGTCCAAGGCGCTGCGCCACATGTTCTTCGCCGAGCGCCAGACGTCGAAGATTCCGGATGTCCCCGAGGACACGCCGACGCGCGACATCAAGAAGGCGGCCATCGTCGGCGCCGGCACGATGGGCGGCGGCATCGCCATGAGCTTCGCCAACGTGGGCGTCCCCGTGGTGATCCTCGATCAGTCGCAGGAGGCGCTGGACAAGGGCATGAAGCGCATCCGCGACAACTACGAGACGACCGTCAAGCGGGGAAGACTCAAGCCCGAGGAGATGGAGAAGCGCTACGCGCTCATCCAGCCCTCGACCGACCTCAACGCCATCAAGCCGGCGGACATCGTCATCGAGGCGGTGTTCGAGAGGCTGGACGTCAAGCAGGACATGTTCCGAAAGCTCGACGCCGTGGCCAAGCCCGGCGCGATCCTCGCCACCAACACCTCGACGCTCGACGTCAACAAGATCGCCGACGTGACCAAGCGCCCGCAGGACGTGATCGGCACGCACTTCTTCTCGCCCGCCAACGTCATGCGGCTGCTGGAAGTGGTGCGCGGCGCGAAGACCGGCAAGGACGTGCTCGCCACCGTGATGAAGCTCGGCAAGAGGATCAAGAAGGTGCCGATCGTGTCCGGCGTGTGCGACGGCTTCATCGGCAACCGCATGCTCGAGCGCTACACGCAGCAGGCCGGCCTGCTGCTCGACGAGGGCGCGAGCCCGCAGCAGGTGGACGCGGCGCTCGAGAAGTGGGGCATGGCGATGGGCCCGTTCACCATGTCGGACATGGCGGGCAACGACATCGGCTGGGAGATCCGCAAGCGCCGCTACTACGAGAAGCCGGACATGGCCTACTCGAAGTTCGCCGACAAGGTCTGCGAGCTCGGGCGCTACGGGCAGAAGACCGGCAAGGGCTTCTACCGCTACGAGCCGGGGAACCGCAAGCCGGCGATCGACCCGGAGATCGACGCGCTGCTCGCCAAGTACCGCGCGGAGAGCGGCCTGCAGCCGCGCGAAATCACCGACGAGGAGATCGTCGAGCGCTGCATCTACGCGCTCGCCAACGAGGGCGCGAGGATCCTGGAGGAAGGCATCGCGCTGCGGGCCTCCGACGTCGACATGGTCTACCTCACCGGCTACGGCTTCCCCGCGCACCGCGGCGGGCCGATGTTCTACGCCGACACCGTGGGGCTGGACAAGGTGGTGGCGGCGATCGCGAGGTTCCAGAAGGGCTACCACGGCGAGCAGTGGACACCCGCGCCGCTGCTCGTGAAGCTCGCCAGGGAAGGCAAACGCTTTAACGGATAGGAGGGGGTGCCATGACCGAGGCAGTGATCGTTTCCACCGCGCGCACGCCGCTGTGCAAGAGCTGGCGCGGCGCGCTCAACATGACGCACGGCGCGAAGATGGGCGGGCACGTCGTGCACGCCGCGCTCGAGCGCGCCAAGCTCGAGCCGCAGGAAGTCGAGGACGTGATCATGGGCTGCGCGACGCCGGAAGGCGCGACCGGCGGCAACATCGCGCGCCAGATCGCCATCCGCGCGGGGCTGCCCGTCACGGTGTCGGGCATGACGGTGAACCGCTTCTGCTCCTCGGGGCTGCAGACCGTGGCGCTCGCCGCGCAGCGCATCCTCGCGGGCGAAGGCAGCATCTTCATCGCCGGCGGCGTGGAGTCGATTTCGCTGGTGCAGAACGAGGCCAACAAGCACCACGGCCAGGACGAGTGGCTGCACCGCCACAAGCCCGAGATCTACTGGCCGATGCTGCAGACGGCGGAGTACGTGTCGAAGAAGTACGGCATCGGCCGCGAGGACCAGGACCGCTACGGCGCGCGCAGCCAGCAGCGCGCGGCCAAGGCGCGGACGGAAGGCAAGTTCAAGGACGAGATCGTGGCGATCACCACCAAGATGAAGGTGATCGACAAGAACACGAACGTCGAGACCCTGAAGGAAGTGACGGTGGAGCACGACGAGGGCATCCGCCCCGACACGACCTACGAGGGCGTGTCGCAGATCAAGCCGGCGATCGAGGGCGGCGTGATCGCCGCCGGCAATGCCAGCCAGTTCTCCGACGGCGCCTCGGCGCAGGTGGTGATGAGCGACAAGGAAGCGGCGAAGCGCGGCCTCAAGCCGCTCGGCATCTTCCGCGGCTTCGCCGTGGCGGGCTGCGAGCCGAATGAAATGGGCATTGGCCCGGTGTACGCGGTGCCGAAGCTGCTGCAGCGCGCGGGGCTGAAAGTCTCCGACATTGACCTGTGGGAGCTGAACGAGGCTTTCGCCGTGCAGGTGCTCTACTGCCGCGACAAGCTCGGCCTCCCCGACGATCGGCTGAACGTCAACGGCGGCGCGATTGCGGTGGGCCACCCGTACGGCGTCAGCGGCTCGCGCCTGGTCGGCCACGCGCTCATCGAGGGCAAGCGCCGCGGCGCGAAGCGCGTGGTGGTGACCATGTGCATCGGCGGCGGGATGGGCGCGGCGGGGCTGTTCGAAGTCGCCTAAATGGGGACAGTCCCCATTTGACGCCATGAAGATCGCGATCGTCGGCTGCGGAGCGATGGGCTCGGTGTATGCGGGACTGTTTGCTTCGGCCGGCCACGAGGTGTGGGCGATCGACCGATGGGTCGAGCACATCGACGCCATGAAGAAGAACGGCCTGCGGCTCGAAGGCAAGTCGGGCGACCGCACGGTCAAGGTCTACGCCACGACCGACGCGAGGGAGGCGGGCCCCTGCGACCTCGTTGTCCTCGCCACCAAGGCGATGCACGTCGCTCCTGCCGCCGAGTCGGTGAAAGCGCTCCTCGGCAAGGACACGCCAGTCCTGTCCATCCAGAACGGCCTCGGCGGCCCGGACACCGCAGCGGAGATCCTGGGGCGCGGGCGCGTCATGGTCGGAGTGGTCGGCGGTTTCGGCGCCTCGATGAAGGGGCCCGGGCACGCGCACCACAACGGCATGGAGCTCGTGCGCCTGGGCGAGTTCGGCGGGCCCATTACCCCGCGGCTGAAGAAGGTCGAGGACGTGTGGCGCGGCTCGGGTTTCACGGTGAAGCTGTTCGATGACATCGACCAGCTCGTCTGGGAGAAGCTGATCTGCAACTGCGCCTACTCGGGCCCCTGCGCGCTCGCGGACGGCCCGATCCGCCAGGTGATGGAGGACCCGGACCTGTCGAAAGTCTCCGCGGCGTGCGCTACCGAGGGCTACGCGGTGGCGATGACCAAGGGCGTGAAGCTGGGCTTCACCGACCCGGTCGCCTACGTGCGCGACTTCGGCTCCAAGATCCCGAACGCGCGGCCCTCGGTGCTCCTCGACCTGATGGCGAGGAGGCTCTCGGAGATCGACGTGATCAACGGCTCGATCCCGCGGGTCGGCAAGCAGCTTGGCGTGCCCGCGCTGGTGAACGAGACCGTGACAGCGCTGGTGAAGGCGAAGGAGAGAGCGCTCGGCTGCAAGTAAATGGGGACAGTCCCCATTTTTCTCATTTGCGAATCAGGTGCAGATGAGAAAAATAGGGTCTGTCCCTATTTAACGCAGAATGCGGGCACTGGTTGTGCGAAGCCCCGAAGCTGCAGCGGGCCGACCGGCTCGAGTGCCACATCCCCCTCGACGCTCGCCATGGTCCGCTGGCAGACGAGCACCTCGCCGCCCTTCGCCTCCGCGCACAGCCGCGCGGCGAGGTTGGTGACGCTGCCGATCGCCGCGTAGTCCCAGCGCCCCTCGAAGCCGATGGCGCCGAGCGTGGCGTAGCCCTGCGCAACGCCCGCGCCGAGCGCGAGCTCGAAGCCGCGCTTCGCCCAGGCGGCGGCGAGCGGCGCGAACGACTGCATCGCGTCGAGCGCCATGCGCACCGCCTCGAGCGCCGGCCGCTCCATCGGCACCGGGTCGTTGAAGAACACCATCACGCTGTCCCCGGCGAAGCGCTCGAGCGTGCCGCCGTGCGACAGGACGAGCTTCCCGAGGCACGCGTGGTAGTCCCGGAGCAGCGCCATCACCTCCTCGGGCGCCGCACGCTCGGTGAACGCGGTGAAGCCGCGCAGGTCGAGGAACGCGACGTTCACCTCGCGCCGGTGCGCCTTCAGCATGTCCTCGCCTTCGGAGACCAGCAGCTCCGCGAGCTGCGGCGAGAAGAAGCGCTTTAGGCGCGACAACCGCTCGAGCTGCGCCACCTGCTCGCGCACGCGCCCTTCGAGCTCCTCGTTCCAGCGCTTCACCTCGTCCTGCAGCCGCTTGATGCGCAGCAGCGACTTCACGCGCGCGAACAGCTCGGCCTGGTTGATGGGCTTCGAGAGGAAGTCGTCGGCGCCCGCCTCGATGCCCTTCACGCGCTCCTGCTGCGGGTCGAGCGCGGTTACCAGCACCACGGGCAGGAGCGCGGTCTTCGGCTCCTCGCGGATCTTCCGGCAGACGTCATAGCCCGTGAGGCCCGGCATCATCACGTCGAGGAGCACCAGGTCGGGCGTTTCCGCGGCGAGCTTCGCGAGCGCGGTGGCCCCGTCCGCCGCGGCCGTCACCTCATAGCCTTTCGCCTTGAGCAGGTCGGCGAGGAGCTTGACGTTCTGCGGCGTGTCGTCGACGACGAGGATCTTCGCCGCCGTGCTCACTTCCCGCCCTCGCCGACGATGCCGCGCACCTTGTCCAGGAACCCGCGCACGTCGATCGGCTTCTCGATGAAGGCGTTGAAGCCGGCGGCCATGACTTCACGCACGCTCTCCTTCATGACCGAGGCGGTGATGGCGATCACGGGGATCGCCTCGGTCGCCGCCTCGGCGCGTAGTGCCTTTAGCGCCTCGATGCCGCTCATGCCAGGCAGGTGGATGTCCATGAGGATGAGACTGGGCTTCCTCGCGCGCGCGAGTTCGAGGCCCTCCTCGGCCGTGCCCGCCTCGAGCGTCGCGTAGCCCTTCGCCTGCAGCACGTCGCGCACTAGCTTCAGGTTCTTCTCGTTGTCTTCGACGATCAGGATGGAGCTCATTGGGGGAGCGTGAAGGTGAAGGTGGTCCCTTGTCCAGGGGCGCTGTCCAGCCGGATGCTGCCGCCGTGCAGCTCGACGAAGCGCCGGGTGAGCGCGAGCCCGAGGCCGGTGCCCTCTGCGCGCGGGCCGACCTGGCGGAACTCCTCGAACACGGCGGCCTGGTCGGCGGGCGCGATGCCGATGCCGTTGTCGCTCACCGCGATCTCCAGGCCCGCGCCGTTCAGGCGCGCGTCCACGGCGATGCGCCCGCCCTCGGGCGTGAACTTGATGGCGTTGGACAAGAGGTTCAGCAGGATCTGCTTGAGCTTCCTCTCGTCGGCGCGCACCTCGCCGATCGCCGGGTCGACCTCGAGCGACAGGCCGATGCTCTTCTTCTGCGCTCGCTCGCGCACGAGCGCCAGCGTGCTCTCCAGCGTGCCGGGCGCAGGGAACGTCGACACGTCCAGCTCCATGCGGCCCGCCTCGATCTTGGAGAGGTCGAGGATGTCGTTGATGAGCGAGAGCAGGTGCCGGCCCGAGGCGTGGATGTCGTTCAGGTACTCCTCCTGCTTCGCGTTCAGCTCGCCGAACATCCGCTCGCGCAGCGCTTCCGAGAACCCGATGATGGCGTTCAGCGGCGTGCGCAGCTCGTGCGACATGTTGGCGAGGAACTCCGACTTGTGCCGGTTGGCGACCGCGAGCTGCTCGGTGCGCTCCTCGACTTTCTGTTCGAGGTCGGCGTAGGAGCGCCTGAGCTCGTCCGACATGTCGTTGAACTGCCCGGCGAGCGCCTCGAGCTCGTCGCCAGTGCGGATGTCGATGCGCTCGCCGAGCTCGCCCGCGCCGATCTTCTGCGCGCCCTCCTGCAGCGTGCGGATCGGCCGCACCATGCCGCGCGCCATGAAGAGCGCAGCGAGCGCCGAGATGACGAAGCCGGCGGCGAGCAGCAGCGCCGTACGCAGGATCGACGCATTCAGTGTCGCGTACACCTCGGTGACGGGCTGCTCGACGAACACGCGCCAGCCGAGCGGATCGATCGGCGCGAATGCGGTGAGCACCTCGGTACCCGCGGGATCGCGCGCGAGCATCGCGGGCTCGGCGTCCTCGCCGGGCGCCAGCGACGCCTTGACGTGCACGAGGCCCGAGAGGTCGGTCTTGCGCAGCACCCGGCCGATGTCGGGGTCGGCGACCAGATGCCCGGTCGCGTCGACCACGTAGGCCTTGCCCTTCTCTCCCACCTTAATGCGCGTGATCACGTCCCAGATGAACTTCAGGTTCACGTCGGCGACGGTCACCGCGTTCCCTGCGCGCACCGCGATCTGCATGTAGGGCTCGGTTTCCTTCCTGAACGTGACCGGCCCGTACCAGGTCTTGTCGGCCTTGGCGTTGAGGAACGCGGGCTCCTGCGACCGGTCCTTCTTCGACTCGATCACGTTCATGGCGAGGATCGAGACGAACAGGCGCTCTTTGCCGCTCGCGTCGATCGTCGCCACGTCGGTCACCGCGGGCACCAGGCGCTGCAGCTTGAAGAACTCGATCTTGCGCTGCTCGCTCGAGGGTCCTCCGAGCTGCGGCAGCGCCGCGTACGCGAGCTGACGCTCGATCTGCGCGATGAAGCTCTCGATGCGCGCCGCAGCGGCGACCGCCTTCTCCCGCTGCAGGCTGGCGAGCGCCGCCTTGTTCTCCTGGTACGAGAAGTACACCGCGATCGCGCTCGACACCAGCAGCGCACCGCTCACCAGCGCGAGGATGGTGGTGAAGTAGCGACGGAAGAGGCGGCCGCGGTGGATCATTCGATCACCCGGTCGGCGCGCAGGAGCAGCGATTGCGGAATCGTGAGCCCCAGCGCCGCCGCGGTCTTAAGGTTCACGGCGAGCTCGTACTTGTCGGGCTGCTCCACGGGCAGGTCCGCGGGGTTCGCGCCACGCAGGATGCGATCGACGAAGTGCGCCACCCGCTCGTGGGTGGGCGCCAGCTCGAGCCCGTACGAGAGCAGGCCCCCGGCTTCCACGAACTCGCGCATGGCATAGACGTTCGGCAATCGGCTGCCGTTGGCGAGCGCGGCGATCCGGTGCCGCTCCCGGAACGTGATGGTCGTCGCCCCCACCACAAGCGCTTGCGCCCTCCAATCGAGCATCGCAGCGAACGCGGGCTCGACGTCCTCCGTGCGCTCCACGGGAAACTCGCGCATCTCCCAGCCCAGGCTCTCGGCGACCGGACCGATGCGCAGCATGTGCATGCGCCTGTCGCGACCGAGCGAGTAGCCGGCGCTCGGCGTCGAGACGATGGCGAGGCGATGGCTCCCAGGTGAGAGCTCTCGCAGCGCCTCCAGGCCCTTGGTGTGCGTCGTCCCGCCCGCCGAGAAGGCGATTCCCGTCACGTTGCGCCCCGGCCGCGAGAGCGACTCGACGAGCCCTTGCTCGACCGGGTGGGAGACGCCCCAGAAGACGATCGGAATCCTGCGGGTGAGGGACGCCGCCGCCATCGCCGCTTGCGGCCCAAGGGCGAAGATCACGTCCACTTCCTTGCGCACCAGGGTAGCGGCGAGCTCGGGAAGCCGATCCTCCCTGCCCTCGCCGTAAGCGCGCTCGATGCGCAGATTCCGACCCTCGACCCAGCCAAGCGCGCGCAGGCGGTTCGTGAACGGGTTGTCGGCGATAGCCTTTGCCGGCAGCTGCGAATGCGGGCTGAGGATACCGAGCACGGGAAGTCGATCTCCCGTCTGCCCGCGCGCGAGCGGCGCGGCGGCGAGCGCGCCCGCCGCGAGCAGGAACCGGCGGCGCCTCATTCGATCACCTTATCGGCGCGCAGGAGCAGCGACTGCGGGACTGGCAACCCGAGCGCCTTCGCCGTATTCAGGTTGATCGCCAGCTCCATCTTCGTGGGCAGCCTGATCGGCAGCTCGCCCGGATTCGCGCCGCGTAGGACGGCGTCGACGTACTCCAAGCTGTCCAGGATCGTCTCCCAGACGTTCGAGCCATAGGAAAGCAGCCCGCCCGCCTCTACGAACGGCGTCTCGAGGTAGCAGCTCGGCAGCCTGTGGCGAAGCGCGAACTCCACGATGCGCTTAATCTGGGCGCCGATCAGCGGCGACCCGCCCACGTACAAAGCGTGGGCAGGCCAAGTGCGCGCCTCTTCCAGTGCAGCATCAATGTCTGTGACGCTGGCCACGAGATGCTCGCGGCGTTCGCGGCCGGGTGCGAGTGCCTCAAGCTTCTCCTGCAGCCATACGTCGAACTTCGGCGAGAACTCGCCTCCCGAGACCGTCTTGTAGATCACGCCGCGCGGGTTGATGGCGATCCAGCGCTTAGCGCCGGGTACGATCTCGAGCAGGAAGAGTGGAGGCTTGACCAGGATCTCCGGATCCGCGATGGAGGCAACGCCGGTCACGTTGCCACCGGGCCGCGTAAGCGACTCGCCGAGTCCCAGCTCGAGCGGCCAGACGACGCGCACGAACACAACGGGAATCTTCCGCGTCGCCCTCGCTGCCGCGACCGCTGCAGGCGGTGTCGGCGCCCAGATCCCATCCACGCCCTTCCTGACCAGGCCCTCTGCAAGCTCCGGAAGCCGGTCTAGGCTGCCGCTGGAAAAAGCTCCCTCGATGCGCAGGTTCTGCCCGTAGGTCCAGCCGAGCGACTTGAGCTTCGGCAGCACGCCGATCTTCTCCCAGTACTCTAGGGTCCGCGGCGGGGAAGGAGAGAGCACACCGAGGGTTCGTGCGCCGGAAGAGTTCTGCCCGCGCGCGAGCGGCGCGGCGGCGAGCGCGCCCGCCGCAAACAGAAACCGCCGACGCTCGATGCGGCGCACCTATCCTCCCCTCAAGGACGTCGCCCGGCGACGAGTCTACGCCACAGGGCGCGGCCCCGAAGCGCGACGGGATACCGGGCGCCGCCGCTATTTCTTGAAGCTGTAGGTCCCGGTGGCAAGGCCGCATCCTGCGGAGACCGCAGGCGAGAGCCGCGGGTATGCGCCGGTCGACTTGCCCGTGCCGCCGCCTTCGATGCCTTCCCACTTGCCGGTGCCGCCCAGAAACTTCCAGTTCCAGCCCTTCGCGTGGCCGGCCGTCGCGCCCACCACCCTGTCGCCGTCCGCGTCCACGAACGTGCAGCGGCTGTTGTAGTCCAGGCCCGCCTTCGAGGCGTTGGTGACGCCGCGGCATTCGAAGGTCGTCTTGTCGAACGCTCCGCCGGGCTTGACGCTGTCGGCGATGCCGCGCGAGACGCTGGCGAGGATGGTCGTCTCCCCGGCGCGGTCGATCACCGTCACTTCGGTCGTCGAGCAGACCTTGATCTCGTAGGGTTTCTCCTGCGCGAGCGCGGATCCGCCGACGAATGCGGCGGCGAGCGCGAGGACATGTCTGGGACCAATCGCGGGCATGGCTCTCCCCCTTTGGATGGGCGGCTCGGGGAACGCGGCGCGGCCCCGCCCGATTGACCGCGTGGAAAGGAGTGTCGCGGAGAGCTACGCCTCGGGTCGGCGTACTTTGCAGCCGGGATCGTGTGACTTATTCACCCGGCCGGTGCCCGCCTTCCGCCTGCTTCCACTGGGACGCGGAGGAGCGCGTCGCAGGCGGAAGGCGGCACCGATCGCGGGGCTCACGGATGGTCGGGGTACGTGAACGCCGCTTCGTTCGGCACCTCGGCCGGCGCGAGATCCTGCGCCGAGACCGGCTCGATCAGATCGCACCCCGAGAGGAACAGCGCCAGCGCGAGGCCGGCGAACAGGCTTTGCAGCTTCAGACTGGACTTCGACATGACTCGTCTCCTTTGCGCTGGGCGGCTCGGTGTGCTTCGCGCCGTCCCACCCGTTGGCGGCGTGGAGACAGTCTCGCCGCCAGGGCCGGAAAAGTCGCCGCACTGTGGCGACGAATTCCGATGACTTATTGACGCTTGGGGCTGTGCACTACGACCGGCCGATGACTTTGTCAGCGCGCACGAGAAGCGAATGCGGAATGGAAACGCCGATGGCCGCAGCGGTCCCGAGGTTCACGGCGAGCTCGTACTTCGACGGCAACTCGACGGGCAGCTCGCCTGCAGGCGAGCCTCGCAGGACGCGGTCGACGAGGTGGGCCGCCCGCTCCAGGACCTCCGCCAGCTGCAGGCCATAGGACACGAGCCCGCCTGCGTCGACGAACGCGCGCTCGGTGTATCCCGCAGGAATGCGCAGGCGATTGGCGAATCCAGCGATCCGGCGCCGCTCGCGGACCGTCACCGTCGTGCCCGCCGCATGGAACACCTCGGGCTTCCATGCATCAATGGCGTCGAACGCGCCCTCGAGATCGTCCTGGCGCTCGACGGCGAACACGCGCAGCTCGAAACCGAGCTCTGCAGCCACTTCCCGCATTCTGGGAAGGAGCTCGATCGGCCGGCCGTGGATCGAGAAGGTGGCAGACGGGGTCTCGAGGCTGGCAAGCCGTCGGGCGCCGGGCGCGATCTCGCGCAGGATCTCGAAGATCTTGGGGCGCAGCCCGCCGACCGTCGTATATGCGACTCCGGTGACGTTGCCTCCGGGACGCGAGAGCGAGGGCACGACGCCCTGCTCCAGCGGGTACGGGACGTTTGAGAACACGATCGGGATCGACCGGGTCGCGCGCAACGCGGCCACGGTGGCCTTGAAGCCGAATGTCCAGATCGCGTCGAGTCGTCTGGTCACCAGCGCCGCCGCGAGCTCGGGCAGCAGATCCTCCCTCCCGTCGCCGTAGGCGCGCTCGATGCGCAGGTTCCGGCCCTCCTCCCAGCCAAGCGCGCGCAGGCGGTTGGTGAACGGGTTGTCGGCGATGAACTTCGGTGCAGGTCGAGGATGGGGGCTGAGGATTCCCAGCACGGGCAGTCGGGTGGGCTCCTGCGAGCGCAAGAGCGGCGCGACCGCGAGCGTGGCAGCCGCCAGCACGACCCGGCGGCGCAACGCGGTCACTCTATCACCCGGTCGGCGCGCAGGAGCAGGCTGTCGGGCACCGTGAAGCCCATCGCGCGCGCGGTGCCGGCGTGGATTAGGAGCGCGAACTTGGTCGGCAGGTCGACCGGCATCTCGGCAGGGTTCTCGCCCTTGAGGATCCGGTCGATATGCGTGACCGCCTTTTCCACCAGGTGCTTCGGAACCGGCGTGTACGAAAGAAGACCTCCGGCGTCCAGCACGTATGCGGGGCTGGTGCCGATGGACACGAGCTTGTGGCTGCGCGCGAACGCCCCGATGTCTCGCATGCGGACTTCGAGAGCAGGACTGACCACAACGAAGAGAGCGTCTGGCCTGCTGGCGGCCACCTGCTCCAGAGCCGTCGGAACATGCTCGGCGTGCGTCACGTCGAATCGCTCCAGCCTCAGGCCCAGCGCTTGCGCCGCCCGGTCGAACGCGAGCGTCAAGGAGACGGGCCGCGACGATGGATTCGCGAGAGAGGCGACGCGAACCGCAGAGGGCTTCACCTCCTTGAGAATCTGCAGCTGCTTGGCAATCGTGTCCGGACTCAGGTACGCCGTGCCTGTGACGTTGGCGCCGGGGCGTGCCACGCTCGCGACCAGGCCCGTCTCGACAGGAGCGATCCCGTACAGCATCACTATCGGAATCGTGGAGCTCACCCGCATGGCCGCGACGGTCTCGTGGTTCGACCACGCAACGATGAGCTCGACGTCCCTGCCGGCGAGATCCTCCGTGAGCGCGCGCACACTCGCCGGATTGCCGTCTCCCCATCGCCACTCGACGACGAGGTTCCGGCCGATCTCGTAGCCGGACGCGCCCAGTGCTTCGCGCAACGTGGCCTCGGTCCAGCGCGCCCGCTCGTGACCGGCCGGCAGGCCGGAGAGGAAACCGATGCGGCGTGCTCTCGGCTGCCCCCGCGCGCAGAGCGGCGCGGCAGCGAGCGCGCTCGCCCCGAGCAGGAACCGCCGACGACCGGTGCGCTGCACCTCTCCTCCCGAAAGGACGACGCCCGGCGGCCAGTCTACGCCGCCGGGCGCCAACCGGAAGTTGCTCACTGCTCGAACCAGTACTCGCCCTCGGTCTGCGTGCCGCTCGTCTTCGTCTTCAGGTCGCTGAAGCCGGTGGTGAACAGCGTGCCGCGCAGGCCCTTGAACTTTCCCGTGCCGCCGTTCAGCTTCTCCACGGCGGTGTAGCTCGTGGTCCTCGCGCCATCCGCGCCGATGGTGGTGGGGGCCATGATGTCCATGCGCGAGTAGACCTTGTCGCCGTTCTCGAGAGCCCACACCCGGTAGAGGAACGCGTTGCCGGTCCCGCCGACGTAGTCCGAGACGAGGATGCCGCGGATCTCGCGCGCCTTGACGCCGTCGAGCACCGGCGCCTCGTCGCCGAAAGTGGACTGAGCTTCGGCGAGTCGCAACTGATGCCCCGAAACGTCGCCCACGTCCATCTGGTGCGTCTGCATGAACTTGGTGGTCCCGGGCGGCGGCTTGAAGAAGTACTTGTGCTTCTGCTGCGCGAGCGTCTCGCCGGCCACAAGGGCGAAAAGAGTTGCCAACACGGTGGCAGCAATTCCGCGTTTCATCGCTTGTCTCCTTCCTGTTGGCTACCTACCGATTCGTGTTTACCGACAGAAGCTCGGCGTCCTGGGTTCCAGCCCCCATCGGGTGCTTCTCCGAGCGCCGATTGCTCCACTTCACGAAGATGCCGGTGTCCGGATTGATCCAGTTCATGCCCGTGGCTCCCAGGCTGTCCTGGTACGAGACGCGGAACGCCTTGAACGTGCCAGCGGGCACCGTGACGTCCTCGTAGGCCTCGACTTTCCAGGTCGACTGGAAGGGCAGCACCCGCTTCTGGGCATGCATGGTCAGGCGCACTTCCTTGGTCGTGGTCTTGCCGACCTTCATCGGGTAGCCGACCGTCATGGACGGCTCGAAGGTGAAGATCGGCGACTCGCCCTTGAACTGCCCGACCCAGCCGCCGCCGCTGTCGAGCATGCTGGTCTGCCCGGTGGAGCGCTCGTGCGCGAACAGAGTCCGGCCCATCACGCTGCGCTCGCCGAGGTACTTGCTCACCTCCCGGAAGCTCTTGCCGTAGCTGCCGGTCTGCCGGATGTCGCGCTCATAGGTCGTGCCGACCGGCGGCGGCGAGTAGCGCTCGGCCTGCGGCTCGAGCAGGGCACAGCTCGCGAGCATGGTTGCCGCCAGCCCCAGGGTTGCGTGGCGCAGTCTTATGTTGAGAAGAAGCATCGGTCTCCCTCCTTTGTCCGGGCGGCTTGGGTGCGATGCAGCGCCGCCCCACCCTTTGGCGGCGTGGAGGGATCATGTTGATGAGCGCCGCCCCTGTCCGCGCACTCTTGCGCCGCCCGGCTGTGACGTATTCACAAGCGGGCGGCGCCGCTGGGCTACTCGATGACCCTGTCCGCGCGCAGAAGGATCGGCTGCGGCACCACCACGCCGATCGCCCGCGCGCTCCTCAGGTTGACGACCAGCTCGAACTTCGTCGGCCGCTCGATGGGCAGATCGCCCGGCCTCGCGCCCCGCAGGATCCGGTCGACGTAGTGCGCCAAGCGCCGAAACAGGTCCGGGACGCTCATGCCGAAGGACAGCAGCCCGCCCGAGTCGGCCATCTCCTGATACGGGAAGATCCCCGGCAGCCGATGGGCAAGTGCGAACTCGGCGATCTCGCGGCGGTGCGCGAAGGTCTCTGCGCTGAACGAAGCGAACAGCGCGTCGGGAGGGCGAGCGGCGATGCTTGCGAACGCGCCGGAGTAGTCCGCGGGGGTGTGCGGCACGTGCTCCAGGATCACGCCGAACTGCGCCGCGGCGCGCCGGACCGCCAGCGCGTACGGCACTTCCCATGCCGCGTGGGTCGCCAGGTAGGCGACACGGCGCGCAGCCGGCAGGACGGCCTTCAGCAGCTCGAGGCGCTTGACCTCGATTTCCGGGCTGACGTCGATCGTGAGCCCGGTGAAATTGCCGCCGGGCTTCGCCAGGCTGACGACCAGGCCGGCGCGGTCCGGCTCGCTGGATGCGATCATCACGAACGGCACCGAGCCTGCCGCCGCTCTTGCGCTTGCATACAGCGCGTTGTTTCCCGCGGCGACGATGACATCGACGTTCAGTCGCGCCAGCTCGGCGACGATCTCCGGATAGCGCGCGAAATCTCCCGCCGCGGTCCTGCGCAGCAGCAGGAGGTTGCGGCCCTCTGCATACCCTCGCGAGCGCATCTCGCGCAGGAACGCGCCGACCCCCGGGTGCCTGGGCTCCGCGCCGAGCATCTCCTCCAGGGGCGAAGTGGTGAGGATAATCCCGACGCGGCGCGCGCTCGCGGGCTGCTGCGCTCGCCCGGCGGCGGGCAGCACGGCGAGCGCGCCCAGGCGCGCGAGGAACGCGCGGCGACGCGCTCCCCTGGCCAGGGTCAAAGGATCTCGACTTCGACCAGGTCGACCGGCGCCGTGCCCTCGTTCTTTAGCCGCAACGTCTCGCCCGCGTCGAGCCATCGGAAGTGCCCCGTCTCGAAGTCCCAGTATCTCGCCGGCTTGCCGTCGGCGTGCTCGCTGACCCGGCCGGACGTTATCGCGAATACCGCGGTGTTGGCCGGCCGCAGGAAGGCGCCGGTGGACTCGCCGGGGCCGAGCGTGAGCCGGTACGCGCGGCCGCGCGGGCTCTGCCTCACGAGCTTGAACGGCGGCCCCTGGCGCTCCGCCACGCCCTGCGCGCTCGGGGAGGCGGCCGACAGCACCTCGAGGGCGATGACATGGAAGCCCGCGTCGCTGGTGGCGCCGATGCGATGCGTGTACGGTCCCTTCTCGACCGACGCGAAGCCGACGGCACCGGCCGGGATCTTGAGGATTGCGGGCTTTCCGCCATGCGGCTCGTTCGTAATCTCGGCGGGCCGGAAGATGATCGAGTAGCTGTCGGCGCGGCGCTCGTGCCACAGCGTCGTCTGACCCTTCGCGAGCTTCACTTCGTACATGCGAACCCTGCCGTTGTCGAACCGGATCCGGTGCTCGGGCTCGGACGTTATCGGGACGACTTCCCCCGCCGGCTGCGCGTAGGAAGCCGTCGACAGCGCGATCGCAACGCAGTGCAGGGCAGTCAGTCGGGCTGCAGATATGAATTTCGTGTAAGTCGCTTGCATGTCTCCCCCTTTGGTCACGCCTTGTTGGCGTCGGTGGAGAGAGTGTTGCGCCCGGCGGTCGGGCGGGTCGCCGCACTTTGACGGCACACCCATGTGACTTATTCACCCCCGCCGCGCACGCAGCCAAGTCGCATTCAATCGATAACCCGGTCAGCTCGCAGCAGCACCGATTGCGGCACGGCAAGCCCCAGCGCCTTCGCCGTGCCGGCGTTGACGACGAGCTGGAAGTTCGTCGGCTGCTCGATCGGCAGGTCGCCCGGGTACGCGCCGCGAAAGATCTTATCGACGAGGGCCGCCACTTGACGGTAGACGTCCTCGAGGCTCGCCGCGTAGGCGAACAGCACACCGCGCGGCACGTTGCCGACGACGTAGCTCGTCAACGGAATGCGCAGCCGCAGGACGTTCTCGAACAGCAGGTCGCGGAACGCGAACAGCACGGGCGTCGGGCAGGGGAGCAGCGCGTCCGGCGGATCGCGCTCCATCCGCGCGAAGGCCTCCTCGATGTCGGCGCGGTTCGAGACATAGTACGGCACCAGCGTGCAGCCGAGGTCGAGCGCCGCGCCGACCGAATGCGCCTCGGCGATCCGGCAGCCGCTCGAGTTCCGGTCCACCAGTTGCCCGACCTTGCGCAGCCGGGGAAGAATCTCGCGCAGGATCTCCATGTGCTTCCCGGGCAGCTGCTCATTGAGCTGCGCGATGCCGGTCACGTTCATCCCGGGCCGGGGCAGGCTCACCGCCAGTCCCGCTTTCACGGGGTCGAGCGCGCCGACCAGCACGATCGGAACGGTCTTCGTCCTCGACCGGATCACCTGCGCGATCGACTCCCAGGCGAGGAAGGCGTCGGGTTTGCGCGCCAAGGCCTGGTCGACCACCGCGGGAAGATCGCTCCCGTCGCGCTCCGTAGCCAGCACCTCGAGAGCGAAGTTCCTGCCCTCGACCCAGCCGTGCTCGCGCATCGTCGCGACGAAGACTTTGCGCACCGAGTCTCGCTCCGACGATTCCGGGACAACCCAGATTACCCGGTAGACGCGGTCGTTCCGGGCGCGAGCCGGGATCTGCGCGAGCAGCGCGGCCAGCGTCCCGCCGGCGACCGCCAGAAACCGTCTGCGCGCGATCGCGCCCATGCCCCTCCCCGGAAAGAGCTTGGCGCGGACTATAGCCCTGGCCCGGCGTCCGCGGGTTGTGACCGATTCACCTTTTCCCAGCGCAGTAGGGCGCAGACTAGCCGAGCCGTCCGTCGCTAGCTTGCAGCATGCGCCGCGCCAGCCGCACAATGCCCGCAGCCTGCCCGGACCGATGAAACCCGCTACCGTAGAAACCCTGCCCGAACCGCTGTTGGCGGAGATCGCGCAGCGCGTGCCCTCGCGCACCTACCTGCGCAACGTCATCATCCTCTCCGAGGGCGACGAGGCCGACACGCTCTACGTGCTGCTCTCTGGCCGCGCCAAGGTGTTCGTGGCCGACGACGAAGGCCACGAGCTGCAGTTGAACCAGCTCGGCCCCGGTGAGTACTTCGGCGACGTGACGCTGGACGGCGGGCCGCGCTCGGCCTCGGTCATGGCACTCGAGCCCTGCCGCTGCGCGGTGGTCAAGCCCGAGGAGCTGGCGCGCTTCATGACCGACTATCCCGAGTTCGCCGTGCACCTCACGCGCAAGCTCGCGCACCGCGTGCGCGCGCTCACCGCGGGCATGCGCGACCTTGCGCTGATGGACGTCTACGGTCGCGTCGCGCGGCTGCTGCTCGAGCTCGCCGAGGAGACGGACGGCAAGCTCGTCATCGGCGAGAAGCTCACCCAGAAAGACATCGCGCAGCGCGTGGGCGCGTCACGCGAGATGATCAGCCGGATCTTCTCCGACCTCACCGAGGGCGGCTACGTGAAGAAGGAGGAAGGCCGGCTGGTGATCGTGCGCAAGCCGCCGGCGCGGTGGTGAAAATAGGGACAGTCCCCATTCTTCTCGAAGCGGCGGCGGGAGCGGACCCGGCTTCATCGCCGCGTGCCTTGCGCTTTGGAGGAAGAGTGGCTTCCGCTCCGTCGCCGCTGAAGCCACTGTAGGCCAACTGACGCGCGGCGCTTGCCCAGGCGCGCACACTTTGCGTGTGACTAGGCCAAGCGTGCGGCCAGGCGAAACGGGATAAATAGGGACTGTCCCTATTTAAGTCCGGTGACGCGGAACGCGGGGATGGGGTGGGTGAAGCCGCGCAGCTGGATCGGCCCGATCGGCGCCACCTCGACCGCGTCGCTCACGTCGGCGCAGGTGGCGGTGTCGATCAGCACCTCGCCACCCTGGGCGTGGCCGCACAGGCGCGCGGCGAGGTTGGGCACCGCGCCGATGGCCGCGTACTCCCAGCGCTGCTCGAAGCCGATGACGCCGAGCGTCGCCTCGCCCTGCGCCACGCCCACGCCGAGCGACACCTTGTGGCCGCGCTGCCCCCAGGCGCTGGCGATGGGCTCGAAAGCGCGCTGCAGCTCGATCGCCATGCGCACGGCCTTGAGCGCAGGCTGCTCCACGGGCACGGGGTCGTTGAAGAAGATCATCACGCCGTCGCCGGCGAAATGCTCGAGCGTCCCGCCGTAACGGTCCACCAGTCTGCCCATGGCCGCGTGGTAGTCGGACAGCAGGTCCATCACCTGGTCGGGATCGGCGCGGTCGGTGAAGGAGGTGAAGCCGCGCAGGTCGAGGAACACGGCGGTGATCTCGCGCCGGTGCGGCTCGAGCATTTCCGCGCCGCCGGCGACGATCGCGTCGGCTACCGGTGGCGAGAAGAAGCGCTTCATCTGCGACAGGCGGTCGAGCGCCGCCACTTGGTCCTTGACGCGCTCTTCCAGCCGCTCGTTCCACTGCCTGAGCTCGGCCGACTGGCGGCGCACCTCGTCCTGCAGCACCTTGATACGGAGCAGCGAGCGCACGCGGGCGAACAGCTCGGCGTAGCGCACCGGCTTGGCGAGGAAGTCGTCCGCGCCCGATTCGATGCCCTTCACCCGCTCGTCGTGCCCGTTCTTGTCCTCGACCGAGGTGACGAGCACCACCGGCAGCAGCTCGGTCGCCGGATCGTTGCGCAGCCGCTGCGTCAGCTCGTAGCCGTCCATGCCCGGCATGCGGATGTCGGAGATGACCAGATCCACGCCCTGGCTCGAGATGTGCGAGAGCGCGCCTTCCGCGTCATAGGCGCTGGACACCTCGTAGCCGCGCGAGCGCAGCAGCTCGGCGAGCATCTCCACGTTCGCGCGCTGGTCGTCGACCACCAGGATACGGCCGCGGCGGGCGGCGACGGGCGAGGGCATCAGAAGACGATCACGCCCCGCGCATTGCGCCCGGCCTCGAGGTCGGCGAACGCCTGCGGCGCCTCGTCGATGCCGTAGCGGTGCGTGATCAGCTCGTCGAGCTTGAGGCGCCCCGCCATGTACAGGTGGAGCATCCTCGGGAAATCGATGCGCGGCACGGACGACCCGAAATAGCTGCCCTGCAGGGTCTTTTCCTCGAACACCATGCTCATCGGCTTGAACGAGGTGGCCTCGGTGGGCCGCGCCACGCCGACGATCACCGCCTTGCCGCCGCGGCGGATGGCGCGATAGGCGGTCTCCGCCAGCGCGCCCGCGCCCACGCATTCGAAGGCGTAGTCGGGGCCGCCGCCCGTCAGCTTCTTCAGCGCCTTGGCGGTGTCCTCGCCCGGCTTGGCGAGGATCGTGTCGGTGGCGCCGAAGGCCTTCGCCATGTCGAGCTTCGCCTGCAGCGTGTCGATGGCGATGATGCGCTCGGCGCCCGCGATGGCCGCGCCCTGCACCACGTTGAGGCCCACCCCGCCGCAGCCGAACACCGCGACGCTCGCGCCGGGCTCCACGCGCGCGGTGTTGAACACCGCGCCCACGCCGGTGGTCACCGCGCAACCGACGAGCGCCGCGCGGTCGAGGGGGATCTTCGAGTCGATCTTCACCAGGTTGTCCACGGAGAGCGTGGCGTACTCCGCCATCACGCCGCATCCGGAAAAGATGCCGAGCGGCTTGCCGGCCTTGTCGTGCACGCGCGGCGTGCCCTCGGGCGGGGTGGTGAGCGCCTTGCCCTGCTCCACGCACAATACCGGGCGGCCGGCGGCGCAGAAGCGACATTTGCCACACATGTAGATAAAGGACGACACCACGTGGTCGCCGACGGCAAAGCCGGACACCCCCTCGCCCACCTCGATCACCTCCCCGGCCGCCTCGTGGCCGAGGACGAGCGGCGGCGGCAGCGCGATCGTGCCGTTGGTGGCCGAGAGGTCGGAATGGCACACGCCGCAGGCGGCGAGCTTGACCATCACCTCGCCGCGCTTGGGCGAATCGACCGTGATTTCCTCTACGACCACGGGCTTGTTCAGCTCGCGGCAGATCACTGCCTTGCCGGTGCGGGACATTCGATGGACTCCGAGCTCAGGACTAACGGATAAGTATAGCGGCTGCCTAACGCCACCCGCCGCGCAGTTCCGCCACGCGGGCCTGCAAGGCCTCCGGCGTGGCCGCCGCCGCGGCCAGCGGCGCGCCCACCGCCAGCCCGATCTTCGCGAACGGGCGCATGCGCCACGGCCGGGTCATCGCCGCGCCGCCCATGCGCGAGAAGAAGCTGCCCCACAGCCCGCGCAGCGCGATCGGCACCACCGGCACCGGCGTTTCCTGCAGGATGCGCGTCAGCCCCGGGCGGAACGGGTAGATCTCTCCGGTATCGGTGATGCGCCCCTCGGGGAAGATGCACACCACGTCGCCCGCGCGCAGCGCGCCCGCCACCTCGGCGAAGGCGCGCTCCATCATTCGCGCATCCTCCTTCGCCGCAGCGATGGGGATCGCCTTGCCGGTGCGAAAGACGAAGTTGAGCACCGGGATGCCGAAGATGCGGTGGTCCATCACGAAGCGCACCGGCCGGCGCACCGCGGCGGCGATCACCAGCGCGTCCACGAAGCTCACGTGGTTGGCGACGATCAGCGCGCCACCCTCGTCGGGGATGCGCTCCAGGCCGGATTTCTCCAGCCGGTACACCGAGTGCACGAGCATCCACACGAGGAAGCGCATCAGGAACTCGGGCACCAGCAGGTAGATGTAGACCGCCACCGCGGCGTTGAGCAGCGCGGTGACCAGGATCAGCTGCGGGATCGTCAGCCCGGCGGCGAACAGGCCGATGGCGATCGCTGCCGCCGCGACGATGAAGGCCGCGTTGAGGATGTTGTTGCCGGCGATGATGCGCGAGCGGTGCGCGGGGTCGCTGCGCGTCTGCACCAGCGCGTAGAGCGGCACGATGTAGAAGCCGCCGAACAGCCCGAGCAGGAACAGGTCGGCGAGCATGCGCCAGTGCGAGGCGTCGCGCGCGAACTCGGCGAGCGTCTGCGGCGCATGCGGCGCATGCCCCTGCGCCGCGAGCCACAGGTCGATGCCGAAGACGGTCAGGCCGATCGAGCCGAAGGGCACCAGCCCGATCTCCACCTTCTTGCCCGAGAGCCGCTCGCACAGCAGGGAGCCCACGCCGATGCCGACCGAGAAGACGACGAGCAGCAGCGTCACCACGTGCTCGGCGGCGCCGAGCACGTTCTTCGACAGGTTGGGGAACTGCGTGATGAACATCGCGCCGTAGAACCAGAACCACGAGATGCCGAGGATCGAGTTCCACACGGTGCGGTCCCGCGCCGTGAAGCGCAGGTTGCGCCAGGTCTCGGTGAGCGGATTCCAGTTGATCCTCAGCGCCGGATCGGGCGCGGGCGACTTCGGGATGAAGCGCGACAGCACGATGCCCGCGGCCGAGATGGCCATGGCCGACACGGCCACGCCGGCGACGCCCCAGCCGGGCTGCGTGATCAGCCAGCCGCCGTACACCATGCCGAGGAGGATCGCGATCGAGGTGCCCATCTCCACCATGCCGTTGCCGCCGACGATCTCGGTGTCGTTCAGGTGCTGGGGCAGGATGGCGTACTTCACCGGCCCGAACAGCGCCGACTGCACGCCGCCCAGGAACAGCGCGCCGAGCAGCAGCGCGAGGCTCTGCGTGAACAGGCCCACCGCCCCCAGCGCCATGACCGCCAACTCGATCGCCACGGTGATGGTGATGAGCGTGGACTTCTCGACCTTGTCCGCGATCTGGCCGGCGGTGGCGGAAAACAGGAAGAACGGCAGGATGAACAGCGCCTGCGCGAGATTCTGCAGGGTGTCGGAGGACATCGTCGTGAAGCTCGCCGTCTGGTAGGCGAGCAGGATGACGAGCGCCTGCTTGAAGACGTTGTCGTTGAAGGCGCCGAGGAACTGCACGCCGAAGAACGGGCCGAAGCGGCGCTCGGCGAGCAGCCGGTACTGGCTGGAGCCCTGCACGTGCCTCCCTCGTTGCGGCGGGTTGCGCTGGGGCGTTAAAGTACCGCCCTTCTCGTCGAAGGATTATCCCATGCTGATGCGCGACCAGTTCTTCATCGGCGGCCAGTGGGTCGCCCCCGCCGCCAGGGAAAGGATCGAGGTGCACCACGCCGGCACCGGCGAAGTGATGGGCGAAGTGCCCGCGGGCACCGAGTGGGACATCGACGCCGCGGCCGCCGCGGCGCACGCCGCGCTCGACGCCTGGAGCCAGACGCCGCCCGCGCAGCGCGCGGACTTCCTGCAGAAGATCTCCGACGGGCTGAAGGCGCGCGCCGACGAGCTGGCGAGGACCATCGCGCAGGAGGTCGGCATGCCGATCAAGCTCGCCGGGCGCATCCAGGCCGGCCTGCCGATCGCCAACTTCGCCAACTACGCGAGAATCGCGCGCGAGTTCAAGTTCGAGGAGCGCGTCGGCAACTCGCTCGTGGTGAAGGACCCCGTCGGCGTGGTGGGCGCCATCACGCCGTGGAACTACCCGCTGCACCAGATCGCGCTCAAGGTGGCGCCCGCGCTCGCCGCCGGCTGCACGGTGGTGCTCAAGCCTTCGGAGATCGCGCCGTTCAACGCCTTCATCCTCGCCGAGGTGGTGCAGGCCTGCGGCCTGCCGGCGGGCGTGTTCAACCTCGTCACCGGCTACGGCCCGGTGGTGGGCGAGGCGCTGGTCAGGCACCCGCGCGTCGACATGATCTCCTTCACCGGCTCGACGCGCGCCGGCAAGCGCATCTCGGAAGTCGCCGCGCAGCAGGTGAAGCGCGTGGCGCTCGAGCTGGGCGGCAAGAGCGCGTCGCTCATCCTCGAGGACGCCGATCTTCCCGCCGCCGTGAAAGGCACGGTGAACGGTTGCTTCCTCAATTCCGGCCAGACCTGCACTGCGCTCACGCGCATGCTGGTGCCCGCTTCGAGGTACGAGGAAGCGGCGAAGCTCGCTGCGGAGGCGGCCAAGGGGTTCACGCTCGGCGACCCGCTCGCCGAGACCGCGCGCCTCGGCCCGCTCGCCTCGCACGCCCAGCTCGAGCGCGTGCGCGGCTACATCCGCAAGGGCAAGGAGGAAGGCGCCGAGCTCCTGATCGGTGGCGACGAGCCGCCGGCGGGCTTGCCCGGCGGCTATTTCGTCAAGCCGACCGTCTTCGGCAAGGTGAAGAACACCATGGCCATCGCCCAGGAGGAGATCTTCGGGCCGGTGCTCTCCATCATTCCCTACCAGGACGAGGACGAGGCGGTGAGGATCGCCAACGACTCGCCCTACGGGCTGGCCGGCGCCGTGTGGTCGAAGGACGACGCGCACGCGCAGGCGGTGGCGCGGCGCATCCGCGCCGGGCAGATCGACGTGAACGGCGGAGCGTTCAACATGAACGCGCCGTTCGGCGGCTTCAAGCAGTCCGGCCACGGGCGCGAGGCCGGCGTGTACGGGCTGGAGGAGTTCCTGGAGCTGAAGTCGCTCCAGTTGAAGGGCTAGCCGCGGCGGGTGATCAGCGCGTCCACCGCGGCGAGGCCGCGCGGGCCGACGCGCAAGGGATTGACGTCCAGCTCTTCGAACTCGCCGGCAAGGTCGGCGGCGAGCTCGGAGATGCGTGCGATGGCGTCGGCGAGCGCCTCCAGGTCCGCCGCCGCGCCGCCGCGAAAGCCCGTGAGCAGCCGGTAGCCGCGCAGCCGCGCGAGCATCGCCTTCGCCTCGCCGACCGAGACCGGCGCGAGCGCCGCGACCGTGTCGTGAATCAGCTCGACGAGCACCCCGCCCGAGCCGACGACGACGAGCGCTCCGACCTCGGGATCGACGCGCGCGCCGACGATCACCTCCGCGCCGGGAATCATCGGCTGCACCAGCACGCCGTGCAGCTCGTGGCCGCGCGCATTGGCGACGATCTCCGCGTACGCCGGGCGCAACTCGGCTTCGTTGGCGATTCCCAGGCGCACCACGTCGAGCTCGGTCTTGTGCAGGATGCCGGGCGCCTCGGCCTTCATCACCACCGGGTAGCCGAGCGCGCGCGCCGCGGCAAGCGCCTCGTCGACGCTCTTCGCCAGGCGCTCGCCGACCACGGGCACGCCGTAGGCGGCGAGCACGCGCTTCGCCTCGCGCTCGGTGAGCGTCGCGCCCGCCGCGGCGAGCAGGCGCTGCGCGTCCTGTGCGGCGCCGGCCGGGGCACGGCGCGCCGCCGGCGCGAACTCGCGCCCGGCGTGCGCGTGCCAGGCGGCGATCGCGGCGAAGCAGCGCTCCATCGAGCGGAACACGGGAATCTTCTCGTCCTTCTCGTAGTCCTCCGCGCCGGGCCCCTGCAGCCACTCGGACAGCCACACGAGCGCCACCGGCTTCACCTGCTCGCGCGCGAGCCGCGCCATGGTCGGCACCCGGTCCTTGACGGTCTCGGCGAGTGCCACGGTCGAGGGCACGACCAGCACGCCGTACTGCGGATCCTCGAGAAGCGCACGGCAGCAGCGCCCGAACGAGTCGGGGATGTTCAACACCTGCGCGGTCGGGTCGCAGGGGTTCCTCGCCGCGCCGAACTCCGGAACGATGGCGCGCAGCTTCTCCACGGTCGCGGGCTGCGGCTGCGGCATCGGCACGCCATGCGCCGCCGCCTTGTCCGCCGCCATGACGCCCGCGCCGCCCGAGCCGGAGATGGCGGCCGCGCCGCGCGCGCCGGGCGTGCCCGCCGCCGCGAAGAATTTCGCGTACTCGAGCAGCGCGTCGAAGTCCTCCACCGGCACGAGCCCTGCGCGCTCGAACAGCGCGCGCCAGGCCACCGCCGAGCCGGCGAGCGAGCCGGTGTGCGAGCGCGCGGCCGCCGCGCCGTCCGCGCTCGTGCCGAGCTTGAAGACGATGACCGGCTTGCCGGCCGCGCGTGCCCGCTCGCCCGCCTCGCGCAGACGCGCGGCGCTCGCTGCGCCCTCGAACAGGCAGGCGATGGCGCGCACTTCAGGCTCCTCGGCCATGGCCGCCACGAGGTCGCCGACGTCCACGTCCGCCGAGTTGCCGGTCGAGAAGAAGTAGCGGATGCCCAGGCCCCGCTGCCAGGCCTGCGCCAGCGAATAGCCGAGCGCGCCGGACTGGCTGACGACGGCGATCGAGCCCGCGCCCTGCGGCGCGCGCGCGTACTCCGAGAGGAACGTGACGCCGGCGCGCAGCGGGTGATTCACGAGGCCCATGCAGTTGGGCCCGAGCAGCGGCATCTTCGCCGCGCGCGCGATGTCGCCGAGCCGGCGCTGCGCGCGCCCGGCGTCCTCGCGCGCCATTTCGCCGTAGCCCGAAGCGAAGACGATCGCCGAGCCGGCGCCGGTAGCGGCGGCCTCCTCGAGCGCACCTTCCGCGCCCTCGCGCGGCACTGCCAGCACGACGCAGTCCGGCGCATGCGGCAGCGCGCCGAGCGACGGGTAGCAGCGCCGCGCGGCGACCGACTCGTACTTGGCGTTCACGGGAAAGACCTCGCCGGCGAAATCCGCGAGGTTCTCCACGGTACGCACGCCGAAAGAGCCGGCGCGCGGCGAAGCGCCGACGATCGCGACCGAGCGCGGCGCGATGAGCCGCTCGAGCGCGGCGCGCGTGTAGGCCGCTCGGGTATCCGGTGCTAGCATAGCCGCCACAATACCAACTTCGATCGCCATGAACGTCAAGCAGCTGTTCGACCTCACCGGGCGCGTGGCGCTCGTCACCGGCGGCTCGCGCGGGCTCGGGCTGCAAATGGCCGAGGCGCTCGGCGAGCTGGGCGCGCGCGTCGCGCTCACCGCACGGAAGAAGGACGAGCTCGACGAGGCCGTCGCGCACCTCGGCAAGCTCGGCATCCAGGCTGCGGCGTGGCCGTGCGACCTGGGCAAGCGCGAGCAGGTGGCGCCGCTGGTCGACGCGCTGCTCGGCAAGCTCGGCAAGGTGGACATCCTGGTGAACAACGCCGGCGCCACCTGGGGCGCGCCCGCCGAGGATCACCCGCTTGACGCCTGGGACAAGCTGGTGAACCTCAACCTGACCGGCGCGTTCCTGCTTTCCCAGGTGCTGGCGAAGAAGGTGATGATCCCGGGCAAGTGGGGCCGCATCATCAACGTCGCGTCTGTGAACGGCCTGCTCGCCAATGATCCGCGGCTGGTGCGCACCGCGGCCTACGTCGCGACCAAGCACGGCCTCGTGGGCCTGACGCGCCAGCTGGCGGCGGAGTGGGGCGAGCACGGCATCACCGTGAACGCCGTCTGCCCGGGGTTCTTTCCCTCGAAGATGACCAAGGCGACGCTCGGCGCGCAGCTGCAGTTCATCATCGACGGCACGCCGACGCGCCGCGTCGGCAACGACGAGGACCTGAAGGGCGTGACGGCGCTGCTCGCTTCCGAGGCGGGTCGGCACATCAACGGCCAGGCGATCGTGGTCGACGGCGGCGCCTCGATCCTGTGAAGGCCGACGCCCACGCGAAGCTGCAGTACACGCGCGACTACCAGAGCCGCATCCCGTTCATCGCCCACCTCGGCCTCGTGACCGAGGCGCTCGGCGAGGGCACGGCGCGCCTGTGGATGCCGCTGCCGAAGCACTTCACCAACAGCCTGGGCACCGCGCACGGCGGCGTGATCATGTCGCTGCTCGACGTGGCGCTGTGCACCGCGGCGCGCACGCTGCACCCGGAATCGGTGGGCGTGGTGACCATCGACATGTCCACGTCCTTCATCGGCGGCGGCAAGGGCGACCGGCTGGTCGCCGAGGCGCGCGTGCTGAAGGACGGTCGCAGCATGACGTTCGTCGAAGCGGAGGCGAAGAACGCGGACGGGTCGCTGGTCGCCAAGGCGATCGGCACCGTGCGCGTGCGGCACAAAGAGGCCTGACAGGGAGAACGCTCATGACGACCAATCCGTACAGCGCGCCGGCGGCGACCGTGGCCGACCCGGCCATGGCCTTGCAGGGCAATTTCGTTCCGGGCGGCCGCGGCGTGGCGGCGGGGCGCGGCTGGGGCTGGATCACCGAGGGCTGGGCAATGTTCAAGCAGCAGCCGTGGATGTGGATCGGCATCTGGGTCGTGCTGGTCGTCCTCCTCGTAGTGCTCGGCGTCATTCCACTGCTCGGGCCGATCGCCAACGCGGTGCTGTGGCCGATGTTCAGCGCCGGCCTGGCGCTCGGCTGCCGCGCGCTTGCCGAGGGCGAGCCGCTCGAGTTCGGCCACCTGTTCGCCGGTTTCCGGCATCGCCTGGGCACGCTCGCCGGCGTCGGCGCGCTGACGCTGGTCATCTCCTTCGCCATCGGCATGGTGGTGGCGATTGCCATGGGCGTCGGCTTCGCGACGATGTTCGGCGGCGCGCAGCCCGAGACGCCGGAGGCCGCGCTGGGCTTGGCGCTCGCCGGGCTGGTGATGCTGGCGCTGATGCTGCCGCTGTTCATGGCGATCTGGTTCGCGCCGCTGCTGGTCGTGTTCCACGAGCACGGCGTGCTGGAGGCGATGAAGGAGAGCTTCACCGGCTGCCTGAGGAACATCGTGCCGTTCCTGGTCTACGGCGTGGTCGGATTCCTGCTGATGGTCCTCGCCACGATCCCGGCGGGGCTCGGCTGGCTGGTGCTCGGTCCGGTGACGATCGCTTCGATCTACACCGCGTACCGCGACATCTACTTCACGACCTGACGCCGAGCAGCCCGCGGCCCGCCCACAGCCAGGCGAGTCCGGCGAACTGCACCGCCCAGAGAAAGGCGAGCGCCCAGGGATAGGCCTCGGGCGCGTAGCCGGTCGCGCTCTGCGGCCACAGGCCGAGCAGCAAGCCGACGACCCACTGGCCGGTGAACATGCCGATGAACACGAACACGTTGAGCGCGGTGTTCACGCGCCCGCTCATTTCCCGGGGGTAGCGCCGCGAGTAGAGCGAATAGGCGAGCGTGACGGCCGTCGAGCAGCCGAAGAACAGGCACCACAGGCCGAGCATTCCGGTGCGCACGCCGAGCAGGATCAGCGCAAGGCTGGCGGATCCCACCGCGACGCCGCCCAGGATCAGGGGCAGCGTGCTCTGCGCGCGCCGCGCGCGCGCGTCCGCCGCGCGGCCGAAGCCCACGTAGCCGAGCATCATCGCGAGGCTGAACGCGAGCAGCGCGCGCGCGACCTGCGCGGGACTGTAGCCGGCGACGTCGCGCAGCCATGTGGCGACCCACAGCGTCTGCAGGGCCACCGCGGCGACCTGGTTCGCGCCGATGGCAAGCGCCATGCGCCAGAACGCAGCGTCGCGCGCGATCTGCACGAAGCCGGCGAGCTGCGCGCGCACGCTCTCGCCGCGCTGGGAGGCCGTGCGCTCCGGCACAGCGAGGAACAGCAGCAGGCTGACGACGACGTTGAGCGCCACGATGCCCGCGAACACCTCGCGCCAGCCGAAGGCGCGCAGCGCCACCTCGAGCGGCACGGTGGCCACTACCGCGCCGAGCATGCCGCTGGCGAAGGCGACGCCGTTCATGGTGGCGATGCGATCCGCCGGATACCAGAGCAGGAAGGCCGTGAACGACGCCATCAGGCAGCCGGACACGCCCAGTCCGATCAGGCCGCGCGCCGCCGTCAGCGCAGCGGCGGATTGGCCGAGCGCGAACCACGCGCCGCCCGCGGCCGCCACCAGCAGCAGCGTCGCGTTGACGCGCCGCGGCCCGTAGCGGTCGAGCAGGATGCCGAGCGGCAACTGGAACAGCGCGAAGGCGAGAAAGTAGATGGCGGTCAGCAACCCGAGGCCCGCCGAGCCGAGGCCCAGCTCGCGCGCGATCTCCGGCCCGATGATCGCGTTGACCGAGCGGTACAGGTACGAGATGAAGTACCCCGCCAGGAACGGCAGGGTGACGCGGATGAAAATAGGGACTGACCCTATTTCTTGCTTTTCAGAAATAGGGTCTGTCCCTATTTTCTACTTCTTGGCCTCGATCCCGCCGAGGTAGAACCGGTTCCACGTCGGCGCGATGATCATCTCGTTGACGGTGGTGCGCGCCGGCATGGTGGCGACGAACAGGATCGCCTTGCCGAAATCCTCCGGCTGCGCCATGCGCGCGCGTTCTTCCGCGGAAGGCGGCACGGGGCGCTTCTCCAGGATGGGCGTGGCGACCTCGCCCGGCAGGATCGAGGTGGCGCGGATGCCGTTCGCGCATTCCTCCATGTTGATCGACTCGGAGATGGCGATCACGGCGCGCTTGGTGGCGTTGTAGGCCGGCCCGGTGAGCACGCTGGCGTAGCGGCCCGCCCACGAGGAGATGTTGATGATGAGGCCGTCCTTGCGCGCGCGCATTCCCGGCAGCACCGCGTGGCAGCAGTAGAACAGGCCGTTCAGGTTGATGCGCACCACGTCGTCCCAGCCGTCGAGCGTCATGTTGCTGAAGTTGCGCTTGCCGCCGCCGATGTTGGTACCGGCGCTCGCCACCAGGATGTCGATGCGGCCGTGGCGCTTCTCGATGTCGGCCGCGGTCTTCTCGACCGCCGCGCGGTCGCCCACGTCGAGCTGCATGGCCTCCGCGCTGCCGAGCTTTCTCAGCTCCGCGAGGCCGCTGTCGTTGGTGCGCGCGGTGCGCCCCGAGATGACGACATGCGCGCCGGCCGCGGCGAGCGCTTTCGCGCCCGCCAGGCCGATGCCCGAGCCGCCGCCCGTCACCCACGCGACTTTCCCCTTCAGCTCAGCGCCTGGCATATTGCGTCGCTCCGAAGAGGACTTCCTTCTGCTCCTTCGTCATCTCGGCCCGCCGGCGGTCGGCGAGCACCTTGAGCGCGCGCTCCACCGCCGGGCGCGCGAGCAGGCCGTCGCGCCAGCGCTTGACGTTCGGGTACTCGTCGATGTTCACGCCCTGGCGCTCCGGGAAGCGCATCCACGGCATGATCGCCATGTCGGCGATGGTGTACTCGCCGCAGGCGACGTACTTCGACTCCTTGAGGCGCCGATCCACTACGCCGTACAGGCGATTGGCCTCGTTCTTGTAGCGGTTCATGGCGTACTCGATCTTCTCGGGCGCGTAGCCGAGGAAATGGTGCGCCTGGCCCAGCATCGGCCCGATGTGGCCCATCTGGAACATCACCCACTGCATCACCTGCCAGCGCTCGCGGATGCGCTCTGGCAGGAACCTGCCGGTCTTCGAGGCGAGGTAGAAAAGCATCGCCCCCGACTCGGCGAGCGCCATCGGCTTGCCGTCCGGCCCGTCGCTGTCCACCATCGCCGGCATCTTGTTGTTGGGCGAGATCCTGAGGAACTCGGGCTTGAACTGGTCGCCCGCGCCGATGTCGATGGGAATCACCCGGTAGGGCAGCCCCGTCTCCTCGAGCATGATGTGGATCTTGTGCCCGTTGGGCGTGGGCCAGGTATACAGGTCGATCATGTCAGCCTCACCAGTTGCTTGCCGAAGTTTTCCCCCTTGAGCAGCCCGATCAGGCCCCGGGGCGCGTTCTCGATGCCCTTCACCACGGACTCGCGGTACTTGAAGCGCCCGTCGGTGACCAGCGCCAGCAGCGCCTGGTTCGCCTCGGGGTAGCGCTCCACCCAGTCGAAGACGATCATGCCCTGCACCTTGATGCGGTTGACGAGGATCGAGCGGAACATCTTCACGCCGTAGGGCTCGGCGGCGTTGTAGTCGGAAATCAGGCCGCAGATCGCGATGCGCGACTTGACGTTCATGAGCCGCAGCATCGTGTCGAGGATCACGCCGCCGACGTTCTCGAAGTAGGCGTCCACGCCTTTCGGGCAGGCGGCGCGCAGGTCGTCCAGGAGCTTCCCCGCCTTGTAGTCCACGCAGGCATCGAACCCGAGCTCCTGCACCACGTAGTCGCACTTCGCCTTGCCGCCCGCGATGCCGACCGTGCGGCAGCCCCATTCCTTCGCCAGCTGGCCGACCACGCTGCCCACCGCGCCGGAAGCCGCGGAGACGACCACGGTCTCACCCGCCTCGGGTTGCAGGATGTCCTTCATGCCGAAGTAGGCGGTGCGTCCCGGCATGCCGAGGCAGCCGAGGAAGTAGGAAAGAGGCGCGCGTGTGTCGTCGACCTTGGTGAGCAGCTCGCCCTTGCCGCTCCAGTAGAGCTGCCAGCCGGAGGGCGCCGTGACCTTGTCGCCCGCCTTGAACTTCGGGTGCCTGGATTCGACCACCTCGCCCGCGGTCTCGCCCGTCATCACGTCGCCGACCTCTACGCCCTTCACGTAGCTCTTCTGCTTGGTCATGCGCCCGCGCATGTACGGGTCGAGCGACAGCCAGTGGTTCTTCACCAGCACTTCGCCCTCGGCGGGCTTGGGAACCGGCGCGGTTTCGAGGCGGAAGTTGGCTTCGGTCACCCAGCCTTCCGGGTGACTCGCCATGACGATGCGCTTGTTCATGCGGGATCCTCGAAAAAGGATCCCGATGTTAGCGCAGCTACTGCCAGGACGGCTTGCGCTTTTCGAGAAACGCGCGGATGCCCTCGCGCGCCTCGGCGCCCGCGCGCGCCTCGGCGAGCGCGGCCGCCGTCTCCGCGGCGAGCGCGGCGTCGAGCGGCGCATTCTCCACGCGCAGCAGGAGCCTCTTGGTGCGCGCCAGCGCCTCGGGGCCGCCTTGCGCGAGCCGCGCGCACAGGGCGTCGATCGCCGCGTCCAGCTCGCCGGCGGGCACGCACTCGTGCACGAAGCCGATGCGCTTGGCTTCCGGCGCCGAAAGTCGTTCGCCGGTCAGCATGTAGCGGCGCGCCTGCGCCGCGCCCATGGCGCGCGCGAGGTACGGGCTGATCATCGCCGGGACGAGGCCGATGCGCGTCTCCGGCAGCGCGAACTCGGCGGCATCGGCGGCCACCACCAGGTCGCTTGCCGCAACGAGGCCCATGCCGCCCGCGAACGCGGGGCCATGCACGCGCGCGACGATCGGCTTGGGATAGGCGTGCATGCGGTAGAGGAGCTTCGCGAAGCGCGAGGCCTCGCGCCGCGAGCGGGCCCTGGTCATCTTGGCCGCCTTTTCCATCTTCGCGAGGTCGCCTCCCGCGCAGAACGCGGGACCGCGCCCGGCGAGGACCAGCACGCGCATCGAGGGGTCCCTCTCCACGACTTCCAGCGCGGTCTCCAGCGCGGAGATCAGCTCATCGGAGAGCGCATTCCTCACCTCCGGCCGGTTCATCCACAGCCAGGCCGCGGCGCCGCGCGGCTGGACGTCGAGGATCACGACAGCGCGAGCCTCCTGCGCGCCGCGGTGTACTCGGCGGCGAGCTTCGCCACGACGTCGGCCACGGGCAGCACCGCGTCGATCTGCCCGACGCCCTGCCCCGCGCTCCAGATGTCGCGCCACACCTTCTTCTCGGCGCCGCTCGCGGAGCCGAAGTTCATTTTCTTCGGATCGGATTTCGGCAGGTTGAGCGGGTCGAAGCCGGCGGCGATCACGCTGTGCTTGAGGTAGTTGCCGTTCACGCCGGAGAACAGGTCCGTGTAGACGATGTCCGACGCATGCGCCTTGAGGATCTCCTCCTTGTAGCGCTCGGGCACGCTCGCCTCCGGCGTGGCCAGGAAGCGCGTGCCGATGTACGCGAGGTCCGCGCCCGCGGCGAGCGCGGCGAGGATCGCATCCCCGGTGGCGATGGCGCCCGAGAGGATGATCGGCCCGTCGAAGAAGCGCCGCACCTCGCCCACCAGCGCGAAGGGCGAGAGCGTGCCGGCGTGGCCGCCTGCTCCGGCGCACACCAGGATCAGCCCGTCGACGCCCGCCTCCAGGGCCTTTTCCGCGTGGCGCACGTTGATCACGTCGTGCAGCACGATGCCGCCGTAGGCGTGGATCGCGGGGATCACGTCGTTCGGCGCCCTGAGGCTCGTGATCGTGATCGGCACCTTGTGCCGGATGCAGACCTCGAGGTCGTGCGCGAGGCGGTCGTTCGACTTGTGCACGATCTGGTTCACCGCGTAGGGCGCGGCGTCCGGCCGCCCGGCGAGCGCCTGCTCGATCTCCGTGAGCCACGCATCGAGCGCTTCCTTCGGGCGCGCGTTCAGGGCCGGGAAGGAGCCCACGATCCCGGCCTTGCACTGCTCGATGACGAGCTTCGGGTTGCCGGCGATGAACATCGGTGCGGCAATGACCGGGAGCTTCAGGCGCTGCAGGACCGGCGGCAGCGCCATCAGTCGAGGGGTGTGTTCTTCGCAGCGAGCTCGCGCAGGAGCTTGGGCGGCGCGAAGCGCGGGCCCACCTTCTTCGCCAGCTCGTCGGCGCGCTTGACGAACTTCCTGGTGCCGACGTGGTTCACGTACTGCAGCGCGCCGCCCGCCCAGGCCGGGAAGCCGATGCCGAAGATCGAGCCGATGTTGCCGTCGTGCACGTGCTCGAGCACGCCTTCCTCCAGGCACCTCGCGGTCTCGATCGCCTGGCGAACCAGCAGCCGCTCCTTCAGCTCCTCGAAATCCCACTGGACGCCCTTCCTGCCGAAGTGCTTCGCCAGCTCCGGCCAGAGGAACTTCTTTCCTTCCTTCGGATATTCGTAGAACCCGCCGCCGCCCGCGCGGCCCGGGCGCCTGAACTCCTTCACCATGCGCACGATCACTTCCTGCCCGGGCTGCGGCGTGTACTTCCTGCCTTCCGCCTCGAGGTCGGCCTTCGTCTGCTCCATCACCGCGACCGAGAGCGCCATCGAGGTCTCGTCGATCACCGCGAGCGGGCCGACCGGCATGCCGGCGAGCCGCCCCGCATTCTCGATCACCGCCGCCGGAATGCCTTCCTGCAGCATCGCGCAGCCCTCGGCGACGAAGGTGCCAAACGTGCGGCTCGTGTAGAAGCCGCGCGAATCGTTCACCACGATCGGCATCTTGCCGATCTGCAGCACGTAGTCGTAGGCGCGCGCCAGCGTCTCGGCGGACGTCCTCTTGCCCTTGATGATCTCCACGAGCTGCATCTTGTCCACCGGCGAGAAGAAGTGCAGGCCGATGAAGTCTTCCGGCCTGGAGAACGCCTGCGCGAGGCCGGTGATCGGCAGCGTCGACGTGTTGGAGGCGAAGAGGCCGCCCGGCGCGAGCATCGGCTCGGCTTCCTTCGTCGCCTGCGCCTTGACGTCGCGCTTCTCGAACACCGCCTCGATGATCAGGTCGCAGCCCCGCAGGTCCGATGCGCTCGCCGTGGGCGTGATGAGCGCGGGCACCTGCGGGCGGTTGCGCTTCGCCGCGAGCTTCTCGCTGTAGGCCTTGCCCTGCTGCGCGCGCTCGAGCGTGGTGTCCTTCAGCACACAGGGCACGCCGCGCAGCGCGTTCGCCCACGCGATGCCGCCGCCCATCATGCCCGCGCCGAGGATGCCGACCTTGGTCGCCTTCCATTTCGGCACGTCCCTGGGGCGCGAGGCGCCCGAGCGGATCGCCGTGCGGTCGAAGAAGAGGTGGATGAGGTTCTTCGCCACCGGCCCGACGGCGAGCTTGGCGAGGTAGCGCGACTCGATCCGCAGCGCCGTATCGAAATCCACGCTCGCGCCCTCCACGGCCGCCGCCATGATCGCTTCGGGCGCGGGATACAGGCCGCGCGTCTTCTCGATCAGCATCGCTGGAGCGATGGTGAGCATCTGCGCGATCGCCGGGCTCGCGGGCGTGCCGCCCGGGATGCGATAGTTGTCCTCGTCCCAGGGCTGCTTGGGCGAGGGGTTCTTCGCGATCCACTCGCGCGCCATGCGCGCGAGGTCGTCGTGGCTTCCCGCAATGCCCTGCAAGAATCCGAGCTTCGCCGCCTCCGCGGGACGCATGGTCCTGCCTTCCATCAGCATCGGCAGCGCCGCCTGCAGGCCGAGCAGGCGCACGGTCTTGGTGATGCCGGTCGCGCCGGGCAGCAGGCCGAGCGTCGCCTCGGGCAGGCCGAGCTCGATTCGCCCGTCGTCGAGGCAGATGCGGCAGTGCGCGGCGAGCGCGAGCTCCCAGCCGCCGCCGAGCGCGGCGCCTTCGAGCGCCGCCACCACCGGCTTGCCGAGCTTGTCGAGCGCGCGGAAGTCGCGCTTGATCTCCTCGATCTCCTCGAAGAATCGCGGGCCGTCCGCCGCCGTGAGCTTGAGCACCTCCTTCAATTCGGCGCCGGCGAAGAAGGACTTCTTCGCCGAGGCGAGGATCACGCCCGCGATCGAATCCTTCTCCTTCTGCAGGCGCTCGACCGCGGCGTGGAAGGCCTTCTTCCACGCCGCGGTCATCGTGTTGACCGGCGCGCCGGGCGCGTCGAAGGTCAGGGTGACGACGCCGTCGTCGCCCTTTTCATAGCGAACCGGCATCTACAGGCGCTCGACGATCGTGGCGATGCCCATGCCGCCGCCGACGCACAGCGTCGCCAGGCCGTAGCGCAGTTTGCGGCGCTCGAGCTCGTCGAGCAGCGT
>JAOUIL010000097.1 GCA_029883975.1 Betaproteobacteria bacterium
GCTCGCCGGAATCAGTGACGAGCAGCAGGCCCGCCGTATTGATGTCCAGCCGCCCGACCGCAACCCACTTGCCTCCTGGGATCGGCGGCAGACGCTGGAACACCGTGGGCCGGCCCTCGGGGTCCGAGCGCGTCACCATCTCCCCGTCCGGCTTGTGGTAAAGCAGCACCCGGGGCCGCGCGCCGGCCGCCTTGAGCGCGAGGGCCTTGCCGTCCAGCTCCACGACATCGCCGGGGCCGGCGCGCTCGCCCAGCTTCGCGACAACGCCATTGACGCGCAGCCGACCTGCCTCGATCCAGCCCTCGATTTCGCGGCGCGAGCCGTACCCCTGCGCCGCCAGCAGCTTCTGCAGCCGCTCAGCCTGCGGCGGGCTCGTTGGCGGCTTCCGGGACAGCGGGCGCGGGCGGGGGCTCAAGCTGCAGGGTCTGCGCGATCTCCTCCAGGGGCGGCAGTTCCTGCAGGGAGCGCAAGCCGAGTTCGTCGAGGAAGGTCTTGGTCGTGGCGTAGAGCGCCGGACGTCCCGGCGTCTCGCGATGGCCGACCACGTCGATCCAGCCGCGCGCCTCCAGCGTCTGCATGATCTGCGTGGACACCGTCACGCCGCGAATGTCCTCGATGTCGCCGCGTGTCACCGGCTGGCGGTAGGCGATGATGGCGAGCGTCTCGAGCACCGCGCGCGAGTAGCGCGGCGGCTTCTCCGGCAGCAGCTTCTCGGCGAACGGCCTGAACTCCGGCCGGGTCTGGAAGCGCCAGCCGCTGGCAAGGGTGACCAGCTCGACGGCGCGCCCGCTCCACTCCTCGCGCAGCTCGGTCAGCAGGTTCTTCAGCGTCTCGGCGCTCAGCTGGTCGTCGAACAGCCCGCGCAGCGCTGCGAGTGCCAGGGGCTCCTGCGCCGACAGGAGCGCCGCTTCCAGAATGCGCTTGGCCTCAGTGGGCTGCATGCGCCAATTTTACGTAGATCGGGGCGAAACTCTCGGACTGCGTGAGCTCGAGCAGCAACTCGCGCGCCAGCTCCAGCACCGCGAGCAGCGTCACCACCAGCACGGCGACCCCGCGCGCGGGGTCGAACAGCTCGCCGAATTCGAGCACGCGCCGCTCCTGCAGCCGGCGCAGGATGCCGCTCATGTGCTCGCGCACCGACAGCTCTTCGCGCGAGACGCGATGGTGCTTGCTCAGCCGCGCCCGATGCAGCAGCGCGCGCCAGGCCTCGGCGAGATCCTGCGCGTCCACGCCGGGGAGCTGCTCGGTCACCACGCGCTCCACCCAGACCGACACCGCCAGCACGTCGCGCCCCAGCTGCGGCAGCTGGTCGAGCTGCTGCGCCGCTTTCTTGATGCGCTCGTACTCCAGCAGCCGGCGCACCAGCTCGGCGCGCGGATCCTCCTCCGCCGCTGCCGCCGCCGGCGGCCGCGGCAGCAGCAGGCGCGACTTGATCTCCATCAGCGTGGCCGCCATCACCAGGTACTCGGCGGCGAGCTCGAGGTTCGTCGCGCGCATCGCCTCGACGTACTCCAGGTACTGGCGCGTGAGCGGCGCCATGGGGATGTCGAGGATATCGAGGTTTTCCTTGCGGATGAGGTACAGCAGCAGATCGAGCGGTCCCTCGAAGGCCTCGAGGATGATCTCGAGCGCGTCCGGCGGGATGTACAGGTCGCGCGGGATCTCGAGCAGCGGCTCGCCGTACAGGCGGGCGACCGGCCCGGCGAGCGGCAGCGGCGCCGAGTCGCTCATCAGGAGTACGTGAGGCCCATGGCCTCGCGCACGTCGCGCATGGTCTCGAGCGCGAGCTTGCGCGCCTTGTCGCAGCCGTCGGCGATGATGTTCTTCACCAGCGTGGGATCGTCGAGATAGGTCTGCGCGCGCTCGCGCATCGGCGCGAGCTCCGCCAGCACCGCGTCGATGACCGGCTGCTTGCACTCCAGGCAGCCGATCCCCGCCGAGGTACAGCCCTGCCGCACCCAGGCCTGCCGCGCCGCGTCCGAGTACACCTGGTGCAGCGGCCAGACCGGGCACTTCTCCGGCGTGCCCGGGTCGCTGCGCTTCACGCGCGCCGGGTCGGTGGGCATGGTGCGGATCTTCTTCGCCACCGACTCCGGCGACTCGCGCAGGCCGATGGCGTTGCCGTAGGATTTCGACATCTTCTGCCCGTCCAGGCCCGGGAGCCGCGCGGCCTCGGTGAGCAGGGCCTCGGGCTCCACCAGGATCTTGCGCCCGCCACCCTCGAGCCAGCCGTACAGCCGTTCGCGGTCGCCGCGCGGCAGGTTCTGCTGCTCCTCCAGCAGCGCCTGGGCGCGCGTGAGCGCATCGCCGTCCCCCGATTCGAGGAACTTGGTGCGCAGTTCGTTCAGCAGGCGCGACTTCTTGGAGCCCATCTTCTTCACTGCGGCCTTGGCCTTCTCCTCGAAGCCCTCCTCGCGACCGTACAGATGGTTGAAGCGCCGCGCGATCTCGCGCGTCATCTCGACGTGCGGCACCTGGTCTTCGCCCACCGGCACGTAGCGGGCGCGGTAGATGAGGATGTCGGCGGATTGCAGCAGCGGGTAGCCGAGAAAGCCGTAGGTGGCCAGGTCCCGGTCCTTGAGCTTGTCCATCTGGTCCTTGTAGGTCGGCACGCGCTCCAGCCAGCCGAGCGGCGTGATCATGGACAGCAGCAGGTGCAGCTCGGCGTGCTCCTGGATGTGCGACTGTACAAACAGGATCGCCTGGTTCGGGTCGACCCCCGCGGCCAGCCAGTCGACCGCCATCTCCCAGGCGTTCTGCTCGACGCGGCCCGGATGCTCGTAGTCGGTGGTGAGCGCGTGCCAGTCGGCGACGAAGAACAGGCACGGATATTCCGATTGCAGCCGCGCCCAGTTCTTCAGTACGCCGTGGTAGTGACCGAGGTGCAGCGCGCCCGTGGGGCGCATGCCGGAAAGGACGCGGGTCTCGAACATCGTCAGAGCACCAGCGCGCGGATCACCGCGTGCGACAGGCCGACCAGCGGGTTGAGGATGCCGTCCAGCACGTTGGTCATCAGCAACAGCACGAGCAGCGGCAGGCCCCACGGCTCGAGCCGCGCGTAACGCCAGGCCATGCGCTGCGGCAGCAGGCTGGCGAGAATGCGTCCGCCGTCCAGCGGCAGGATGGGCAGCAGGTTGAGGCACATGAAGACGACGTTGACGATGATGCCCGCCTGCGCCATGGCCGCCATCGGCTCGGAAAAGAAGTTCGGCGGCAGCAACGATGCCAGCTTGAGCAGCAGCGCCCAGCCGACCGCCATGGCGAGGTTGGCCGCCGGCCCCGCTGCGGCGACCCACGCCATGTGCTGCCTGGGCCTGCGCAGCGCCGAATAATTGACCGGCACGGGCTTCGCCCAGCCGAACAGGAAGCGGCCGCCCGAGAGCAGCAGAATGACGAGCGGCACGGCGAGCGTGCCGATCAGGTCGACATGGCGCAGCGGATTGAGGCTGATGCGTCCCTGCGCATGCGCAGTCATGTCGCCGAAATGGCGCGCGACGTAGCCGTGCGCGGCCTCGTGCAGCGTGATCGCGAAGAGCACCGGCAGCGAATAGATCGCGACTGTCTGGACGAGCTGATTGAAGTCCATCGTGACGCGCCGGAGTTTATCAGAGGGGCGCGGCGAGCCCGAAGATCTCGAGCGCGCCCTTGCCCTTGCGCAGCACGACGGGCGCGCCGCCGGTGAGATCGATGACCGTGCTCGGCTCGGTCCCGCACGAGCCGCCGTCGATGATCAGGTCGAGCTGGTGCTCGAGCGCGGCGCGGATCTGCGCGGCGTCGGCGAGCGGCGCGTCGCCGCCCGGCAGGATCAGCGTCGCAGAGAGCATCGGCTCGCCCAGCTCCGCGAGCAGCGCTTGCGTCACGACGTGCGCCGGCACGCGCACGCCGATCGTCCTGCGCCTGGGATGCTGCAGCCGGCGCGGCACTTCCTTCGTCGCGCGCAGGATGAAGGTGTAGCTGCCGGGCGTCGCCTGGCGCAGCAGGCGGAACTGCGCGTTGTCGACGATGGCATAGGTTGCGATCTCGGACAGGTCGCGGCACATGAGCGTGAGATGGTGCTTGTCGTCCATGCCGCGCACGCGCCGCAGGCGCTGCTGCGCTGGCGCATCGCCCAGGTGGCAGCCGAGCGCGTAGGAGGAATCCGTGGGATAGGCCGCCAGGCCGCCGCTGCGTACGATCTCCGCCGCGCGCCGAACGAGGCGCGGCTGGGGATGCGTGGGATGGACCGAGAAGTACTGCGCCAAGGCGGGCGAGCGCTCAGAGCGCCCAGTCGCGCCACACCGGGCGCAGCGCCGGGTCGAGCGGCGGCAGGCTGCCGAACTCTGCGCCCTCCTCCGGCCCGTGGAAATCCGAGCCGCGCGAGGCGGCGAACTGATGCCGCGTGGCGAGCGCGCCGAAGTGGCGCATCTGCTCGCTGGAGTGGCTGCCGGTCACCACTTCGAGCGCCTCGCCGCCCGCCGCCCGGAACTCCTCGAGCAGCGCCGCCATCGCGCCGGCCGAAAGGCCGTAGCGGCCCGGATGTGCGAGCACGGCCTGGCCGCCGGCGGCGCGGATCCAATGCACGGCGTCCGCGAGCACCGCCCACTGGTGCGGCACGTAGCCGGGCTTGCCGGGCACGAGGAAGCGGCGAAACGCCTCGCGCATATCGGCGACCACGCCGGCTTCTACTAGAAAGCGAGCGAAGTGCGTCCGCGCGATCATCTCCGCGTGCTCCGCGTGCCGCATCGCGCCGTCGAAAGCGCCGGCAACGCCCGCCTCCTGCAGATCGCGCGCCATCTGGCGCGCGCGCTCGACCCTGCCGCCGCGAACCCGTTCCAGCGCTGCGACCAGGGACGGGTCGGCGGGATCGATGCGCAGACCGACGATATGGATCGTGCTGCCGCGCCAGGTGACCGAGATCTCCACGCCGTCCACGAAGCGCATGCTCTCGGCGCGCGCCGCCGCGCGCGCCTCGTCGAGCCCGCCGAGCTGGTCGTGGTCGGTCAGCGCCCAGACCTCCACGCCCGCGCGAGCGGCACGGCGCGCGACCTGCGCCGGTGGCAGCGCGCCGTCCGAGACGTTCGAATGACAGTGCAGGTCGAAATTCACGCCAGCAGAAACTCCTCGATGAGGCGCGCCAATGCCTCCGGCTGGTCGTGATGCAGCATGTGGCCGGCGCCCTGCACCGTAACATAGCGCAGGCTGCGGAACGCGGCGCGCCGCTCGGCGTACTGCGCGGGCGTCAGGCCGAGACGCTTGAGCGCCCCGGACTCCGAGGCATCCACCCAGAGCACCGGCGCTGCGACCTGCGACCAGCAGGCACGCGCCTCCTCGTAGCGGTAGAGCACCGGGTTCACGATCTTGTGCGCGGGGTCGCCGCGCAGCAGTACGCGGCCATCGGCCGTCTCCCGACCCCAGTGCCGCGCGAGGAACTCCGCGCGCTCGCGCGCCAGCCGCGGGTTGTTGTTCTGCAGCCGGTCGGCGAGCGCGCCGAAGTCGGCATAAGGGCGAAACCCGCTGTTCTGGTGCAGCTCGTCGAGCCACAGGCCGTAGCGCTGCGGCGCCTGCTCCGGCTGCGTATGCGCCATGCCGAAGCCCTCCAGGTTCACCAGCCGCCGGATCCGCGCGGGGCGCACCCCCGCGTAAAGCGCGGCGACGTTGCCGCCCAGGCTGTGACCGACGAGGTTTGCCGGCGTATCGGGCTGCAGGCGCTCGAGCAGAATGTCGAGGTCGGCGACATAGTCCGGAAACCAGTAGCAGTCGGACTTGCCCCAGTCGGTGAGGCCGTAGCCGCGCCAGTCCGGCGCGTAGACATCCCAGTCGCCCTGCAGCGCGTCCACGAGGAACTGGAAAGAGGCCGACACATCCATCCAGCCGTGCAGCAGGATCATGCGGCGCGCGCTGTCGCCCGGCCAGTGACGGATGTGATAGCGCAGCCCGCGCACGTCGAAATAGAGCGACTCGCTCGCTCTCATGCGTCAGTGAAACCGGAATTCAACTTCGGGCTTGCGGCCGGACACGAGGTCGGCAAGCGCGCGGCCCGAGCCCGCGGCGAGCGTCCAGCCGAGCGTGCCGTGCCCGGTGTTGAGGAAGAGCTTGGCGACGCGGGTGCGGCCGATCACCGGCACGTTGGAGGGCGTCGCAGGCCGCAGTCCAGCCCAGAGCCGAATGTCCCGCGCCTGCGCGAGGCCGGGAAACAGCTTGCCGACGCGCGCCATGATCGCCGCGCAGCGCGCCTCGTTGATCGAGGTGTCGTAGCCAGTGAGCTCGGCGGTGCCGGCGACGCGCAGGCGTTCGCCCAGCCGGGAAAAGACGAGCTTGTGCGCTTCGTCGGTGAGGCTTGCCGTCGGCGCCTGCGCCGCGAGCTGCGGCGGCAGCGCGATGGTGATCGAGTAGCCCTTGAGCGGATACACCGGGATGGAGATGCCGAGCGGACGCAGCAGGCGCGTACTGTAACTGCCGAGGCTCACGACGAAGGCATCGGCCTCCAGGCGCCCGCTGCCCAGGCGGGCGGCGACGGCGCGGCCGCTCTCCGTTTCCAGCGACTCGATCGTGGTTTCGCGCAGGAAGCGCACGCCGCGCGCCTGGGCAAGCCGGGCGAGATTCACCGTGAAGGCGTGCGCATCGCCCGACTCGTCCTGCGGCGCATAGGCGCCGCCCGCCACCGGCACCTCCGACGCGCGCAGCGCCGGCTCGATCGCGAGGCACTCGGCCGCCGTCTTCACCTCCCGCGCAATGCCCAGGCGCCGCATCTTCTCGGCGTGCGCGGCGAGCGCCTCGAAGTCCGCCTCGTCGGTGCAGAAGTGCAGGATCCCTTTGCCGAGGTAGTCGTAGGCGATGCCCGTTTCCTGCCGCAGCGCGCCGAGGCTCTCGCGGCTGTAGCGCGCGAGCCCCGCGAGCTGGCGCGTGTGGCGCTCGAAGCGGCCCGGCAGGCACTCGAAGGCAAAGCGCAGGCCCCACCGCCATTGCGCGAGGTCGGCACGGGGCCGGAAGAGCATCGGCGCGTCCTCGCGCCCGAGCCACCTCAGCACCTTTGGCACCACCGAGGGCTTCGCCCAAGGCTCGGCGTGCCCGGCGGAGATCTGCCCGCCGTTGGCGAACGAGGTCTCCATGCCCGCCTCGGGCTGGCGGTCCACGAGCGTCACCTCGTGCCCCGCCCGCGCGAGGTACCAGGCGCCCGTCACGCCGACCACCCCTGCGCCAAGAACCGCGACTCTCATGCCGGGATTGCAGCCGGTATCATAGCGGCCCGTCATGCCCCTCTATTCGATCGGCGACAAGCGCGTCGAGCTGCGCGGCGCGCACCATTACATCGCCCACGACGCGACGCTGGTCGGCGCCATCACGCTGGAGGCCGACGCCAATATCTGGTTCAAAGTCGTGATCCGCGCCGAAAACGACATGGTGCGCATCGGCGAGGCGACCAACGTGCAGGACGGCTCGGTGCTGCACGTGGATCCCGGCTTTCCGCTCACGCTCGGCAATCGCGTCACCATCGGCCACAAGGTGATGCTGCACGGCTGCACGGTGGGAGATGGCAGCCTGGTCGGCATCAACAGCGTGGTGCTGAACGGCGCGCGCATCGGCAAGGGCTCGCTCATCGGCGCGAACACGCTGATCCCCGAAGGCAAGGAGATTCCCGACGGCGTGCTTGTGCTCGGCTCGCCCGGCAGGGTGGTGCGTGAGCTCAAGCCCGAGGAGCGCGACCGGCTCCTCGACGTCGCCGCCGGCTACGTCGAGCGCTCCAGACGCTACCGCACCGAGTTTCGCGAGCAGCCCCTGCCGCCTTCGGCGCGCTGACTCATTTCGGCGCCATGCGGATGGCGCCATCGAGGCGGATGGTTTCGCCGTTCATCATCTCGTTCTCGATGATGGCGCGCGCGAGCTGCGCGTACTCCGTCGGCCTGCCCAGGCGCGGGGGAAACGGCACCATCTTGCCCAGCGCGTCCTGAACGTCCTTGGGCATGCCCAGCAGCATCGGCGTCTCGAAGATGCCCGGCGCGATGGTGCACACGCGGATGCCGTTGCGCGAGAGATCGCGCGCGATCGGCAGCGTCATGCCGACGATGCCGCCCTTGGACGCCGAGTACGCGGCCTGGCCGATCTGGCCGTCGAACGCGGCGACCGACGCGGTGTTGACGATCACCCCGCGCTCGCCGGCGGCGTTGGGGCCCGCCTTGGCCATGGCGTCTGCAGCGAGGCGGATCATGTTGAAGCTGCCGATCAGGTTGATGGTGACCACGCGCGTGAAATGCGAGAGGTTGTGCGGACCTTCCTTGCCGAGGGTGCGCTCCGCGGTGCCGACGCCCGCGCAGTTGACGAGCACGTGCACGCCGCCGAACTCCTTCAGCGCCAGCGCCACCGCCGCCTTGCCGTCCGCCTCAGAGGTGACGTCGCACCTGGCGAAGCGCCCGCCGAGCTCCTGAGCCAGCTTGGCGCCTGCATCTTCCTGCAGGTCGGCGATCACCACCTTGCCGCCGTTCTCCACCGCCATGCGCGCGGTGGCCGCGCCCAGGCCGGATGCGCCGCCGGTAACGAGAAACACGCTGTTCTTGATCTGCATATGCACCTCGGTGCCCAAAGAGGCGCGATTATAATTCACGCGCCCGATGACGCTGCAGCTCAGGTTCGGCCTTGCCTTCGAGGATCTCTACGCCAGGGACGGGCTGTTGCGCGTGGACGCCGCATTTCTGCAGTTTCTCGCCGAAGCCGACGCCAAGCTGCGCGAGCAGCTGGTCGCGGCGCGCGCCCGTCCTCCGCACCTGAAGGAGGAATCCGATCTCCTCATCGCCCTTGCGCCGTACGTGGACGACTTCCTCGCGCGCCTGTTCGCGATCGAGGCCGAAGCCCAGGCGCTCGCCGCGCGCCACCACAACTTCGCCCCGCTTTATTCGGTGAAG
>JAOUIL010000098.1 GCA_029883975.1 Betaproteobacteria bacterium
TCTGCCGCGCCACCCCGTCGGCCGTGCACAAGCTGCAGATCGGCAACGAGCTGGTCGAGTTCTCGGCGCGCTTCGCCGGGGTGGCGCGGCAGATCTCGGTGCCGGTCGGCAACGTGTACGCGGTGTACGCGCGCGAGACCGGGCACGGCATGACCTTCGACGTGGACTCGCCCAAGCCGGTGACCCAGGCGGTGGCCGAGGCCGAGCCCGCCGCGCCGCGCGAGGCGCCGGCGGCGCTGCCCGCGCCCGCGCAGGAGCCGCCGAAGAGGCCCGGCGGCGGCAAGCCCACGCTGCGCCGGATCAAGTAGGCATTACGAAAAACCAGGAGCCATCATGAAACGCAAGTACGGCGCCGCGCGCGCCAACGAGTCCCTCGCCGAGCAGCGCATGCGCGAGGCGGCCAAGGCGGCGGGCGACAACAGCCACAATTTCGGCACGATGCTGAAGAAGGGCTCGCCCACGCGCGGCAAGAAGCGCGGGCGCATCTACCGCATCGTCAAATAGTGGAAAATGGGGTCAGAACAACTTTTCCAGCTGCGACCGGAAAAGTTGTTCTGACCCCATTTCGGGCCGGCTTAGCTCAGCTGGTAGAGCAGCGGTTTTGTAAACCGTTGGTCGGCGGTTCGACTCCGTCAGCCGGCACCAGTCCCCTCAGAGCGCGAAGCGGAATCCGCAGCGGTTGTTGCGGTAGTTCGTGCACACGGCCTTCAGGAACTCGACCAGCGCAGGCGGTCCCTGGGGTCCGTGCTCCGCCGACCCGGCCATCGCCAGTCCCGCCTTGGGGTCCCACGTTCCTTTGCCGCTCAGTCGCAGGGGACCGTCCAGAGTCCCGAGCTCGATGTCGACCTTGCTGCCCCCGCCGCGCAGGCGCGCGACGTGCGATCCCAGGACGAGCCCCGGCGCGCGCGAGAAGCGCACCTGGCGCCACTCGATCTCCGCCAGGCCGAGGATCGAATCCGCCTCGACACGCAGGTTGTCGGACCGCACGCGCAGCACGCCCTGGGGGCCGAAGGTCTCCAGCGCCGGCGCAAAGCTCGCGAGCGCCCGCCCGGGCAATGAAACGTCGAGCCCCTGCACCGACAGGCCAAATGGCGAAAGCTCTACGTGCGTGGGTGGGCTCGCGCCGCCAAAGGCGATGTCGGTGGACAGCCTGCCCGCGAATAGCGCTGTCCATGCAGTCTTCCAGCGCAGCTCGCCGAGCTCGAGCGGCGGGCCGGAGTGCTCTCTCGCGTACACCCGCGCACGACCGCTCCAGATCGTTCCTGCCGGGTCGCGCAGCAGCAGCTTCTCCGATGACACCCGCTCCAGAGCGCGCGAGATCCACGTCGCCGGCAGGGTCGCGACGAGCGCCACGACGTAGGCGACGATCCCCACGACGCAATACAGCACGATGCGCTGACGCGTCACGGCGTGCCCCCGCCGGAGAAGCCCGCTTCGAGCCGTACCATTCCCGGCTGATCGAGCGCGTAGATGGCGCAGGCGTCGATGCGAATGCCCAGCTCGCGGTGGAGATTGTCGGCCCAGGCCAGCCAGGCGTGGAACGGCACGGGCCCGGCCTGCATGCGTGCCTTGCCGCCGGGTAGAGCCTCGATGCCCTCGACCGCTGACGCAAACTGCGCCTGGCCTGCGGACGCGCGCAGCGTGGCTGCGACGTCGCCGCGCGAGGACGACGCGCCGAGCTTCTTGCGCAGGGCGAGCACCTCATCGCGCTGCCAGCGCATGTCCTCGAGCTGCGCGCGAAGTCGCGGCAGCGAAGCGGACAACGACCGGCGCGCGGCCATGCCGGGCTCCCACAGGAAGAGATACAGCGCGGTGCCCAGCACGAGAACGGCCCCGATCGCCAGCACGGTACGCTCTCTGGCGGAGATCGCTTTCCAGTAACCCTGGATCGTGGTGCCGACGTTCATGATCCGCGTTTCTCGCGCAGGCGAATCAGGAGGCCGCCGCCCGCCGCGCTTTCCTGCGGCGTCATCACGTAGCCTGCAGGCGGCGTCTTCCCGCGCAGCTCCTGGAGGAGCGCGGCGCCCTGCTGCGCCGCCGAAGGCCGCAAGGTCACGGTCAGCGTCGCTCCATCGTAGGAGAGCCCCTCGATGTGCTGCCTCGCGCCGCTGGGCAGGAGGTCGGCGGCGACGTCGATCAGCGCGAGGAAGTCGCCGGGACCCACGTGCCCGGCGCGCTGGCGGAGCTCGGCGAGCGCGCGATTCATCTGCAGGGGCGCATCCACGACGGTCGCGCGCTCGCCGAAGGTCTCGCGATAGACGGCACGCATCTCCTCGAGGAGCGCGTTGCGCTCGCGCACCTTCGCGCCCCAATCGAGCGCCAGGCCGAAGGAAGCGAGCGCAAGCAGCACCGCGGCCATGAGCGCAGGGCGCCGCAGCTGCTCCAGCCACGGAGCCGTCCCCCTGCGGGAGGCGAATTCCCCCTGCAGCAGTTCCAGCACCGGGCGGCGTTGTGCGTCCGACCAGTGCCACGCCGGCCCCAGCTCCACGGATACGCCGAGCGCCTCGGACCAGGCATCGGCGTCCGGCGCGGCGACCTGCCGGCCGCAGCGCACGACGAGCGCGTTCGGCCGGCTGCTCGCGACGCGCGCCTGCTCCAGGGCCAGGCGCAGGCCGGTGGGCACGCCGTCCTGCAGCGTGGCGTCCAACGTGACGGCTTCGCTTTCGCTGGTGCGCACGAAACCCTCGCGCTCCGCCCACACGACAGTCCACGTGTGCGGCAGGAGCGTCGGCAGCAGGCTCTCCGGATAGGCAGCGGTAGCGACGAGGCCGGCGCCGCTGAGCTTCTCCAACAGCGCCGCCAGCCATTGGCGATCGACGATTCCCAGGCAAAGTGCATTGCGCTCCGGGCCCGGCGCGGCCGCAACGTGCAGCCGCTCGGGGTCGGGCAGGGCGAGCTCCTCCGCGAGGTAGCGCAGCGCCGAACCGAGCCGGCGCTGCTGCGAGGGGGCAGCGGCGACCCGCTCGAGGAGCACCAGGTCGCTCGCGAGCACGAGCTCGCACGGGCCTTCGACCGGCGGCTGGGCCAGGTTGCCGGAGCCCGAGGCGAGCACCTCGCCCGCCTTGCCGAGCGTCACCCACTCGAAGGCGCCCGAGTCCGGCGTATCCCGCGTGACCCGGATGCGGCAGGTCGTCATTGCATGCGCTGCCAGACGATGACGGGCATGGTCGCGCCATCGCGTTGCAGGAGGGCTTCCATGCGCACGTCCGCTCTGCCGACGGTCGCGCGGCCGCGCACCATGAAGTGCTCACTGCCCACCGAGAGCGTCCCTTCGATCCATTTCAGGTCCCGCCGGGGCAGCCTCTCCTGGAATTCATCCGGGCTGCGAAAAGGCGCCTTGGCCCGGCTGGCAGCCAGCACGCGAGCTTCCTCCAGCGTCAGCCCGGGCACCATCGCGTGCAGTAGCTCGGGGGAGGCCAGATTGACATTCACCGGGGTGCGCCGCGGCAGCGCCGTCGCGAAGGCGCGCAGCCGCGCCAGGGACATCTCGTCCATGCCGCGCACGCGCAGCAACTCGCCCAGCTCCACGACCGGCTGATTCGCCGCGCGATACGGCGCCGGCAGCCGCAGGTAGTACTCGTCCTCGACGCCGGCCTCGGGCAGCGCTTCCCCGTCGGCGTCGATCCAGTCGGCGATGGCTTGCGCCAGATCGGCGTTCAGGCCGATCGCCGCCAGCAATCGCCGGAACGCCTCGATGTCGCGAGCGCTTGCCCTTGCCTCGAGGGCCAGGTTGTTGACGTTGAACAGTCCCTGCTGGTCGCTGATCTCGCCGCCGACCGTCCCCTGCTCGATGTCCGTGGCGGGCAGGCCGCTCGCCCACAGCTCGCCGGTATGGTCCACCCTGGAGGCACGGCCATCCTGCCAGAGGATCGAGCGCGCCCACTGCGCGCCGCCCTTGAGGACCCAGGTGGCCTGCTCGTAGTCGCGCGCGGTCGTCAGCTGGCGCAGGGCGAGGTCCTGCTGCTGCAGCAACGATACGGCCGCCATCGCCGCGAGCGCCACGATGAGCATGGCAAGGATCACGGCGGCGCCGCGCTGGCGTAGTCCGGCGCTCATCTCAGGGCCAGGATGCGCGTGACCTCGACGCCGCCGGCCAGCGCGAGCTGGACGGAAACTGCGCGCGGCAAGCTCTCCGCCGCCGAGCCCACAGGCCAGGCATCGACCCAGCGGCCGTCCGCGTGCAGCGCCTGCCATCGCAGCTCGCTGACACCCTCGAGGATCACGTGGACGGCGGGCTGTGCGCCGGGCGCGCTGTCCGGCGACGGCCATACCAGGTACTCGAGCTTTGCGTCGCGCAGGCGATAGCCGACACGGCGCAGCGCGCTTTGCGCCGCAGCGCCTTCGCCGATGCCGAGGCGCGAGACGACCAGCTGCGCGTCCTCGGCATCCGCCGGTTCGCGCGCCGCGCCAGCCAGCCGCAGCGCCGGGCTCGCGCGGCCGGCGGCGTCGCGGCGCGTGCGCTCGACCGCCATCAGCATGTCTTCGCCGAGCTGGGAAAAGAGCAGCGACACGTCGGTCCAGCGGCGCGTCTCCGCCTGCAGGCGCGACTCGGCATCGAGCACCGAGCTCAGGCCACGGAAGCTCAGCGTCCCCAGCACCGCGAGCACTGCCATGGCCGCGAGCAGCTCGAGAAGCGTGAAGCCGCGCTGGCGCACGCTAGAACTCCCTCGAGAGCACGCCGACGAGGTGGCGCAGCTCGTGCGCGGGATCGGCCGGTGCCGTCACCCGGATCTCCACGCGGCGCAGCCGCGGATGCGGCGTGGCGAACACCTCGGCGCGCCAGTGGAAGTCGACGCCGCCCTGGCGCTCGATGCCTTCGCTCAGGCCGATGCCGGGCCAGGCGCGTCGTGCCGCCAGCTCCGCCATGCGGTTCTCCGCAACCACGCCGGAGAGCACGCGCAGCTTGTGCTCGAGCGCGCTGTCGGTGGAGAGCGCCACGGATCGCCCCGCCGCGGCGAGCGCGACGGCGACGATGGCGAGCGCCACCAGCACCTCAACCAGCGTGAAGCCGCGGGATTTCTTCATGGAGAAGCGCGTTCGGCTGCGGGGCCGCGCCGGGCTCGAGCGAGATGCGCCCGAGCGCGCCGCCGCGCAGCGTGATGCTCGCGCCGCCGCCGGCGAGCGTCGCCCGGATCGCGCCGCTCAGTCCGTAGCGCGCGATGACGACGCGCCCGCCGGGCTGCAGCGGCTGCGCGTCGAGCTGCACCGCGCCGAGCGTCACGCCGCCGGGCAGCGACCTGCGACGATATGGACTGTCGGCGGGGAAGTCCTTCCACTCGCCTTCCTCGTTCTTGCGGAAGAACGCGTAGCCCCCCGGCACCGGCGACCACGCGATGCTCTCGCCGCTCGCGCGCGCCTCGGCGAGCGCCAGCTCGAGCAGCGTCGCCAGGCGTCGTGCCTCGGTGCGCGCCTTCGAGGCATCGCCTGGCCCTGCGGCGAACACGAGCGCGGCCGACAGCACGCCGATGATGCACATCACGACCAGGATCTCGATGAGGGTGAAGCCCGCATGGCGCGCGCTGCGGCCGGCGCGCATCACAGGCTCCAGGAGCCGATGTCCGCGTCGAAGCCCTCGCCGCCGGCGGCGCCGTCGGCGCCGAAGCTGAACACGTCGATCTCGCCGCGGATGCCGGGATTGAGGTACTGGTAGCTGTTGCCCCAGGGGTCGCGCGGCAGGCGCTCGAGGTAGCCGCCCGCCTTCCAGCTCGGCGCGAGCGGCGGCGCGTCGGGCGGCTTGACGAGCGCCGCCAGCCCCTGCTCGGTGGTGGGATAGCGCATGTTGTCGAGGCGGTAGAGCTTGAGCGACTGGACGATCGTACGGATGTCCTGCTGCGCGGCGATCACCCTGGCCTCGTCCGGGCGGCTCATGATGCGCGGCACGATCAGCGCCGCGAGGATGGCGAGGATCACGACGACGACCATGATCTCGATGAGCGTGAAGCCGTGCGCGCGGCTGCCCCGTCGGGGCAGATTTCGGCTCGGCCTTGCGGGGTTTGTGTGACGCATGACCTGCGGTTAACCCCCTGATTGGACGGTGTACTATACCTTGAGAGTTGGGGCTCGCGGCCCTCTGGTGATTGCCCCGCGACAATGGAGAGACATTGATCCGCTGGATCCGGCACGAGGCGTGGATCGACCTGCTCGAGCTCGGGCTGGTGGTGGTGCTCGCCATGGGACTCGCGCACTGGACGTGGATCGCGGCGTCGCCGCGCGCGGTGGCTGCGCCGGGAACGCTCGCAGATACAGCCGAGTCGCGGCCGGGCGTGCCGGTCGCCGGGAGCCTGTTCGGTTTGGCGGACAGTGGCCAGGCGAAGTCGAGCAGCGCAACTCTTGCGACGGGGTTCACGCTGCTCGGCGTCTTTTCGGGCCCGACACCGACGGCAGGGCGCGCGATCCTCTCCGCGCAGGGCAGCCGGCCGGCGATCGTTGCGGCAGGCGAGCCGGTTGCCGAAGGAATCCTGCTGCAGGAAGTGCATCCGGATCACGTAGTGGTCCTGCGCCAGGGAGTGCCGGAGCGCATCGAGCTGGAGCGCCGCAAGGCGCAGGCGGCGCCGCAGCCGCAGCCCAAGCCTGCGCCGGCGCGCCGATAATGCGCCGCGCCTCGCTCGCGCTGCTCGCCGCTTGCCTGCTCGTCGCCGGCGCCGCGCGCGGGGCGGATGAGCCGGTGACGCTCAACTTCGTCAACGCCGACATCGAATCGGTCGCGGCCGCGGTCGGCAAGATGACCAACCGCAACTTCCTCATCGATCCGCGGGTGCGCGGCACGATCAACATCGTCTCGTCGCGCCCGGTGCCGACTTCGTCGGTGTACGGGATCTTCCTGTCGGCGCTGCGGTTGCAGGGCTTCACCGCGGTGGAGAGCGGCAACGTGACCAAGATCCTGCCGGAAGCCGACGCGAAGCTGCACGGCGGGGCGGCCGGGCCGCGCGGCGCGGCGAGGGGAGACCAGCTGCAGACCCAGGTCTACAACCTCAAGTACACTTCGGCCGCGCAGCTGATGCCGGTACTGCGGCCGATCATCAGCCCGAACAACACGATCGCGGCGTTTCCGGGCAACAACTCCCTGGTGATCACCGACTACGGCGACAACCTGCGCCGCATCGAGCGCATCATCGACGCGATCGACCGCCCCGGCGGGGGCGGCGAGCCCGTGGTCATCCCGCTGCGCTACGCGGCGGCAGCGGACGTGCTGCAGACCTTGAACCGGGTTCTGCCGGACAGCGTGGTCGGGACCCCGGGCCAGGCGGGCGCGATCGACCAGTCGGCGCGCATGTATCTCGCGCAGGATCCGCGCACCAACAGCATCGTCGTGCGCTCGGAGAACCCGGCGCGCATCGAGCAGGTGCGGTCGCTCGTGCGCCAGCTCGACGTGCAGACCGGCACCGCGGCGAACGTGCACGTCGTGTACCTCAAGAACGCCGAGGCGACGCGCGTGGCGCAGACGCTGCGCGGCATTCTTTCGGGGGAGGCCGCCCCGGTGCAGACAAGCTCCCCCGCGGGCGGCGCCCAGGGCGGCGCCGGAGCGCAGCCCGCCGGCGCGCAGCCGGGCGGCATGGTGCAGGCGGATCCCGCCTCGAACGCGCTGCTCATCTCGGCGCCCGATGCGGTGTTCGCGCACATCAAGGCGATCATCGACAAGCTCGACGTGCGCCGTGCGCAGGTCTACGTGGAGGCGCTGATCGTGGAAATGACCGCGGACAATGCCGCCGAATTCGGCGTGCAGTGGCAATCGGTCCCGGATCTCACCTTGCCCCAGAGCCAGGGCCTCGGCGGCACCAACTTCAGCGGCACCGGGACGGGCGCCAATATCACCGACGCGTCGATCAACCTCGGCTCGCTGGGGACCGGCATCAACGTCGGCGTGGTGCGCGGGCAGGTCACCATCCCCGGCATCGGCACCGTGACCAACCTCGCCATGCTCGCCCGCGCCCTCGAGACCACCGCCAAAGCCAACATCCTGTCCACGCCGAACCTGCTCACGCTGGACAACGAGGAAGCGAAGATCGTCATCGGCCAGAACCTGCCCTTCATCACCGGGCAATACGCGCAGACCGGCTCCGCCACGACCGTCACGCCGTTCCAGACCATCGAGCGGCGCGACGTCGGCCTGACGCTGCGCGTCAAGCCGCAGGTTTCCGAAGGGGGCACGGTCAGGCTGCAGATCTACCAGGAAGCCTCGGCGGTGCGCGACGTCACCAGCGCCGGCGTGGTCACCGACAAGCGCGCTATCGAGTCCATGGTGCTGATCGACGACGGCCAGATCGTCGCGCTCGGCGGCCTGGTGCAGGACGACGTGCGCGTCGGCGTCGAGAAGGTGCCGCTGCTCGGCGACATTCCGGTCCTGGGGCACCTTTTCCGCTACGAGACGCGCAAGCAGACCAAGACCAACCTCATGGTGTTCCTGCGGCCGGTCGTGCTGCGCGACGCCGTGACGCACAGCACTGCGTCCGCCGAGCGCTACCGGCGCATGCTCGAAGAGCAGCAGGCCACCAAGGCCCCGGCGCACCCCATCCTTCCGGAGTACCCCCCTCCGGAACTGCCGCCCCTGGGCGACTGAGCGGCGCGTCATGGCAGACACGCGCGAATCACCGGTCCGCCTGGTGTCCTACCAGTTCGCCAGGGCCCAGGGCGCGCTCCTGCTCGAGCTCTCGGCGCAGGAGGCGACGGTCTGCCTGCGCGAGGGGGCGAGGGCGCAGGCGCTCGCCGAGCTGCGGCGCGTGCTCGGGGTGCCGATCCGCGTGGCCCGCGTC
>JAOUIL010000030.1 GCA_029883975.1 Betaproteobacteria bacterium
GATCTCCTCCGCCCGCTTCCTATCCCGCTTCAACTCCTCCGTCCCAAGCTTGTAGTAATCCCCCGCGCTCATCTTCTCCTCGAGCGCCTTCTGTTCCGCCTCCAGCGCCTCGATCTCCCCCGGCAGCGCCTCCAGCTCGCGCTGCTCCTTGTAGGAAAGCTTCGAGCGCGCCTTCTCGCGCGCCGGCGCTCTGGCCGCAGGCTTGTCCTCCACGGCAGCCGCGGGCCGCTGGCGCAGCCAGTCGGTGTAGCCGCCCGCGTACTCCTTCCACGTCCCGCCGCCCAGAGGCGCGAGGACGGAGGTGACGACGTTGTCGAGGAACGCGCGGTCGTGGCTCACTAACAATAAAGTCCCCGAGTAATCCTGCAGCGCCGCCTCGAGGAGCTCGAGCGACTCGATGTCCAGATCATTGGTCGGCTCGTCCAGCACCAGCACGTTCGCCGGCCGGGCAAACAGGCGCGCGAGCAGCAGCCGATTCCTTTCCCCTCCAGACAACATGCGCACGGGCGAAGAAGCGCGCCGCGGGGGAAAGAGGAAGTCGCCCAGGTAGCTCATGACGTGCTTCCTCCCGCCCTCGAGCTCGACCCAGTCCGAGCCCGGGGAAATGGTTTCCGCGACGGTCTTCTCCGGATCCAAAGCCTCGCGCATCTGGTCGAAGTACGCCGGCACGACGTTCGTGCCCAGCCGCACCGACCCGGAATCGGGCGCAAGCGTCCCGAGGATGAGCTTCAGCACCGTGGTCTTGCCCGCGCCGTTCGGCCCCACGAGCCCGAGGCGGTCGCCGCGCGAGACGAGGAGGTCCAAGTCCTTCACCACGACCTTGTCGCCGAAGGCCTTCCCCACGTCCTTCAGCTCCGCGACGAGCTTCCCCGAGCGAGGTCCGGAGGAAAGCTGCAGCTTCACCGAACCCAGCCGCTCGCGCCGCGCAGCGCGCTCCTCGCGCAGGCGCTCGAGCCGCCGCACGCGCCCTTCGTTCCTCGTCCGCCGCGCCTCGATGCCCTTGCGGATCCAGGCCTCCTCCTCCTTCCAGAACTTGTCGAACTTGCGCGAAGCAACGGCCTCGGCGGCGAGCTCGTCCGCCTTCACGCGCTCGTAGGCCGAAAAATTCCCCGGGTAGGAGCGCAGCCCCCCGCGGTCGAGCTCGAGGATGCGCGTGCACACGCGATCCAGGAACGCCCGGTCGTGGGTGACGACGATCGCCGCCGGCACCTTGAGGAGCAGCCCCTCCAGCGTCTCGATCCCGCCGATGTCGAGGTGGTTGGTGGGCTCGTCCAGCAGCAGCAGGTCAGGCTCGAGCGCGAAGGCGAGCGCCAGCGCCGCGCGCTTCGCTTCGCCCCCCGAGGCCGCCTGGGGAGACAAGTCCTCCGACAACCCGAAGCGGTGCAGGTACTCCGTCAGCCGCGCTTCCGCCTGCCAGCGCGCGCGCTCATCCGGAATCGAAGGGATGTGGCCGCGAAGCAGCAGCGCCGCGCGCAGCGTTGCCGCGTGGGGAAGCGAAGGCTCCTGCTCAACAAGCACCACGCGCGCCCCCTCGCGCAGGCGCGCCTCGCCTTCGTCGAGCACCGCGCGCCCCGCGATCACCGAAAGGAGTGAGCTCTTGCCCGTGCCGTTCCGGCCGATCAGCCCGATCCGCTCGCCGCCCTCCATGGAGAAGGCCGCGCGATCGAGGAGCGGCAGGTCACCGTAGGCGAGCTGGGCGTCCAGCAGCGTGAGCAGGGCCATGGAGGCGGCAAGTCTATAGGCGCGCGGGGCGGGTCAACGGCGCCGGCGCCCCGCGCGTTGCATCCCCATGGACTCGGGCAATGCGCGTTATACCGGTTTTGAGATAAACTCGTGAAGCCCGTCGTTCAAGTAGAGACGGACCCGATGAGCGAGAAGATCAAGATCGAGCGCGGCAGCGGCAACGTGTTTCTCGACCTCGGCTTCGGCAAGGCCGAGGCCGAGAACCTCAGGCTGCGCTCCGAGCTCATGGTGCGGATCGGCGACTACTGCAGGGCGAGCGGCCGGACGCAGGCCGAGGTCGCGAAGGCGCTCGGGCTGACGCAACCTCGCCTCAACGCCCTGCTCAAGGGCCGGATCGACCAGTTCAGCCTCGACGCCCTCGTCAACGTCGCCAGCCGGGCGGGCATGAGCGTGCGCCTGGTCGTGAAGAAGGCCGCCTGACGGGCGCCTCGGAATGGCCAAGAATGAGGGGAGGCACACCCATGGGCCGCTGGCAGCTGCAGGACGCGAAGAAGCGCCTCTCGGGGCTCGTGCGCAAGGCGCGCGACGAGGGACCGCAGGTGATCACCGTCAGGGGCCGTGACGCGGTGGTGGTCGTCTCGGCGGGCGAGTACGCGCGCCGGGCGAAGCCCAAGGGCAGCCTTGTTGAGTTTCTGCGCCGTTCGCCGCTCGCGGGCACGGCGCTCGAGGTCGGCCGCAGCCGCGATACCGGAAGGCCGATGCGGCTCTAGGCGGCCACCGGCCAGCGGCAGGCAGCCCCCGCCCTCACTACGCCGCTAGCGGCAGCGCCATCGCCCGCTTCAGCAAGCAGGACCCAGGCCAGGCGTCCGCAATTCGCGAATCGCGATCGCCGTCAACCCGCAGGTCTGGCGGCGCGTTGATGACCTCGGGGGCCACCGCGTGCAGCTCGACACGACTAAGCCATTGGATTAGTATGACGGCGCTGATCACCGTCGCGGAGACGCCGGAGTACCTGCGCCGCGCGGAGCGGCTCCTGTCGGCGGCGGAGCGCACCGAGGTGGTGGCCTACCTCGCCGCGCATCCGCGGGCCGGCGACCTGATGCAGGGCACGGGCGGCGTGCGCAAGCTGCGATGGGCGCATGGCGGGCGCGGCAAGAGTGGCGGAGCGAGGGTGATCTACTACTTTCACAGCGAGGCGATGCCGCTGTATCTCCTCACGGTGTACGGGAAGAAAGAAAGGGCGAACCTGAGCAAGGCCGAGCGCAACGACCTTGCCAGCCTCGTTCGCATCCTCAAGCAGACGGCGGGGAACTGACGATGAACAGAACTTACGCGAGCATCAAGCGCGGCCTCGAGCAGGCCATCCGGCACCGGAAGGGCAAACGCATCGCCGGGCTCAGGCTGCACGTACCACCGCAGGTGGATGTGAAGGCCGTGCGCGAGCGGACCGGCCTCACGCAGGAGGAGTTCGCCGCGACCTTCGCGATCAGCCTGGGTGCGCTCAGGCACTGGGAGCGCGGCGATCGCAAGCCGCGCGGCACCGCGCTCGTGCTCCTCAACGTGATCGCCAAGGACCCGGACGCGGTGCTGCGGGCCGTGGAGAAGGCCTGAGCGGCTCTCCTCGACGAGAACTTTTAGGGCGGCTCCCTACGCCGCCAGCGGCAGCGCCATCGCCTGGATCTCCAGGCGCTTGGCGAGCTCCCGGATCAGCTTCGCCCCATCCCCGCGCCAGGCGCTGCCGTGCATGCACGCGAGCGTCAGCGGCTTTTCGCACGCGAGCTTCAGGGGGCGGCGAGCGGCCGCTCGGCGAGTACACCTTCCGGCACACGCCCGGCTAGGGCGGCTACTTCTCCGCCTTTTTCGCCTTCTTCCTCAGCTGCTTCTTGATCTTCTGCTTGCGCGCTCGATTGCGGCGGTCGCGGGCGGTGTGCCTCATGGATGCTCCCTCACCTGGTGAGCGCACAGTATGCCCCGAACCCCGCCTCGGCCGCGCCCTGGGTGGATAGATATACAGTAATCGCCTATAGTCCCGCCCCATGGGCGCGACGGAAGCCTTCACCACGCTGAACGAGCGGCAACGCGAGGCCGCCACCGCTTCCGCCCGCCCCTTGCTCATCATCGCCGGTGCGGGCACGGGCAAGACCAACACGCTCGCGCACCGCGTCGCGCACCTGCTGCTCGCGGGCGCGGCGCCGGAACGGATCCTGCTGCTCACCTTCACGCGCCGCGCGGCGCTGGAGATGACGCGCCGCGCGGGCCGCATCGCCGCGCAGGCGCACCGCAACGTCCGGCTGTCGTGGTCGGGCACCTTCCATTCGGTCGCCAACCGGCTGATTCGCCGTCACCACGCCGCCGTGGGACTCGCCGAGAGCTTCAGCGTGCTCGACCGCGGCGACGCTGCCGACCTGATGGACGTGGTGCGCCACGAACTGGGCCTGTCGAAGACGGAGAAGCGCTTCCCGCGCAAGGACACCTGCGTCGCGATCTACTCGCACCGCGTGAACACGCAAGGGTCGCTCGAGGCGACGCTGCGCGAGGCCTTCCCCTGGTGCGAGGAGTGGGAAGCGGAGCTGAAGCGCCTCTTTGCCGCCTACGTGGAGCGGAAGCTCGCCCACCAGGCGCTCGACTACGACGACCTGCTCCTTTACTGGCACGCGATGATGGAGGACGCGGCGCTCGCGCGCGAGATCGCCGGCCGCTTCGACCACGTGCTGGTGGACGAGTACCAGGATACGAACGTGCTGCAGGCGGAGATCCTGAGGAAGCTGAAGCCCACGGGCGAGGGGCTGACGGTAGTGGGCGACGACGCGCAGGCGATCTATTCGTTCCGCGCGGCGACGGTGGACAACATCCTCAATTTCGAGAAGCAGTTCGGAAATCCTGATCTGACCCCATTGATCGTGACGCTCGAGGAGAACTACCGCTCGAGCCAGGCGGTGCTCGACGCGGCGAACGCGCTGATGCGCGAAGCCGCGCGCCAGTACCGCAAGGATCTGCGCGCGGCGAAGCCCGAGGGCCCGAAGCCGCGCTACGTGACGGTGGCCGACGACGCGGCGCAGGCGCAGTACGTGGTCGGGCGGGTGCTGGAGGCGAGGGAGGAGGGCGTGGACCTCAAGCGCCAGGCGGTGCTCTTCCGGAGCTCGCACCACTCGGACGTGCTGGAGCTGGAACTGGTGCGCCGGAACATTCCCTACGTGAAGTACGGCGGGCTCAAGTTCCTCGAGGCGGCGCACGTGAAGGACGCGCTCGCGGTGCTGCGCTGGGCGGATAACCCGCGTAACCGCGTCGCCGCCTGGCGCGCGCTGCAGCTCCTGCCCGGCGTGGGGCCGAAGGGCGCCGAGCGCGCCTGGACGGCGTTCGAGGCTTCAAGCTGGCAGTGGGCGGCGCTCAAGTCGGGCTCGCCGCCGTTCGACGCGCTGCTGCACGGCCTCGCCGACCCGGCGGGCGGCTGGTCCGGCCAGATGCAGCGCGTGCGCGAGTGGTACGCGCCGGTGATGGAGCGCAAGTACGACGCGCCCGAAGTGCGCGCCGCCGACCTCGTGCAGCTCGAGCGCATCGCCGCCACCTACGGCACGCGCGAGGCCTTCCTCACCGACATGGCGCTCGACCCGCCGCAGGCGAGCTCCGACCTCGCGGGCGACCCGCTGCTCGACGAGGACTACCTGGTGCTCTCTACGGTGCACTCGGCGAAGGGCCAGGAGTGGGACGCGGTGTACCTGCTCAATGTCGCCGACGGCAACTTTCCGAACGAGTTCGCCACCGGCAAGCCGGAGTTGATCGAGGAGGAGCGGCGCCTGCTCTACGTGGCGATGACGCGCGCGAAGACCAAGCTCGACCTCGTCGCGCCGCTCAAGTACTACGTCACGCAGCAGTCGCGCATGGGCGACCGGCACGTCTACGGCGCGCGCAGCCGCTTCATGACGCGCGCGGTGATGCGCTGCTTCGACGAAGTGGCCTACGGCGAGCCCGACAGGGCCGGCGCGCCGCAGGGCGCCACGCCCGCAGTGGACGTGGCGGGGCGGCTGCGCGGCATGTGGGCCTGAAAACGGGGTCGGATCCCATTTTTCCCGGCATCAGGGCATGTCGACGAAATCGCGCAAGCTGACGATCCGGATTCCGGCGTATTCCTTCAACTCCAGCAGCTCGCGGTCGCCGGTCACGATGAGGGCCGCGGCGCCAGCCGAGGCGCATTCCAGGACGCGGTTGTCGGGGTCGTCCTTGAGCACCTTCAGGCGGCGCGCCGGCTTGACCATGGTCGCGACCTCACCGAGGAGAAGCGCGGCGCGCGCCAGCTGTTCGCTATCGCGCGCGAATTTGCGGGCGAGCACGCCGAGTAGCTCGTCGAGGATCGCCTTGGACAGGACGAGCTCGTCCCGCTCCTCCAGGATGCGCTGCAGCGCCTGCTCGCCCCGCCCGCCGGGAAACACCAGGGACGAGACGAGGACGTTCGTGTCGAACACCACCCTCACGAGCGCAGATAGCGCTCCAGATCCGCTTCGGTAAGGATGCCTTTCTCGCGCGCCTTGCGGCTCCAGAAGCCCTGCACGCCGCGCAGCTCCTGCTGCCGGCGCCCGATGCGCGCCTGGCGTAGCGCCTCCTGGATCACGCCGCTGAGCGTTTTCCCCTCGGCCCTGGCGATCGCCTCGGCCTCCTTCGCGAGATCCACGGGGAGGGAGATGGTCTTCTTGACAGCGGCGCCCATGACAGCGGTCCTCGTTGCGGTGTGAATAAATCATACCATCGCCTGGGCGGGCGCTGCAGGACGCGAAGCGCCAGCGACGGGGTGAGGACGCGAGCCTGAACGCTCGCCCGCGAGCGGAGTTCCCGCGGCGCGGGTATTCTCTTTGTCCGATGGCCTTCACCTGGTCCATGCTGCGCAGCCAGGAGCCCACCACGCTTGCCGCCGCGCGCTCGCTCGCGCACCGCGCACTGCAGTGGCCGGCGCGCGCTGCGCGCGCCAACCTCGAGCCTGCGCCCGACGACAGCCACACCAGCCTCACCTGGCACCCCGACCAGGCGGCGCTGCTCACGCAGCTGCTGCCCGGCGGCGTCAAGGTAGGCCTGCGCATCGGCGTGCACGAGCTCGTGTTCATCAAGGGCTCGGGCAGCGAGAGCTTCCCGCTCGGCGCCGCGCCGGACAGCGACGTCGGCGAGTGGCTGGACGCGAAGCTCGCCGCCGCGGGCCTGAAGCCCGCTTCCGGGGTGACGCTGCCCTACGAGACGCCGCATGCGCTCTTCGCGCGCCCGGCGGAGGAGACGCCGCGCTTCGCCGCGGTGGCCGGCTGGCTCGCCGCCGGCGCGGAGGTGCTGGAGTGGGTGCGCAGGAAATACCGGCGCTTCAAGCCCGGGCCCGGCCCGGTGCGCTGCTGGCCGCACCACTTCGACATCGCGACGCTGGTGGCGCTCGAGCCGGGCGATGCGGAGCACGCGCGCGCCATCGGCGTCGGCGTCTCGCCCGGGGACGACTACTACGCGCAGCCCTACCTGTACGTGAGCCCGTATCCGCGGCCGGACATCGCCAACCTGCCCGCGCTGCCGCGCGGCGGGCGCTGGCACACGCGGGACTTCTTCGCCGCGATCGCCACCGGTACGGACCTGCTGGCGCTCGAGGACCCGGAAAAGGGCATGATCGAGATCATCGAGGCGGCCTTCGAGGAAGGCCTGAGGAGGCTCCATGTCCGCTAAGGCGCAGTGGCAGGATCTCGGCCCGGCGAAGGCGTTCCAGGAAGCGGGGCTGAGCGAGGCGAGCCTCGGGCGGCAGAAGATCGCCGTGTCCTGGCGCGACGGCAGGTTCGGCGCGGTCGCCGGCACCTGCAACCACGCCGGTGGCCCGCTCGGCAAGGGGCGCCTGGAGGGCGACTACGTGGTCTGCCCCTGGCACCACTGGAAGTTCCACCGCTGCACGGGCGAAGGCGAGCCCGGCTTCGAGGAGGACAAGGTCCCGGCCTACGAGCTGCGCGTGCAGGACGGACGCCTCGAGGTGCGCACCGACAACCCGACGCGGCGGCACAAGAAGCCCCACGAGCCGCACCCGCTGGCGCGCAAGATCGAGCGGGCGCCGGGCGCCATCCGCGTGGCCGGCATCTCCACCACCAACATGGACGAGGCGCACCCGCGCTACTCGACTTCGGACGCGCTGCTGCAGGTGGCGCTCGAGCACGCCGGCGCCGCGCTGCAATGCCAGACGCAGCTCATCCGGCTCTCGGCACTGAAGTTCCGCAACTGCGAGGGCTACTACTCCAAGAGCGCGCACGCCTGCACCTGGCCCTGCTCGATCACGCAGATGGACGCGGCCGACGAGCTCACCGCGGTGTACGAGGCGCTGGTGCACTGGGCCGACGTGGTGCTCGTCTCGACGCCCATCCGCTGGGGGGTGGCGAGCGCGCTGTACTTCAAGATGGCCGAGCGCCTCAACTGCATCCAGAATCAGGTCACGATCCGCGACAGCGTGCTGATCCGGCGCAAGGTAGCCGCCTTCGTCATCACCGGCGGGCAGGACAACGTGCAGGGCGTGGCCGGGGAGATGCTGTGCTTCTTCTCGGAGCTGGGCTTCCACTTCCCGCAGTTCCCCTACATCGCCCATTCGCGCGGCTGGTCGGCCGAGGACATGGAGCGCAACGTCGAGCACGTGATGCGCAGCGCCGAGCTGCGCGAAGGCGCGCGCATGCTCGCCGAGCGCGCGGTCGGTCTGGCGAAGAACCTGCTCGCCACCGCGCCCATGGTCGAGCACACCCCGCGCGGCGGCAGGAAGGCCTACCGGCTGGAGATCGAGCGCGCCTAGCGCGCGGGCGGCGCACCCGCCGCCAATCGTCAGGAACCTTCAGGATTTCGACACAACTCGCGGCCGGCGCCGCCGCCGGACCGCGGGATACGCGGCGGCAGGCGGAAATTCGGTACATTGGCGCCCTCGGCCATGCCGCAACCTTCCGTTTTCGCGAGCGTCGCGCTGCTCAAGATCCACGACTTCGGCCGCCGGCCGGTCGTCGAGCAGACGCGCCTGCGCGCGCAGCTCGAGGCGGTGGTGGCGGTGACGCTCGGCGACCTGGAGGAGAAGGACCGCGCGGTGCTCGATGCCGCCGACGGCATCGCGCTGGTGGTGGCCGGCGATCCGCTCGGCACGCTGCGCGCCGCGACGCGCGCGCTCGCCGCGGGCAAGGCGGGCCTGCCGCTCGCCATCGGCATCTCGCACGGCGCCGTGCGCCAGACCGGCAAGGGCAGGAACGAGGGCCTGATGGGCGACGGCATCGCGGTGGCGGCGGCCATCGCCGAGGTGGCGGGGCCGCAGAAGCTGCTGCTGACGAAGGAGTTCCGCGACGCGCTCGCCGACGCGCGCCCCGGCGCGGAGGCCGAGCTGGTCGGCGCGGGCACGCACACCGACGCGAGCCTGCGCTCGCACGAGCTGTACCGGCACGACGCGCGCGCGCCGGTGCGCCGCGGCCGGCGCTACCTGGCGGCCACGGCGCTCGCCGTGGCGGCGCTCGTCGGCGCGGGCCTCGCGTGGCGCGCCACCTACGAGCCGCTCGGCGCCTACGCCGGGCGCTTGCGCGTCGACGCGCTGGACACGCTCGAGCGGCTGCGCGCCGAGCCGCCCAGGCCCGCGCCGCCGCCCGCGGCGAGGAAGAGGACCCGCTAGCCATGGCGAAGAAGAAGGACAAGGACAACCGCATCGGGCGCTACAGGATCCTCGAGGAGCTCGGGCGCGGCGCGATGGGCGTCGTCTACCGCGCCGAGGACCCGTCGCTCGACCGCGTGGTGGCGCTGAAGACCATCTCGCTCGCCGACGCCGAAGGGCGCAAGGAATACGAGAAGCGCTTCCTGCTGGAAGCCAAGGCCGCCGGCAAGCTGACGCACCCCAACATCGTCACCATCTTCGACTACGGCGAGGAGGAGGACACCGCCTACATGGCGATGGAGCTGCTGGAAGGCTCGGACCTGCGCTCGCGCATGCGCCGCGAGCAGATCCCGCCGATGGAGGCCGTGGAGATCGCGCTGCAGGTCGCCGACGGCCTCGGCTTCGCGCACGAGCACGGCGTCGTGCACCGCGACGTGAAGCCCGGCAACATCATGCTGCTGGAGCGCGGCGCGGTGAAGATCATGGACTTCGGCATCGCGCGCATGCGCTTCGCCGACCACAAGACGAGCACCGGCATGGTGCTCGGCACGCCGCGCTACATGTCGCCCGAGCAGATCAGCGGCCTGCCGGTGGACCAGCGCTCGGACATATTTTCGCTCGGCACGGTGCTGTACGAGATGCTGACGCAGACCTCGCTGTTCGCCGGGCAGAACGTCGACCAGATCGCCTTCAACGTCACGACCAACGAGCCCGCGCCGCCCTCGCACAAGAACCCGGAGCTGCCGCAGATCCTCGACTTCATCGTCGCGCGCGCGCTGAAGAAGGAGCCCTCGGTGCGCTACCAGGACGCCTACGAGATGGCGGCCGACCTGCGCGACGCGCTGGCCGAGATGCGCGGGCGCGCGCCGGCGCGCGACGCGGAGAGCGAGACGACGATGACGCAGAAGCTCGGCGCCGGCGGCGACAAGCTGCCGGTCGCGCCGCCGGCGAGCGCCATCGCCAAGGACACGCGCCTGCCGATGTCGCGCGTGTTCGACAGCGACGCGGCGCTCGCGCGCCTCGGCGCGCCGGGCGACAAGGACCGCCTGACGCGCGCGCCGCGGCCGGTGCGGCTCTTGCGGCGCGTGCTGCGCGACCGCCTGCCGCGGCGGCTGGCGGTCGCCGCGCTGCTCGCCGCAGGGCTGGGGGCCTGGATCGGGCTGGGCTAGGCGCTCACAGGTTCCAGCGGTAGCCGAGATAGAAGAAGCCGCGCGTCGCCACGTCGCGCGAGGCCGGGCCGGTGGTGACGGTCCGCTCCCAGCTCAGCTCCGTCTCGAGCGCGACCCGCTCGTGCACCTGGTAGGTGAGGCGCAGCACCGGCAGCCAGCGCTCGAGCTCCACGTCGAAGTTGTCCGTCTGCGTGTAGTAGCGTATCGAGGGCTCGATCGTCCAGGCGCCCGCCTGCGAGAGGTTGTTCACCGCGAGCTGGTAGCCGGTCTGCATCGGGGCGTCGAGCACGGTCAGGCTGGTCACCGTGGTGTCGCGCCGCGAGTACAGGTTGGTGCCGATCAGCTGCGCGTCGTAGCTGTAGACGTCCCCGGTGGCGGGCTGCGCCGGCATCACGATGCCGTTGATGACGACGCTGGGCAAGGCGTCCACGTTCGTCAGGCGCACGCCGCCGCCCAGCTGCCATTTCTTGTCGAGCGGCGTCGTGAATCCCGCGTAGGCCTGCGTCGCGGTGGCGGTGACGTCGCGCGCCAGCTGGCGCAGCTGCGCCTCGCTCGTCGTCTGCAGCAGCGCGGCGAGCGAGGTCGTGCCCTGGCCGAAGATGGCGTTGGTGGTGGTGAGCGTGGGCGCCTTGCGCTTGTCGTACAGCAGGTTGATCGTGGTGCCGCCCTCGGACTGCCAGGTCCCCTGCACCATGGCCACGTTCCACTCCTGGTAGCTCGTGTCGTAGTCGAGCAGCGAAAACAGCGACGCGCGCGCGCCGAAGTAGCGCAGCTCGGTGCCCACCGCGCGCCGGTCGAGCACGCCGTCGGCGTGCTGCTCGACGGCGTACAGGTTGCCGCTCCAGTGCTCGCCCAGGTTCTCGAACTCGAGGCTCGTGCCCCAGAATTCCCGCTCGGTGTCGATGTCCGGGTACTCGACCGGCACGCCCGCCGCCGCGGTCAGGCGCCACTTGGGCGCCACGCCGACGCCGGCGAGCGCGCCGTCGAAGCGCTGCGGCAGGCCGCCGGAGAGGCCCGTCTGCCGGCCGAGGCGCAGGCTGAACGGGTTCTTCAGCCCGCGATAGTCGTAGTACGCGGCGGTGAGCCGGTTGTAGCTCTTCTGCGTGTCGAGAAAGCTGTGGCTGTCGGTATCGCGCAGCACCAGGCGCGTGTCCGACGATTCGCTGCGCATGCGGTAGCTGAGGTCGATGTTGGTGACGAGCGCCGACAGGTCGTTGGCCGTGAAGGTGGCGCTGTCCACCGTGGTCGGCGTGTTGAAGACCGACTCCACCTTGGTGCGCCCGTTGTAGTAGTACTGCGAGATCGTGCCGGTGAGCTGGTCCATCGGCGCGCGCGCCGGGCGCGGCGCGGCAGCGACCGCCGGCGCGCCGGCCAGCGCGGCGAGGCGCGAGCGCACGCGCGCCGCGCCCTCGCCTTGCGGGTAGAGCTTAAGGTAGAGCTCGTATTCGGCGCGTGCCTTGTCGAGCTCGCCGGCGCGCTCGCGCGCCACGCCGACGAGCTCCTGCGCGTCGCGCGACTGGCGGTTGGGCGGCAGCAGCAGCAGCGCGTTCAGCCGCTCGACCGCCGCGCCGGGATTGCCCGTCTCGATCGCCTGGCGCGCCTCGCCCATCAGTGCCGCGGCGCGTGCTTCGACTTCCGGCGCGGCCACGGCGGGCGGCGGCGCAGGCGGCGGCTTGGGCGTCGGCACCGCAGCGATGGCGGGCCCCGGCGGGGGCACGCCGAGGTCCACGACCTCGGCGCGCGGGAAGCGGCGCAGCAGCTGCGAGCGCGCCCGGATGGCCGCGTCGGCCGTCGGGAAGTAGCCGAGCAGCAGGTCGTACTCGGTGCGGCCCGCGCGCTTCGCCTCGGAGACCATGACGTCGTACTGCGCGAAGGCGCCGGGCACCGGCGCCGCGCCGCGCATTTCCTCTACGCTGCGGAAGGTTGCGAGCCGCACCACGTAGCGCGCGGGGGCTTCGGGCTTGGGCGGCGGCGGCGCGGGCACCGGTGCGGGCACGGGCACCGGCACCGGCGCGGGCGGCGCCGCGACTATTGGGGCGGGAGGCGCGAGCGCGGGGGCGCGCGCGACGCGCGCCGCTGCGCCCGCGACCACGAGGTCGATGGTGCGCTGCCCGGTCGGGCGCACGCGCAGCTTGAGCGGATCGGTGAGGCGCACGGTGAGCTTGCGCGTCGGCGTGCGCGGCTGCAGCGGGTAGATGACCTCGACCCCGGGAAAGGTCGGGGTGCGGCGCACGTGGCGCGTCTCGGTCGCCACCGTCGCCTCCGCGGTGAGCGGCCGGAAGTAGATCTCGACCAGCCCGTCGCCGAACACTTCGTGGCGCAGGTACTGCACCGGCCCGCTGAACGTGATGCGGATCACCGCGTCGCCGCGCTCGGCGAGGACGGCGAGCTCGTCGAGCACCTCGGCCAGCGCCTCGGGCGGCAGCCACGCCAGCGCGAGCGCCGCCAGCAGGGTGGCGAGGCGGCGCAGGATCAGAAGCCCCCGTCAGTCGAGCGGTGCTTTGCCGAGCGCGACTGCCGGATCGTCGTGAACGTGCTGTCGGTGTACGTGTGGCAGGCGCCCGAGCAGTCCTTCAGCTCCAGCACCGTGTAGAGGATCTTCGGCGAGTCGACCTTCTTGTGGGAATCGGGCTTGAAGGTCGAGGCGTGGCAGCCGGCGCAGTCCGGTTTGTAGGCGGCGAACGTCCAGGTGGCGGTCTCTCCGTTCGACCTGTGGCAGGCAACGCACGTCACGCCGGAGTTGTGCGGCTTGTAGAACGGCGAGCGATGCGCATAGGGGCGCACCGGGAGCCAGGCGCTCGTCGCGTGGCAGGCGTCGCAGGCTTGCGTCGTCACGAAGTGGCCGGTCGGCTTGCCGGCGGCGGAGGTGCCGTTGTGGCAGGTCGCGCAGGAGCCCGGCGCGACGCTCGCGTGGCTGAACGTGGCCGGGAGCCACGCGGTGGTGCGATGGCAGGTGTCGCAGGAAGCGGTCGTCGCCATGTGGCTCGCGGGCTTGCCGGTGGCGCCCGTGCCGTTGTGGCAAGTGGCGCAGGTGCCGGGGACGACGCTCGCGTGGCTGAACGTGGCGGGCAGCCAGGCGGTGGTGCGGTGGCAAGTGTCGCAGGTGGCCGTGGTCGCGACGTGGTTCGCGGGCTTGCCGGCGGCGCTTGCGCCGTTGTGGCAGGTCGCGCAGGAGCCGGGCGCGACGCCGGCGTGGCTGAAGCTCGCCGGCAGCCACGCGGTGGTGCGATGGCAGGTGTCGCAGGAGGCGGTGGTCGCGACGTGGTTCGCGGTCTTGCCCCTGGCGCTCGTGCCGTTGTGGCAGGTGGCGCAGCTGCCGGGCGCGACGCCGGCGTGGCTGAAGCTCGCCGGCAGCCACGCGCTGGTGCGGTGGCAGCTGTCGCAGGAGGCGGTGGTCACCACGTGCCGGGCGGACTTGCCCGTCGCGCGCGAGCCGTTGTGGCAGATGGCGCAGGTGCCCGGGACGACGCCGGCGTGGCTGTAGCCCGCCGGCAGCCAGGCGCTCGTGCGGTGGCAGCTGTCGCAGGAGGCGGTGGTCGCAACGTGGTTCGCCGGCTTGCCGCGCGCGCTCGCGCCGCTGTGGCACGCGAAGCAGCCGCCCGCCTGCACGCCGACGTGGCTGAAGCGCGCGCCCGCGAAGGTCGAGGTGTTGTGGCAGGAATCGCAGGGCTGCTGCACTGGGATGTGGTTCGCGGGCATGAGCACGCTGGAGATGCGCCGCGCCGCCGTATGGCAGGACGCGCATTGCGTGGGCGTGCCCTTGAAGATGCCGCGCACGTGGCAGGTCTCGCAGCGCGCCGCGCGGTGCGCGCCGGTGAGCGCGAAGCCCGTGCCGAGGTGGTCGAAGCCCGCCGGCGCCTGGCCGGCGGCCGGGCGCGCGCCGAGCAGCACGAGCGCGCCCAGGAGCACGGCGAGCGCGCGCCTCATTGCAGCCCCCCGGCCATGCCGACGCGCCGCCGGATCGTCTTGAACGACGAGGTGACGTGGCATTTCTCGCACTGGCGGCCGAAGCCGCCGTCGTGCACGTCGTCGCCGGCGTGGCAGCTCGCGCAGCTCGCCGCGAGCCTCGGCGCGCCGTCCACCGGTGCGCGGTGGCAGCCCTCGCACTTGAGCCGGGCGTGCGCGCCGTCCAGCGCGAAGCGCGCACGCCTGGCATGGTCGAAGTCCCAGCTGCGCCAGGCGCGCGCGTTGTGGCAGGTCTCGCATGCGGGACCCAGGCGGCGCTTGTGCACGTCGTCGCGCGCATGGCAGGAGACGCAGGCGGGCTTCGCGTCCTTGTAGCGCTTGCCCGCGTGGCACTTCGCGCAGGGGACGACCAGGTGGCCGCCAAGGAGCGGGAAGCGCGTGCGCCCGTGGTCGAAGCGCGCCTTCTTCCAGGTGCCGGCGTCGTGGCAGGCATCGCACCGCGTGCCGAGCTGCCCCTCGTGGACGTCGTCCTGCCGGTGACAGCCGAAACAGTCCTTGGGCGTGCGCCGGTAGTTGGTGTCGCGGTGGCAGCTCTCGCATCTCACGCGCGCGTGGCTGCCGAGCAGCGGAAAGGCGGTCTTCGCGTGGTCGAACCGGCTTTCCTTCCAGCTGCGCTCGCCATGGCAGCTCGCGCAGTTCTCGCCCAGCGCGCCCTTGTGGCGATCGTCCTTGCGGTGGCAGCCGATGCAGGTGCCCGGCACGTCCTTGAATACGGCGCTCTTGTGGCAGCTGTCGCACTTGACGGCGGCATGCCTGCCGAGCAGCGGGAAGCGCGTCTTCGCGTGGTCGAAGCGCCCCACCTTCCAGTCGCGCTCGCTGTGGCAGTCGCCGCAGGCCGTGCCGAGCGAACCCTTGTGCCGGTCGTCCTTGCGGTGGCAGGCGATGCACGTCGCCTGCAGCTTGTCGCGGTACAAGTCGCCGGTGTGGCAGCTGTCGCACTGCACGGCGCGGTGCCGCCCGCGCAGCGCGAAATGCGTGTCCTTGTCGTGGTCGAAGGCAAGGAGCTTCCAGCCCTGGTCGCTGTGGCAGGTCTCGCACTTCTGGCCGTAGCGCGCCTTGTGCTTGTCGTCGGCGCGGTGGCAGCCGATGCAGGTGACCGGCGCCTCCTTGAAGTTGCTGCTCTTGTGGCAGCTCGCGCACTTGACCGGCGCGTGCTTGCCGCGCAGCGGAAAGCGCGTCTTGCCGTGGTCGAAGCGCGTCTTCTTCCAGTCGCTCTCGGCATGGCAATCGGCGCACTGGGCGCCGAGGCGCCCCTTGTGCACGTCCTGCTTCGCGTGGCAGTCGACACAGCGCCCGGGCGCCTCGCGGTACTTCTTCTTCGGCGGGTGGCAGGCCCGGCACTCGAGCTTCGGCTCGGCGTGCGCCCCGCGCAGCGCGAAGTCGGTCTTGCCGTGGTCGAAGGCGCGTTCGTCGAGCTGCACGATCTTCGCGCCGCGCCCGCGGTGGTCGGTGTGGCAGGCGCGGCAGGGCTGCGGCGCGATGCGCCCGTGATACCCGCGGTGCTCCCGGAGATCCACGCCGACCTCCTTATGGCAGTCGAGGCAGAGCGCGTTCTGCGCCGCGCGGTCGAAGGGCACGTGGCAGTTGCGGCACTCGCCCTCGGCCCGGGCGTGCGCCTCGGCGAGCGGCCCGGGCGAGAGCACGCTCTCCAGCGACTGGCCGAGCGCCGCGCCCCCGGCGAGCGCGAGCCAGGCCGCGAGGAGGCAGCGGACGGTCAATAGGCGTGGACGGCGACCACATGGGCGATCGCGCTGAGCAGCATCATCCACACGAACGGCACGTGCAGGACGTGCCAGAGCGAGAACAGCCGCTCGTAGCGGCTGAACTGCGCCACGCGCTGCGCGCCGTTGACGAAGTCCACGATGAACGCCCGGCCGCCCGCCAGGTGGCGCCGCTGCCGCGCGGCGTCCCAGCCGAACGCGCGCGCGTGCATGCGGTAGACGCGCGCGAACTCGCGGATGCAGCGGCGGCGCACCCAGCGCGCGCGCCAGCCGAGGGTGACGAAGCGCCAGGCGCCTTGCAGCACGTTGCCCGGCCGCGCGAGCGCGGCCGCCTCGAAGGCGGCGAGCCGCCGGGCGACCTCCGGCGCGAAGCTCAGCTTGGACTGCAGTTCCCCGGCGTTGAGCCCGACCTCGGCCTGCAGCTGCGCGAGCGTCATGCGCGTGCCGTACAGCCCATGGTGGATGCGCACGTAGATGAAGCGCCCGACGATGCCGCTCGCGGCGACGAGCAGCATGCAGGTGAGCGCCACGCCGGCATTGAGCGAGCCGACCTGGAACTTCGAGTGCACGAGGATGAGCAGCGGGGCGGCGATGCCGCAAGCCATGTGTAGCGCGAACCATGCCTTGCTCGCGCCCCAGGCCTGCATGAAGCGCAGGCGCTTGCGCAGCGGGTAGAGGAAGACGAGCAGCAGCGCGATGCCGCCCGCGAGGCCGAGGAAGTAGCCGAGGTCCGAGCCGGGCGTGTAGTCGCCGTACCGGCTGGCAAGCCACGCGGCGCCGACCAGCGCCGCGACGGCGGGCAGGAAATAGCGCGCGCCGGTGGACGCGCGCCGCGCGGCGCCGGCCGCCGCGCGCGGGTAGGGATAAGTCGTGCTCGCGTGCATCAGTCGATTGGTGGCCCGAAAGTTTCTTGCTAAGTTGCAGAGCGCAGCGCGATGGTGTCAAAAAACGTGAAGCGTGGGATTGGCATATTGCGCATCGGGCGCGCAGTTAATCTGCGCCTAATCTGCCGTTAATCTTTCGTCGTCGCGCGGCGACGCGGAGAGCCGAATGAAAGTCGTTTCGCCGGAAATATTGCTCTATGCGGTCCCGCTGCTCGCGTTTCTCGCCGTGTATTTCTTCCGCCGCTCGCGCGCGCGCGCCCGGCACGAGGAGCAATTGCGCGAATCGGTGCAGGCCGGCCTCACCGAGCCCGTGTCGCTGCATCCGGTGGTGGACCCCAACCGGTGCATCGGCTCGAGCTCGTGCGTGTCCGCATGTCCCGAGTCCGCGATCGGCGTGATCCACGGCAAGGCGCAGCTCGTGAATCCCTCGGCGTGCATCGGTCACGGCGCCTGCGCCGCGTCCTGCCCGCTGGAAGCGATCAAGCTGGTGTTCGGCACCGAGCGCCGCGGCATCGACATCCCGCAGGTCAAGCCCAACTTCGAGACCAACGTGCCCGGCATCTTCATCGCGGGCGAGCTGGGCGGCATGGGCCTGATCCGCAAGGCGGTGGAGCAGGGACGGCAGGCGATCGCCTCGATCAAGGGACTGGCGCGCGGCGGCACGGACTACGACGCGGTGATCGTCGGCGCGGGACCGGCGGGCATCGCCGCCGGCCTGGGCGCGATCGAGCACAAGCTGAAGTACGTCCTGCTCGAGCAGGAAGGCTCGCTCGGCGGCGCGGTGTACCACTACCCGCGCAACAAGATCGCCATGACCGCGCCGGTGCGGCTGCCGCTGTTCGGCAGGATGAAGTTCAACGAGGTGTCCAAGGAGGCGCTGCTCGCCTTCTGGCAGGACATCGCGAACAGGGCGAGCTTGCGCATCCGCTTCAACGAGCCGATGCAGTCGATCGAGCGCTCGGGCAACGGCTACGTGGTGAAGACGCCGCGCGGCAGCTACGCCGCGCGCGCGGTGCTGCTTGCCGTGGGCCGGCGCGGCACGCCGCGCAAGCTCGGCGTGCCGGGGGAGGAGCAGCCGAAAGTCGTCTACCGCCTCGTGGACGCCGGGCAGTACCGCGGGCGCCACGTGCTGGTCGTGGGCGGGGGCGACAGCGCGCTCGAGGCGGCGCTCGCGCTCTCCGAGCAGCCGGGCACGAAAGCCGCGCTCTCCTACCGCGGCGCGGCCTTCGACCGGGTGAAGCCGAAGAACCGCGAGCGGCTGGAGGCCGCCGCGGCCGCCCGGCGCGTGCAGGTGCTGCTCGGCTCCGCGGTGGAGCGCATCGGCGCGCGCGACGTCGCGTTGAAGATCGGGGACAAGGGCGTCACCCTGCCGAACGACGCGGTGATCGTCTGCGCGGGCGGGGTGCTGCCGACCGACCTGCTCAAGCAGGTCGGCATCGAGTTCGAGACGAAGCGCGGCGCCGCCTAGCGGCGCCGCGCGCTCAGGCGGCCTGCTTCAAGGAAACAGGCGTCAAGCCGCCTGCTTGAGCGCCAGCGCCTTGTCGGTCGCTTCCCAGGTGAACTCGGGCTCTTCGCGCCCGAAGTGGCCGTAGGCGGCGGTCTTCTCGTAGATCGGGCGCAGCAGGTCGAGCATCTGGATGATGCCGCGCGGCCGCAGGTCGAAGTTGGCGAGCACGAGCTGCGCGAGCTTTTCGTCCGAGATCTTGCCGGTGCCCTGCGTGGTGACCATCACGCTGGTCGGCTGCGCCACGCCGATCGCGTAGGAGACCTGCACCAGGCACTTGGTGGCGAGGCCCGCGGCGACGATGTTCTTCGCCACGTAGCGCGCGGCATAGGCCGCCGAGCGGTCCACCTTGGACGGATCCTTGCCGGAGAAGGCGCCGCCGCCGTGCGGCGCGGAGCCGCCGTAGGTGTCGACGATGATCTTGCGGCCGGTGAGGCCGCAGTCGCCCTTCGGCCCGCCGATCTCGAAGCTGCCGGTGGGATTGACGAGGTACTTCACCTTGCCCTTCACCAGGTTCTTCGGCAGCACGGGCTTGATGATCTGCTCGATCACCGCCTCCTCGATCTGCTTCTGCGCCATGCCAGAGGCGTGCTGCGTGGAGAGCACCACGGTGTCGATCGCCTCGGGCTTGCCGTTCGCGTAGCGGATGGTGACCTGGGACTTGGCGTCGGGCCTCAGCCAGGGCAGGCGCCCGTCGCGGCGCAGCTCCGACTGGCGCTCGACCAGGCGGTGCGAGAGGTAGATGGCGAGCGGCATCAGCGTCGGCGTCTCGTCGCAGGCGTAGCCGAACATCAGGCCCTGGTCGCCCGCGCCCTGGTCCATGTCCACTTCGCGGTCCACGCCCTGCGCGATGTTCTTCGACTGCTCGCCGTAGGCGACCACCACCGTGCAGCCCTCGGCGTCGAAGCCGATTTTCGGGTCGTTGTAGCCGATGCGGTTGATCGTGCGGCGCGCGACCTCCTGGTAGTCGACGTGCGCCTCGCGGCTCTTGGTGATCTCGCCGGCGAGCACCACCAGGTTGTCCTTGACCAGCGTCTCCGCGGCGACGCGGGCGCGCTTGTCCTGGCTTAGAATCGCATCCAGCACGGCGTCGGAGATCTGGTCCGCCACCTTGTCCGGGTGCCCCTCGGAAACCGACTCTGAAGTGAAGAGAAAATCGCTCATCGCCCTGGCGTCGCCTCGAAAAAAAGGCTTGAAGGATAGCAGATGATGCAGCTGCTGGCGCGCCTGCCGCTCGCCTTCGTGCATGCGCTGGGCGTCGCGGTGGCCTGGGTCATCTACGCCTTCGCGGCCAAGTGGCGCGCGCGGCTGCGCGCCAACCTCGCGCAGGCGGGCTACGGCGACGCGCGGCACCGGCGCGCCGCGGTGGCCGAGGCGGGCAAGATGGTGTTCGAGGCGCCCAGGATGTGGCTGCGCCCCGGCGCGGAGCTGCGCGCCCTCATCCGCCGCGTCGAGGGGATGGAGGCGGTGCTCGCGGCGCGCGCCGCGGGCAAGGGCATCGTCTTCTTCACCCCGCACTACGGCTGCTTCGAGATCACGCCGCTCGTCGCCTCCGGGCACATGCCGCTCACCGTGCTCTACCGGCCGCACAAGAAGGAGCGGCTGCAGCGCGTGATCGTCGAGGGGCGCGAGAGGAAGAACATCGCGCTCGCGCCGGCGAGCACGGCCGGCGTGCGCATGCTGCTCGCGGCGCTCAGGCGCGGCGAGGCGATCGGCATCCTGCCCGACCAGGTGCCGGGCAGGGGCGAGGGCGAGTGGGTCGAGTTCTTCGGCCGCCCGGCCTACACGATGACGCTCGCCGGCAAGTTCGCCGCGCGCGAGGATTGCGCCGCGTTCCTCGCCATGTGCGAGCGCCTGCCGCGCGGCGCGGGCTACGCGGTGCGCATCCTGCCGCTCGCGCCGGCGCTGCCCGGCGAGAGCCCGGCGCGGCGCATCAACCGCGCACTGGAGGAAGCGATCCGCGAGCGGCCCGAGCAGTACATGTGGAGCTACAACCGCTACAAGCGCCCGCACGGCGCGCCGCCGCCGCCGTGAGCCGGCTGCTGCTCGGCCTGATGTGGCTGATCCACCTGCTGCCGCTCGGCGCGCAGGCGGCGATCGGCAACGCCATCGGCCGCGCGATGTTCTGGCTGGTGCGCTCGCGCCGCCGCGTGACGCGCATCAACCTCGCCAAGTGCTTCCCGCGCATGGACCCCGCGGCGCGCGAGCGCCTGGCGCGCGCGCACTTCCGCGCGTTCGCGCGCAGCTTCGTCGAGCGCGGCATCCTGTGGTGGGCGCCGCGCGCGCGCGTCGAGCGCCTGATCCGCGTCCAGGGCCTGGAGCACGTGCGCGCGCTCGCCGGCACGCCGGTCATCCTGTTCGTGCCGCACTTCGTCGGGCTGGACGCGGCGGCCACGCGCCTGGGCTGCGAGCTCGACATGGTCGGCATCTACCAGCGGCAGAAGGACCCGGTGCTGCTCAGGATCCTGCTGCACGGGCGCGGGCGCTTCGGCAACGTGCGCCAGGTGTCGCGCAACGAGGGCGCGCGCGTGGCCATCCGCGCGATGGTGCGCGAGCACCGGCCGTTCTTCTACCTGCCCGACCTCGACCACGGGCCGCGCGACGCCGTGTTCGTGCCGTTCTTCGGCGTGCCGGCGGCCACCGTGCCGGGGCTGTCGCGCATCGCTGCCATGACGGGTGCCAGGGTGCTGCCGTGCGTGACGCGCATGCTGCCCGGGGGCGCGGGCTACGAGGTGAAGATCGAGCCGCCCTGGGAGCACTTCCCCACCGCCGACGTCGAGGCCGACACGCGGCGCATGAACGCCTACATCGAGAAGGCCATCGAGACGATGCCCGAGCAGTACCTGTGGTCGCACCGGCGCTTCAAGACGCGCCCGCCGGGCGAGGCGTCCTTCTATAACGACTAGAATGCCCGCCATGGCGAAGAACAAGCTGCGCGCCGCCGTCGTCGGGGTGGGCTACCTCGGGCAGTTCCATGCCGAGAAGCTCGCGGCCGCCCCGGGCGTGGAGCTCGTGGCGGTGGTCGACGCCGACCCGGCGCGCGCGAAGAGCGTCGCGGCCAAGCTCGGCTGCGCGGCGCACGACGACCCGCGCGCGCTCGCCGGCGCGGTGGACCTCGTGTGCGTCGCCGTGCCCACGCCGCGCCACCGCGACGTGGCGCTGCCGTTCCTGGAGGCGGGCGTGCACGTGCTGGTGGAAAAGCCCATCGCCACGACGCTCGCCGAGGCCGACGCGCTGATCGCCGCGGCGAAGAAGGGCGGCGCGCTGCTGGCGGTCGGGCACCTGCAGCGCTTCAATCCCGCGTTCCGCGCGCTCTCGGCCGCGCTCGGCAGGCCGCTGTACATCGAGTGCGAGCGGCTCGCCGGCTTCAAGCAGCGCGGCATCGACGTCGACGTGGTGCTCGACCTGATGATCCACGACCTCGACCTCGTGCTGTCGATGGCGCGAAGCGAGCTGGCGCACGTCTCGGCCTGCGGCTTTCACGTGCTGACCGACTCGATCGACATCGCCAGCGTGCGCCTGGAGTTCGCCGACGGCTGCGTGGCCAACCTGTCGGCGAGCCGCGTGAGCCAGCAGCCGGTGAGGAAGCTGCGCGTGTTCCAGGCCGACGGCTACGCCTCGGCCGACCTGCAGGCGGGCAAGCTGCGCCTCGTGCGCCGCGATGCCAGGGGCGGCGGCATCGCGGAGGTCGAGTCCTCGTATGACGACCGCGACGAGCTGCGCGCGGAGGTCCTCGACTTCGTCGAGGCGGCGCGCGGCGGCGGTGCGCCGCTGGTCGGCGGCGAGGACGGGCGCCAGGCGCTGGCGCTCGCGCTCGAAGTCGGCCGACTGGTGCGGGCGCGCCTCGAGCGCTTCCAGGCGGTGCAACCATGAAAGTGCCCATCCTGGATCTCGCCGCCGAGCAGGCGGAGCTCGGCGCGGACATCCGCAAGGCCGTGGAGCGCGTGCTCGCCTCGGGCCACTTCATCCTCGGGCCGGAGGGCGCGGCGCTGGAGAGGGAGATCGCCACGCTCTGCGGCGTGCCGCACGCGGTGGCGTGCAACTCCGGCACCGACGCGCTGCACCTCGCGCTGCGCGCCGCGCGCATCGGCCCGGGCGACGAGGTGCTGACGCCCGCCTTCACGTTCATCGCCACCGCCGAGGCGATCGCCTACGTCGGCGCGCGGCCGGTGTTCGCCGACATCGACCCGGCGACCTTCAACCTGACGGCGGCGACGCTCGAGCGCGCGCTCACGCCGAAGACGCGCGCCGTGATCGTCGTGCACCTGTTCGGCCAGTGCGCCGACATGCCGCCGATCGTGGAGCTGTGCCGCAAGCGCGGCCTGGTGCTGGTCGAGGACTGCGCGCAGGCGATCGGCGCCGACTGGGCGGGCACCGCCGCGGGCGCCTGGGGCGATTTCGGCGGCTTCTCGTTCTACCCGACCAAGAACCTCGGCGCCTACGGCGACGCGGGCCTGGTGACCACGCGCGAGGCGAAGCACGACGCGATGCTGAGGATGCTGCGGCACCACGGCAGCAAGGTGACCTACGCGCACGAGGTGATCGGCCTGAACAGCCGCCTGGACGAGATCCAGGCGGCGATCCTGCGCGTGAAGCTGCCGCACCTCGCGCGCTTCACCGCCGCGCGGCGCGCGCACGCGGCGCGCTACCGCGAGCTGCTCGCGGGCGCGAAGCTGCAGCTGCCTTTCGAGCACGGCAGGGGCACGCACATCTACCACCAGTTCACCGTGCGCCTCGCCGCGCGCCGCGACGAGGCGCGCAAGGCGCTCGCCGACGCGGGCATCGCGGCCGGCATCTACTACCCCGTTCCTCTGCACAAGCAGCCGGTGTTCGAGAAGGAGTACGGCAGGATCTCGCTGCCGGCCTCGGAGGCCGCGGCGCGCGAGGTGCTCTCGCTGCCGATCTACCCGCAGCTCGCCGACGAGCAGCTGCGCCACGTGGCCGCCACGCTGCGCGCTTGCCTGTAGTCGCGTTCACCAAGATGGAGGGCGCGGGCAACGACTTCGTCGTGCTCGACGCGACGCGCGAGCCTTTCGCCCTGGCGCGCGAGCAGCTGCGGCGCCTCGCCGACCGGCATTTCGGCGTCGGCTGCGACCAGGTGCTGGTGGTGCAGAAAGCCAAGGACCCGCGCAACGACTTCGGCTACCGCATCTTCAACGCCGACGGCGGCGAGGTCGAGCAGTGCGGCAACGGCGCGCGCTGCTTCGTGAAGTACGTGCGCGCCCGGGGCCTGACGGGCAAGAACGAGATCCGCGTCGAGACGCTGGGCGGCGTGATCGTGCCGCGGCTGGAGGACGACGGCGAGGTGAGCGTGGACATGGGGCCGCCGCGCCTGGACGCGCCGCTCGTGCAGCCGCTCGAGGTGGGCGGCGCGCGCGTAGAGCTCGCCGTCCTTTCCATGGGCAACCCGCACGCGGTGCAGCTGGTGGCCGACGTGGACGCCGCGCCGGTCGCCACGCAGGGCCCGCAGCTCGAGCACCACGCGCGCTTTCCCGACCGCGTGAACGCCGGCTTCATGCAGGTGGTGGACCGCCACGCGCTGCGGCTGCGCGTCTGGGAGCGCGGCGCAGGCGAGACGCTCTCCTGCGGCACCGGCGCGTGCGCGGCGGCCGTGGCGGGCATGGCGCGCGGGCTGCTCGATTCCCCGGTGCGCGTGCAAACGCGCGGCGGAGCGTTGACCATCGCTTGGGCGGGCGGCGACAATGCCGTCTGGATGAAGGGCCCCGCGCGCACCGTGTTCGAGGGCCGCATCGACCTGCAAGGGCCGCCATGACCGCAGAAGAAGTCGCCCAGTTTTTCCGCACGCACCCGCAGTTCTTCGACCAGCATCCCGAGCTGCTCGAATCCATCTTCGTGACGCATCCCTACGGCGGGCGCGCGATCCCGCTCGCCGAGCGCCAGATCCTGTCGCTGCGCGAGAAGGTGAAGCTGCTCGAGGGCAAGCTCGCGGAGCTGATCCGCTTCGGCGAGGCGAACGACGCCATCAGCGAGAAGGTGCACCGCCTCGCCATGGGGCTCGCGGCCGCGCGCGATTTCGCGGCCGCCGTGCAGGCGCTGCATTTCCACCTGCGCGAGGATTTCTCCGTGCCGCACGTCGCGCTGCGGCTCTGGGGGCGCGCGCTGCCGGCGGACGCGCCCGAAGCCGCGCCGGTGGAGGACGCGCTGCGCGCGCAGGTCGAGGCGATGGGCGCGCCGCAGTGCGGCCCGGCCGCGGCGAGCCCGTTCCTCGCCTGGTTCGGCGACGCGCGCGAGCACATCCGCTCGCTGGCGCTCGTGCCGCTCGGGCAGACGCGGGCCGTCGGCCTGCTCGCGCTCGGCAGCGAGGACGCGCAGCGCTTCTACGCCGAGATGGGAACGCTGTACCTGCGCCGCATCGGCGAGCTCACCGCGGCGGCGCTCGCCGCGCGGCTCTAGCGGGGAGCGCGGCCACGCATCCGGACCGGCCCGCGGTCCAGGAATACCTCGGCGCGCTCGCGCACCAGCGCCGCCTCGCGCCGCGCAGCCTGGCGATCTACGGGCGCAACCTCGACGTGCTGCTCGAGCTGCTGGACGGCGGGCGTCTCGCGCAGCTCGACGGGGCGCAGGTGCGCCGCTACGTCGCGCAGATGCACGCGCGCGGCCTCGCGCCGCGCTCGCTGGCGAGCCTGCTGTCGGCCTGGCGCGGGCTGTACCGGTGGCTTGCGCGCCACAAGGGGTTCGGCGCGAACCCGGTGGACGGCGTGCGCGCGCCCAAGCCCGGGCGGCGCCTGCCCAAGGCGCTCTCGGTGGAGCAGGTCGGCCGGCTGCTCGAGCCCGCGGCGGCGGACACGCCGGCGGCGGCGCGCGACGCGGCGATGTTCGAGCTGCTGTACTCCTCGGGGCTGCGCCTGGCCGAGCTCGTGGCGCTCGACCTGGAAGACGGCCGGCTCGACCTGCGCGAGAGCGAGGTCACGGTGACCGGCAAGGGCGCGAAGACGCGCACCGTGCCCGTGGGCACGCGCGCGCGCGCTGCGCTCGCCGCCTGGATCGGCGCGCGCGCGCAGCTTGCCGCGCCCGGCGAGAAGGCCCTGTTCGTGGGCGCGCGCGGCCGGCGCATCGCGCCCGGCGTGGTCGAGCGCCAGCTGGCGCGGCTCGCCGCGCGCCAGGGGATCGCGGGGCGGCTGCACCCGCACATGCTGCGCCACTCGTTCGCCTCGCACGTGCTGCAGTCCTCGCAGGACCTGCGCGCGGTGCAGGAGATGCTCGGCCACGCGAGCATCGCAACGACGCAGGTCTACACGCATCTCGACTACCAGGCGCTGGCGAAGGTATACGACGCCGCGCATCCGCGGGCGAAGAAGAAATGAGCGCCCTGATCCTCAAGCAGGGGCGCGAGAAGTCGCTGCTGCGCCGCCACCCGTGGATCTTCTCCGGGGCGGTGGAGCGCGTCGCGGGCAAGCCCGCGCCGGGCGAGACGGTCGAGGTAAAGAGCGCCTCGGGCGCGCTGCTCGCGCACGCCGCCTGGAGCCCGAAGTCGCAGATCCGCGCGCGCGTGTGGAGCTTCGCGCCGCAGGAAGCGATCGACGCCGGTTTCTTCAGGCGGCGCGTCGCCGCCGCGGTGGCGATGCGCGCGGCGCTCGCCGCCGCGAAGCACAGCAACGCCCTGCGCCTCGTGCACGGCGAGTCCGACGGCCTGCCGGGGGTGGTGGTCGACCGCTACGCCGACGTGCTGGTCGCGCAGTTCCTGTCGGCGGGCGCGGAGCGCTGGCGCGAGGCGATCCTCGATGCGCTGGTGGAGGAAACGCATTGCGAGGCCGTGTACGAGCGCTCCGACGCCGAGGTGCGAAAGCTCGAGGGGCTGGAGGCGCGCGCCGGCTTCGCCCGCGGAAATCGCGAGGCGCGGCGCTGCCCGATCATCGAGTACGGGCTCAATTTCCGCGTGGACGTGGAGGAAGGGCAGAAGACCGGCTTCTTCCTCGACCAGCGCGAGAACCGCCAGCGCGTGCGCGCGCTCGCCGCGGGGCGGGAGGTGCTCGACGGCTTCTGCTACACGGGCGGATTCGCCATCGCCGCGGCCGCGGGCGGCGCGAAGCGCGTGCTCGCGCTCGAGAGCTCGGCGCCGGCGCTGGAAGTGGCGCGCGACAACCTCGCCGCCAACCCGCTCGACGCGGCGAAGGTCGAGTTCGTCAAGGCGGACGTGTTCGCGCACCTGCGCGCGTTGCGCGACGGGGGCGCGAGGTTCGGCCTCGTGGTGCTCGACCCGCCGAAGTTCGCGCCCACCGCCGCGCAGGCGAAGAACGCCGCGCGCGCCTACAAGGATGTGAACCTGCTCGCGTTCAAGCTGCTCGCGCCGGGCGGGCTGCTCGCCACCTTCTCCTGCTCGGGCGGCGTGTCGGGCGAGCTGTTCCAGTCGATCGTCGCCGGCGCCGCGCTCGACGCGGGGGCGGAGGCCGCGATCCTCGAGCGCTTCCACGCCGCGCCCGACCACCCCGTGGCGCTCGAGTTCCCGGAGGGCGAGTACCTCAAGGGCCTGCTGGTGGTGCGTAAATAGGGACAGACCTCATTTTTCTCATTTGGCTGTCATGAACTCGTGGGAGGCTCGACTACCATGACGATGAGATCCGAGAGCGCATGCTTGGGTGCCGCACTGCAGCGCCGCGATTTCCTCTCCGGCTCGGCGGCCCTCGCCGCGGGCGCTCTGCTGCCGCTCGGCGCGCTGGCGCAGTCTTCCGGCCGCATCCAAGCGCTGCGCGGCGAGGTGCGCGTGAACGGCAAGCGCATCGGCGCGGATGCCGTCATCCGCACGGGCGACCTGGTGCAGACCCTGGCGGACGGCTTCGTGCTGTTCGCCGTGGGCAGCGATGCTTTCATGCTGCGCGCGGGCAGCGAGCTGCGCCTCGCGCCGGGCCCGGAGCCCTTCTTCGTCACGGGCCTGCGCGTGCTCACCGGCGCGCTTGGCGCAGTGTTCGGCCGGCGCGCGCAGGGGGACGTGCGCATCGTCACGCCCACCGTCACCGCGGGCATCCGCGGCACCGGCTGCTACGTGGAAGCGCGCCACGACAGCACCTACTTCTGCACCTGCTATGGCACGATCGCCATGGCCTCGAACGCCAATCCGCGCGAGCGCGTGACCGCCACCACCCGCCACCACGACGCCCCGCAGCTCTTCTACGCCACGCCGCGCCAGGGCTCCTACATCGCCGCCGCCGCAATGGAAACGCATGGCGACGACGAGCTCGAGGCGCTGGAAAAGGCCGTCGGCCGCCGCCCGCCCTGGAAATAGGGACAGACTCCATTTTTCTCATCTGCAGATGAGAAAAATGAGGTCTGTCCCCATTTATACTGCTGCCATGCAACAGGACCAGATGGTGCCGGTGACGATCCTCACCGGCTTTCTCGGCGCGGGCAAGACAACGCTCCTGAACCGCATCCTCAAGGAGGACCACGGGCAGAAGATCGCCGTGATCGAGAACGAGTTCGGCGAGGTCGGCGTGGACAGCGACCTGATCGAGAAGTCCGACGAGCAGATCGTCGAGATGAACAACGGCTGCATCTGCTGCACCGTGCGCGGCGACCTGATCCGCATCCTCGGCACGCTCAAGGAGCGCCGCGGCAGCGGCGAACTCAAGTTCGACCGCGTGGTGATCGAGACCACCGGCATGGCCGACCCGGGCCCCGTCGCGCAGACCTTCTTCACCGACGAGGAGATCGGCAACTACTACCTGCTCGACTCCATCCTCACGGTGGTGGACGCGAAGCACGCGCACAAGCAGCTCGACGAGTTCCACGAGGCGCAGGAGCAGGTGGGCTTCGCCGACCGGATCCTCATGTCGAAGACCGACCTGGTGACGGAAGACGACGTGAAGGCGCTGGTCGAGCGCCTGAAGCACATGAACCCGCGCGCGCCGGTCAAGAAAGTGCATTTCGGCGAGGCGCCGATCGAGGAGATCCTCGACATCCGCGGCTTCAACCTGAACGCGATCCTCGAGCTCGACCCCGAGTTCCTGGTGGATGCGCACCACGACCACCACGACCAGGTGGCCTCATTCGTGTTCCGCTCCGACAAGCCTTTCGACGGCGACAAGCTGGAGAATTTCCTCTCCGGCATGATCCAGGTCTACGGGCCTGATCTCCTGCGCTACAAGGGCGTGCTGTGGATGAAGGGGAAGAGCAACCGCGTCGTCTTCCAGGGCGTGCACATGATGATGGGCGGCGACATGGGCAAGCCCTGGGCGAAGGGCGAGAAGAAGTCCTCGATCCTGGTCTTCATCGGCAAGAACCTGCCCAAGGACCTGTTCCTCGCCGGGCTGGAGCAGTGCTTAGCGTAAGACGCATCCTCGGCGCGCTGCTCGTCGCGGTGCTGCTCGCGGCGCAGCAGGCCGCGCTCGAGCACCCGCTGTGGCACGTCGGCACGGCCGACGAGCAGTCCCCGCTGTGCGCGCAGCACGACGCGCTCGGCACGGTGCTCGGCGCGATCGACTGCGCTGCCGTGGTCTTCACCGAAGAAGCGCCGGCCGCGGCGGCCGTCGCCGCCGTCGTTCCCTCGGCGCGCGCCGGCGCGCCGCTCGAGCCCTCCTCGCGAGGTCCGCCCACTCTCCTCTGAAGCGGTGGTTCGGGCGCGCCGGTCCTGCCGGCGCGCGTTGACGATCCCTTTCGAGGAGGCATTTCATGCAACGCAAGTTGTGGTGCGCCGCGGCGCTCGCCGCGGCGGTCGCGCCCGCGCAGGCGCAGGTGGGCGGCGCCAAGGCGTTCAATCCCGACATCTCTCTCATCCTGCAGGGCACGGCAGCCTCGAGCTCGCAGGATCCCGAGAACTATCGCATCGACGGCTTCGCGCCCTCGGGCGGCGAGGTCGGCCCGGCCGAGCGCGGCTTCAGCCTGGGCGAATCGGAGCTGACGATCTCGGCGAGCATCGACCCGTACTTCCGCGGCTACATGACCGCGGCGCTCACGCCCGAGAACGAAGTCGAGGTGGAGGAGGCGTACTTCCAGACGCTCGCGCTGGGACGCGGCTTCACGCTGAAGGGCGGGCGGTTCCTGTCCGGCATCGGCTACCAGAACGAGATCCACCAGCACGCCTGGGACTTCCAGGATGCGCCGCTGCCGTACAAGGCGTTCCTCGGCGGGCGCTACAACGACGACGGCGTGCAGCTGCGCTGGCTCGCGCCGACCGACCTGTTCGTCGAGCTCGGCGCCGAGGCCGGCCGCGGCCGCCCGTTTCCCGCGACCGAGGAAAGCCGCAACGGCGCGAACGCGGCGAGCCTGTTCGCGCACCTGGGCGGCGACGTCGGCGCGAGCACCGCCTGGCGCGCGGGGCTGTCGTACCTGCGCGCGACGCCCGAGGAGCGCTCGTTCGAGGACGGCGGCGTCACGCAGTCGTTCACCGGTACGAGCGAGCTGTGGATCGCCGATTTCATCCTCAAGTGGGCGCCGAACGGCAACCCCACGCAGACCAACTTCAAGCTGCAAGGCGAGGTCTTCCGCTCGAAAGAGAATGGCGAGCTCGGCTACGACGACGGCGTGGCGCCCGCCACCGGCGACTACGCGAGCCGCCAGTCGGGCTGGTACCTGCAGGCGGTCTACCAGTTCATGCCGCGCTGGCGCGCCGGCCTGCGCTTGGACCGGCTGGATCGTGGCACGGTGGACACCGCCGTCCCCTTGGCGGGCCCGCTCGCGGTCGAGCACGATCCCTCGCGCGTCACGGCGATGATCGACTGGAGCGGCTCGGAGTTCAGCCGCCTGCGTCTGCAGTACGCGGAGGACAAGTCGCGCGCCGACGCCACCGACCGGCAGGTGCTGGTGCAGTACATCTTCAGCCTGGGCGCGCACGGCGCCCACAAGTTCTAGGAGGCCGCCATGAGATTCCTGATCGTGCTGTTGCTGGCGGCGGCGCCCTTGCGGGCGCTCGCCGCGCTCGACATCTTCGCCTGCACGCCGGAGTGGGGCGCGCTCGCGCGCGAGCTCGGCGGCGAGCGCGCGAGCGTCTACACCGCGACCAACGCCCTGCAGGATCCGCACCACGTGGAAGCGCGCCCGAGCCTCATCGCGCGCGCGCGCCGCGCGGACCTCGTGGTGTGCACCGGCGCCGAGCTGGAAGTGGGCTGGCTGCCGCTCGTGCTCACCCAGTCCGGCAACCCGAAGATCCAGCTCGGGCAGCGCGGCTACTTCGAGGCCGCCTCGGCGGCGAAGCTGATCGAGGTGCCGCAGCGCGTCGACCGCGCGATGGGCGACGTGCACGCGTCGGGCAATCCGCACCTGCACCTCGACCCGCGCAACATCGCGCGCGTCGCCAAGGCGCTCGCGCAGCGCATGAGCGTGCTCGACGCGAAGGACGCGTCCTACTACCTCGAGCGCGAGGTCGAGTTCCAGAAGCGCTGGCAGGCGGTGACGCTGCGCTGGGAGCGCGAGGCCGAGCCGCTCGCGGGCATGCCGATCGTCGTCTACCACAAGGACCTCTCGTACTTCATCGCCTGGCTCGGCCTGCGCGAGGTCGGCACCCTCGAGCCCAAGCCCGGCCTGCCGCCCTCGGCCGCTCACCTCGCCGAGCTGCTCGCGGGGCTCAAGCAATCGCCCGCGAAGGCGGTGGTGCGCTCGGCCTACAGCGACCCGCGCGCCGCCGACTGGCTCGCGCACGAGGCCAGGCTGCCCGCGGTGGTGGTGCCGTTCACGGTCGGCGGCACCGAGGGCGCGAAGGACCTGTACGGCCTGTTCGAGGACACGATCGTGCGCCTCAAGGCGGCGGCGCGATGAGCTGGCTCGACCTGCTGTGGCCCGCGCTCGCCGCGGGACTCCTCGTCACGGCGACGCATGCCCCGCTCGGCATGCAGGTGCTCGCGCGGGGCATCGTCTTCATCGACCTCGCGGTGGCGCAGATCGCCGGGCTCGGCGTGGTGCTCGCGCAATCGCTCGGCTACGAGACCCATGGCCTCGCCGTGCAGTCCTGGGCGCTCGGCGCGGCGCTCGCCGGGGCGCTCGCGCTCGGCTGGACCGAGCGCCGCTGGCCGCAGGTGCAGGAGGCGATCATCGGCGTCGCCTTCATCGTCGCGGCGAACGCCGCGATCCTGCTGCTCGCGGCGAACCCGCGCGGCGCCGAGCATCTGAAAGACCTGCTCGTGGGCCAGATCCTGTGGGTGAGCCCTTCGTCGCTGCCCTGGGTGGCGGCGGCGAGCGCCGCGATCCTCGCCGCCTGGTTCTGGCTCGGCGCGGGCGGCGGGCGCGTCCGCTTCTACCTGATCTTCGCCTGCGCGGTGACCTTGTCGGTGCAGCTGGTGGGGCTGTACCTCGTGTTCACCACGCTGATCGTGCCCGCGCTCGCCACCCACCGCCTCGCGAAGCGCCGCCTGGCGGCGTGCTACGCGATCGGCGCGGTGGGCTACGCGGGGGGGCTCGCGCTCTCGCTGCTGCGCGACTTGCCCGCGGGGCCGCTCATCGTGTGCACGATGACGGCGCTCGGCGCCGCGGTGTTCCTCGCCTCGCCTAGAACCCGGTCCTGAGGTCGATCTCCGCCAGCTCGCGCACCGCCTTTCTCAGGAACTCCATCTGCCGCCCCGCGCGCCGGCAGCCCAGGCAGATCACGAGGTGCACGCGCAGCGCGACGCGCTCGCCGAAGGCGAGCTCGCGATCGAGCCCCTGCGACACGAGGCGCGTGGTTTCCTTGCAGGAAATGATCCCCATCATTTTCCGAACCAGGTCTGCTGCAGGCATTCGCGCAGCGTCATGCGTGCACGGTAGAGCATCACCCAGCAGTGGGTCGGGGTGATGCCGAGTTCCTTACAGATCTCGGCGGTCTCCTGCCCGAGGTGCTCGCGCATCATGAACACGCGCGCGGTGCGCGCGGGCAGGCGCTCGAGGCACATCTCGAGCGCGCGCAAGAACTGCGCCTGCTCGAGTGCGCCGTCGGGGTCCGCCCAGCCCGTCGGCCGCTCGGCCCAGTGGCCGTTGCGCGTGAACAGCCCGTCGAACTCCTCCAGCCCCTCCTCGGCCTCCTCGGGCAGCGCTGGCTCGCGCGCCTGGCGCCGGATGACGTCGACGATCTTGTGCTTGAGGATCCCCGTCACCCAGGTGCGCAGGTTGGCGCGCCCGGCGAAGCCCGCTTCCCCGGCGAGCGCGGCGAGCAGCGCCTCCTGCACCGCGTCCTCGGCGGCCGCCGCGTCGCGCAACTGCAGGGCGGCATAGCGCACCAGGTAGGGCCGCAGGGCTTCGAGCTGCTTGCGAAAGGCGTCCTGGGCGGCCATGGGGGGTGGGGGGATTCTAAAGGAGGGGGGCTTGAATCGCCCCCGCGCCGGCCGCACCTAAGCGCTACGGGGCTGGTGCCCCACCGGACATGCAAAGGAGAGACGACATGAGCAATATCACCCGTTTTGACCCGCTGAACGACCTGGTCGACGACTTCTTCAAGGGCTTCTTGGTGCGCCCGTACGGCTACGAGCCGCGCGAGGCGGTGGCGCCGCGCATGAAGGTGGACGTCGCCGAGAAGAACGGCGCCTACCTGGTGACCGCCGAGATCCCGGGCGTGAAGAAGGAGGACATCCACGTCAGCGTCGACGGCGCGCAAGTGACGCTGGAGGCCGAGGTGAAGCAGGAGCGCGAGGCCGGCAAGGACGAGCGCGTGCTGCACGTCGAGCGCCTGTACGGCAAGGCGACGCGCAGCTTCACGCTGCCGCAGGAGCTGGACGAGTCCAAGGTCGAGGCGAAGTACCGCGACGGCCTGCTCGAGCTGACGCTGCCGAAGAAGGCCGCGGCGGCGCGCAAGCAGATCGCGGTCCAGTAACCCGCGCCGCAGTCGCGCGACGGGGGCCGGCGCACGCGCGCCGGCCCTTTTTTGTTTGTAGAATCCGGCGCATCATGAACGCGCCGATGGACCCGCAAGCCGACGCCGCGCAGAAGGCGCGCATCCTCGCCGAGGCGCTGCCCTACATCCAGCGCTTCCACGGCAAGACGATCGTCGTCAAGTTCGGCGGCAACGCGATGACCGACGACGCGCTGAAGGCGGGTTTCGCGCGCGACGTGGCGCTGCTCAAGCTCGTCGGCATGAACCCGGTGGTGGTGCACGGCGGCGGCCCGCAGATCGAGCAGATGCTCGCCAAGCTCGGCAAGAAGGGCGAGTTCATCCAGGGCATGCGCGTCACCGACCGCGAGACCATGGACGTGGTGGAGATGGTGCTCGGCGGCACAGTGAACAAGGAAGTGGTCGAGCTCATCAACCAGGCCGGCGGCAAGGCGGTGGGCCTCACCGGCCAGGATGGCGTCTTCATCCGCGCGAAGAAGATGGTGCTCGCCTCGAAGGACAACGGCCCCGTCGACCTCGGCCAGGTGGGCGAGATCGAATCGATCGACCCGGCGATCATCTCGACACTCGAGCAGGGCGGCTTCATCCCGGTGGTGGCGCCGATCGGCACCGGCGCGGACGGCACGACCTACAACATCAACGCCGACCTCGTCGCCGGCAAGCTCGCCGAGATCCTGCGCGCGGAGAAGCTGGTGGTGCTCACCAACACGCCGGGCGTGCTCGACAAGAACGGCAAGCTGCTCACCGGGCTCACGCCGCGGCGCATCGACGACCTGGTGTCGAAAGGCGTGATCTCGGGCGGCATGCTGCCCAAGATCGGCTCGGCGCTCGATGCCGCACGCAACGGCGTGAAGAGCGTGCACATCATCGACGGGCGCGTGCCGCACGCGCTGCTGCTCGAAG